>JAZNMV010000247.1:0-2115 GCA_045579885.1 Acutalibacteraceae bacterium | reverse complement strand
CCACATCGTGACAACACTCTCTGCCGCATTTGAACCCATTGTGATCGGCGATGCACAGATTTTCGCGCTTCCCTACTTTGATAACGCCGAAGTGCGCAGCTATTTTCAGGATGACACCCTGCGCGGCAGCGGAGCGTGCATGCGCGCTGTTATCGACCGTATGCAGGAGAAATTCGATCCCGACAAAAAGCATATTTTGATCGCGCACTGCTTTGCTGCAGGCAGCGAGACTTCGGATTCCGAAGTACAAGCCTTTGTCGGCGGCACGGGCGATGTTCCGACCGACTGTTTTTCCGCCTTCGACTACACGGCACTCGGCCACCTACACGCGGCACAGCGCGCGGGAGACTTTGCACGCTATGCCGGCTCTCCCTTGAAATACTCCGTAGACGAGTCGCATCATAAAAAGAGCATGACGCTTGTACATGTTGAGGACGGATTTACTTTTGAGCTTCTGCCCATAGTGCCGCTTCGCGATGTACGCCGTATCAGCGGAAGCTTCGAGGATGTACTGCAGAGCGGTATGGATACACCGACGGAAGACTATGTTGAAATCGAGCTTACGGATGAAGTACCGGTATTCCGCCCGGCAGATCGCCTGCGCCCATACTACCCGAATATTTTGAGTGTGCGCAATCTGTGGTTTACGCAGCAAAACAACCTGGAACCGACCTCGACGCTGCGTGAACAGGATAACACCACCGTCTTCACAGGCTTTATGCGCGATATCTGCGGCGCAGAAATTCTGCCCGAAGATCTTGAGCTCTTCAAAGAGATCATGCAGGAAATGGAGGGAGCCACCGAATGAGACCGATTTCCTTACAGATCGAAGCGTTCGGCCCGTACCTCGACCGAACCTCCATTGATTTTGAAAAACTGAACGAAGCCGGTTTGTTCCTCATTACCGGCTCAACCGGCGGCGGCAAGACCACCTTGCTCGACGCCATGTGCATTGCTCTTTATAACCGCTCGACGGGCGGCCGACGCAGCTTCCCGGATATGCGTTCTTTAACTGCCGATAATACACAGCGCACCGAAGTCACGTTTACGTTCTCTCTCGGCGAGGAGCAGTACCGTTTCTACCGCGCGCTTTACATGAAAAAGAAGCGCGGCAGCGAAGTTTACGATATGCACGACCGGCACGAATGTTACCGCAAAAACGGTGAAAACTGGGAACTCATCGTCTCCGGTGCAGCCAAAACCGTAACAGAATTTGCACAGAATCTGCTGCATCTCACCGCAGAGCAGTTCTCTCAGGTCATCGTGCTGCCGCAGGGCGATTTTCTCCGCCTGCTGCGTGCAAACTCGAAGGATAAGGGCGAGATCTTAAAAACACTTTTCGCCTGTGAAAACTGGAAAAATCTTGTCTTAAAGCTTTCCGACCGCCAGAAGTCGATCGCTGTAAAAAGGCAGCAGAGTGAAACCCTTTTAAACTCTCTGCTCGAAAAGCACGGTGCAAAAAATCTGCCGGAGCTTTTAGATCAGATCGATCTTCTCAAAAAACAGAAGGAAGAAACCGAACAGCTGCTTAAAAACGAAACAAAGCGCCTCTCCGCTGCACAGGAGCAGCTGAAAAACGCGCTCGCCTTCGAACAGCTCCAAAAAGAAAAAGTCACAGCTGAACAGCTGCGGGAAAATACCGCAAAGCAGCTTCAAAATGCGAAAATCGCGATGGCAGATACTGCGCATACGGAAGACCGTATTAAGGCTCTGCAGGAAAAACGCATGGAAACGGAACGCCTGCTTGAAGCGCTTCGCCAGGAAAGAAAGCAGAGTGCGGAAAAAAGCGAGCTCGAAACAAGCCTTGCAGCTCTCGACCGCCGTTTAAAAGCACTTCGAAATGATTTGGCCGCCGCAGACCAGACCCGCGCAGATGCACTGAAGAGCATCGAGACAGGTGAAAAATATGTTGCGGAGATTACAGCCGCCGCCGAGCAGGTCCCCGTTCTGATGACGGAAAAAACAAAGCTCGAGGAACAGCGCCGGTATCTGGAAGATGCCGCAGCCGCACGCCGCGAACGGGATGTGCTCGTCCGTGAAGCAGAAACAAAGAAAGAAAATGCACTGCGCGAAAAGCTGACCCTTACCAAGTCGGAGGCCAAGCGGTCTTAGGAA
>JAZNMV010000246.1:0-3931 GCA_045579885.1 Acutalibacteraceae bacterium | reverse complement strand
GAGAACGACCTTCTCGCCCTTTTCTGCCCATGCAACTGCGTCGTCAGCTGTGAAGACAACCTTACCGCAAGCTGCGCCCGGGGAAGCACCGAGGCCCTTGCCCATCGGAGTAGCAGCCTTCAGAGCCTTAGCGTCGAACTGCGGGTGGAGCAGTGTGTCGAGGTTTCTCGGGTCGATCATAGCAACAGCCTCAGCCTCTGTCTTGTGGCCTTCCTTAACAAGGTCAACAGCGATCTGGAGAGCTGCCTGTGCTGTTCTCTTACCGTTACGTGTCTGGAGCATGTAGAGCTTCTCGTTCTCAACGGTGAACTCCATGTCCTGCATATCATGATAGTGGTTTTCGAGAGTCTCGCAAACCTGTACGAACTGTGCAAAAGCAGCCGGGAACTTTTCTTCCATCATTGCGATGGGCATCGGAGTACGAACGCCTGCAACAACGTCTTCGCCCTGTGCGTTTGTCAGGAACTCGCCCATGAGCTTCTTTTCGCCTGTAGCCGGGTCACGTGTAAATGCAACGCCTGTGCCGCAGTCTTCGCCCATGTTACCGAATGCCATTGCCTGAACGTTAACAGCAGTACCCCAGGAGTACGGGATATCGTTGTCACGGCGGTAAACGTTAGCACGCGGGTTGTCCCAGGAGCGGAAAACAGCCTTAACAGCGCCCATCAGCTGCTCCTTCGGATCAGTCGGGAAGTCCTGACCGATCTTGGACTTGTACTCAGCCTTGAACTGCTCTGCGAGTTCCTTAAGGTCCTCAGCTGTCAGCTCAACGTCCTGTGTAACGCCGCGGTCTTCCTTCATCTTATCGATGAGTTCCTCGAAGTACTTCTTACCGACTTCCATAACAACGTCGGAGTACATCTGGATAAATCTTCTGTAGCAGTCATAAGCCCAACGCGGATTGCCGGACTTCTTAGCCATAACCTCAACAACATCTTCGTTCAGACCGAGGTTAAGGATGGTATCCATCATGCCGGGCATGGAAGCACGAGCACCGGAACGGACGGAAACGAGAAGCGGGTTCTCAAGATCGCCGAACTTCTTGCCGGTGATTTCTTCCATCTTGGTGATGTTCTCCATGATTTCAGCCTGGATATCGTCGTTGATACGGCGGCCGTCTTCATAGTACTGTGTGCAGGCCTCTGTGGAAACAGTAAAGCCCTGAGGAACCGGCAGACCGAGAGATGTCATCTCAGCCAGGTTTGCACCCTTACCGCCGAGAAGCTCGCGCATGCTGGCGTTGCCCTCTTTGAACAAATAAACGTATTTTTTGCTCATTGGAAACTACCTCCTAAAAATTTACATCGGAATTTTCCGAGTATTTACTGTTGTACAAAACGCAGGAATCCCTTCCCACCGTTTCGCCGCACTCTATTATAGCAAATCTTTTTCGGAATTTCCATACCTTTTTTTGATAAAACCGGGGTTTTTGCAAATTTTTCCGTGTATTTCTGCATAGAGAATAAAAAAGCGCCGTTTGCCTCAAATTTTTGTGCTGTTATGCACGGCAAAAAGGGGATAAAACACCTTGCAAACCGCCGCATACGGTGGCATAATATAGGAAAGAGTAAATAGATAACGCATGCGAGCGCAGCTGCACAGGGGGCCCCTCTGTCATCTGCGCACTTTTGGCGTGCACGGATAAAGAGCGAGCGCTCTTGCAAAACGAGAAAGGAAGATAATATGCTGAAGCTTTTTTCAAAAAACGATACACCGAGCGGTGCGGATTGGCTCATCGTCGGTCTCGGTAACCCCGGCGGCAAATACGACCTCACACGCCATAACGCCGGCTTCATGATGCTCGACGCGGTCGCAGAACACTTTAACTGCGAGGTACGCCGCATCAAATTCAAAGGTCTCTACGGCAAGTGCCGCATCGCCGGTCAGAATGTCATTCTTTTGAAGCCCTCCACCTTTATGAACTTAAGCGGACAAAGCGTTACGGAAGCCATGAACTTCTTCCACATCCCGCCCGAGCGCACGCTCCTTCTGTTTGATGATATTTCGCTCGATGTCGGCAAAACACGCATCCGCACAAAAGGCAGCCACGGCGGACAGAACGGCGTGAAAAACATCATCTATTTGAGCGGCAGCGACACATTCCCGCGTATGAAGATCGGTATCGGTCATAAGCCGGAGGGCTGGGACCTCGCCGATTGGGTACTCTCCCGCTTTACAAAAGATGAGCTGAAGCTTCTCGAGGGCGTAGCCAAAAATGTATGCGACGCCGTAGAGCTCATTGTAAACGGTCAGACGGACCGTGCCATGAACCGCTTCAACTCCTGATCACCGAAAGGTTATTATTATGAGTATGCAATTTTTAGTGGACGCCATTTCCCGTGTTCCCGAGTACAGAGCGCTCGAAAATGCCGTAAAGCGCGGCAAAACACCGGCCGCCGTAACGGGACTTTCTTCCGTACACAAGGCGACCGTTCTGCACGCACTTTCCGCGGCCGTTTCCAAACCCGTGCTGCTTTTAGCCGGTGACGAAGCTGAGGCAACACGCCTTACGGAAGATCTGAACGCGATGGGCACACCGTCCGTATTTTATCCCTTAAGAGATTTCAGCCTGCGCGACACCGAAGGCAGCTCTCACGAATACGAACGCCAGCGCATCGAAGCACTCACACTGCTGCAAAACGGAAAGTGCCGCTGCATCGTCACAACGATCGACGCCGCGCTGCAGTACACACTGCCGCCCGAAAAACTCCGCGAGCGCACGGTGGAATTATGTTCCGGTCAGGAGATCACCGTAGAGGAAACCGTTAAAGCACTCGTACGCTGCGGCTACGTGCGTGCCGACCAGATCGACGGTACCGGTCAGTTTGCACGCCGCGGCGGCATCGTCGATTTCTTCTCCCCCGGCGGCGGTTCCCCCGTCCGTATCGAATTCTGGGGCGACGAGATCGATACAATTTCCTATTTTGATCCCGAAACGCAGCGCCGCACCGACCCAATCGATACGGTAACGATCTCCCCCGCCGTTGAAGTTGTACCGGACAGCGTAACGCTGCTTGCGAAAAAGATCACCGAACACGCAAAGACACTGCGCGGCAAAGCAGCACCTGCCGCTAAAGAGATCCTTCTGCGTGAAGCCGAAAAGCTGCAGAGCGGTCTGCACATCGGCTGCATGGATAAATATTACCCGTTCATATATGAAGAGCATGCTACGCTCTTCAGTTATTTCGATACAAACGCGCTTCTCGCATATTCCGAAGGCTCAAAGCTCAAAGAGCGCATGCGCACAACCCTGTGGCAGTGGGGCGAGGATGTTCGCGGCCTGCTCTCCGAAGGTATTCTGTGCCGCGGACTCGACATGTACACGGAAACTTACGAATTTGCACTCGGCCGTGCACTCGATACCGCAAGCGTTTACATGGATTCCTTTGCGCGCGGCACATACGACACGCCGCTCGAAACGCTTTCCAACATGACCGTGCGTCAGCTCTCCGTTTGGGGCGGCAGCACACAGCTTCTGGTCGAAGACCTTTCCTCCCCGCTTCACAACAAGCACGCCTGCATCGTTTTGGCAGGTACCGAGCGCGCCGCCATGACCGTGGCTGCCGATTTAAAAGCCGCCGGTCTGCCTGCAGGCTATTTCGAAACACTTTCTTCCGTTCCGGCAGGTTCCGTCGCCGTAACGGCCGGCACACTTTCCGCAGGCTTCGAGCTGCCGAATGCGCACTTCACCCTCATCACGCACGGACGCATGAACGCCGTGAAGCAGAAGCCGAAAAAGAAAGATAAGAACAGCAAGGAAATTTACAGCCTCGCCGAACTCACTCCCGGCGATTACGTCGTTCACTCCACACACGGCATCGGCATTTTCGAGGGCATCCATAAGGTCAACATGCAGGGCATCACCAAAGACTACATCAAGGTGCGTTATGCCAAAAACGACACGCTGTACGTGCCTGTCACACAGCTCGAC
>JAZNMV010000245.1:0-6994 GCA_045579885.1 Acutalibacteraceae bacterium | reverse complement strand
GCGGTCGGCAAGATGACAGTCGGACAGGAGCTTGCAAAAACCACGGGACTTCGCCTGTTTCACAACCACATGTCCATTGAGCTCGCTCGCAAACTCTTTAACTTCGGTGAAAAAGATTTTGGCGTTTTGAACGAGAGCATCCGCAGCACGGTTTTCGAGCTGTTCGCAAAAGGAGATTATCCGGGATTGATCTTCACCTTTATGTGTGCGTTTGACTACCCGGAAGAGTTTGAATACCTGGAAAAGCTCATTGACCTTTTCAAAGCGAACGGTGCAAAATGCTGCATTGTCGAGCTCTGTGCGGATTTTGATGTGCGCATCGAACGCAACAAAACAGAAAACCGCCTGCTGCACAAGGAATCCAAGCGTGACCTTGAACACAGCGAAGCGGAAATGAGAAAAACAAGCGAAAAGTATCGTCTCAATTCCTATGACGGCGAAGAGCTTCCGTTTGAGAACTTCATCAAGATCGATAATACAAATCTTTCTCCGGAGGAAGTTGCAAAACAGATCAAAGAACACTTCTCAATCGGTGAATAACAAAAAAACAGGCTTCGAATCATCGCATCGAAGCCTGTTTAAATCTGTACTGTAAATTCTGTTTTAAGTTTCTTTTTCAAGCCGCTTCATCTGTCTCCACACCGTGCAAAGCATCGTTATGTAGCAGGCACCGCCGCCGATAAAGTTCGAGATCGCTTCTGCAAGGAATACACCGTTTACACCAAGTGCCGGAATGTGCGGCAATAAAAGCGTAAGCGGAATAACAATAACGACTTTTCTTAAAAGCGAGAAAAAGATCGCCTGTTTTGCCCTGCCAAGCGCCTGCACAACGGTCTGTCCCGCCATCTGCAAGCTCATCATAAAGCAGCCGAAGAAGTAAATGAACATGGACGAAATACACGCTGTAAGCAGTGCCGGATCATCGTTGAAAATACGGATAAAGAATTCCGGGAAAATCATGAGCAGCAGCCATACAACGGTCATATACACTACGCAGACCACACTGACAAAAACGATCGCCGAACGCACACGCTTATATTCTTTCGCACCGAAATTGAAGCCGATTACCGGATTCGAAGCACTCGTCACGCCGCTGACCGGTGCAAAGGATATTTCGCGGATAGAGTTGATAACGGTCATAACACCAACATAGAGATCGCCGCCGAACTGGGAAAGCATTGCGTTGCAGACCATCTGCACAGCACTCGTTGTAAATCCCATGATGAATCCTGCAATGCCGAGTGATACGATCTCCCGAATCAGTTTCCACTGCGGCAGCATACGCCGGATCTCGAGCTTAAAAATCGTTTTTTTGCCGGTTAAGAAAAGTACGACCCAAAGTGCGGATACGAACTGCGAGATAACCGTTGCGAGCGCAGCACCGCGCACGCCCATGTTAAAAACAAAGATAAAGAGCGGGTCGAGAATCAGGTTCAAAACCGCACCGATCAGAACGGTCATCATGCCCTTATTTGCAAATCCCTGTGCATTGATGAAACCGTTCATACCGAGGGAAATCATAACAAAAACCGTGCCGATCACATAGAGAGATATATAATCGTTCGCATAGCTGTAGGTCACGTCACTCGCACCGAAGAGGTACAAAAACGGTTTCTTAACAAGCAGAACAAGCACGGTGAGTACCGTACCGACTGCACACAGCATGAAAAAAGTATTATTCATGACATTCGCTGCGCGGTTTGCGTGTACGCCGTCTTTCTCATTTTTGGCAGCACCGCGTGCCATGGAAAACAACGGCATGCCGCCCGAACCGAACAGGTTTGCAAAAGCATTGATAATGAGTAAGATCGGGAATGTAAGTCCCACACCGGTCAGCGCATGCACGGAAGCATTTTCAATACGGCCGATGAACATTCTATCCACGACATTATATAAAACATGAACAAGCTGCGCAAGAACCATGGGAGCTGCCTGGCGCAGGATGATCGTCGACACACGTCCTTTTGAAAAATCACTGTTGGAACGCAAAATCATTCTTCCTCTCTGTTTGTTTTTAACCGATATCCTCTACTTCTTCTGCACTTTCCGGTGAAAAGGAAGGTTTCACTTCTTTTTTCGGATATTTGAAATAATCGAGCATTCTGTCTGTCTCATCCAACACCGTAAACTGCATGGAAAACGCATCCGCAGCTTCCGGCTGTGTAAAAGCTACATATAACAGTGTCGGCAGATATATCGCATCGGCACACGTGCGGTCTCGAATCGAATCGTACTTATCATCACTTGTATACAAATGCGCTGTTGATCCGTCTTCACTGATTTCAACCTTCTCTAAAAAGGGCCATGTTCCCTCTTTTGCCAGCGCCTCCATCTCCTCATCCAAAGCCGTGCGCAGTGTGGAAACAATAGCTTTCTGTTCTTCGGGTGTCATGTACACCGTACAGGAACCGTCTGCGTTCTCCGTAACATTATAAAGCTGCAGCTTGCGGCTCATCACGGAAATGTTCAGTTCAAGCTGCTCGAGGGTATCTTCCGTAATAACAATACTTTCCGTACGCTCCACAGGCTCCGCTGTAGGTGACGCTTCAGGCACCTCGGCATCAACCGGTTTTGCGGCACAAGCCGTAAAAAAAAGCAAACATAAGGCCAGAAGGAGAGCTGTTAATCTAATTTTCATAGAAACACCTTTTCCTGTTCATCTCTATTTATTATATTATACTTCTCTTCTCATTAAATGTCAAAAACAGAAAGAATTTCGTCTGAAATCGTAGAAAACACACTCGAACTATGCTATACTGAAATTAACATGTATGAGGAGGGAAGCCCGTATGATCGGTTCAATTTTAGGCGACATTGCCGGTTCGCGATTTGAGTTCAGCAAGCCGACCGGTTTCGATCCGCAGACAGTCCGTCTGTTCGGCACAGGCTGCACATATACGGACGATACCGTCCTCACTTTGGCTACAAAATATGCGTTGTTAAACGATATTCCCTATGCCCGCGCATACGGAAAATTCGGCCGCATGTACCGCCGCGTAGGTTACGGTACCATGTTTCAGAAATGGCTTGACGGACATGCCGAAAAAGGCTACGGGAGCTTCGGAAACGGTGCTGCAATGCGTGTAAGCTATATCCCCTATCATTTTGATACGCTTGAAAAAGTGGAAGCTGCCGCAAAGGAAAGCGCACTGTGCACACACAATCATCCCGAAGGGATCAAAGGTGCTGTCAGCACAGCCGGTCTCATCTGGCTTGCGAGACAGGGCGAAAACAAAAAAACGATGAAGCGCTACTTTCACAAAAACTTTGGCTACACCACAGAAAAACCGCTTTGGGCCTACCGACCGTTCGGAAAATTCGATGCCACGGCACAGGGCAGCATGCCGCTTGCGTTTCGTTGTTTTTATGAAAGCGAAAGCTGGGAAAGCTGTATCCGCAATGTGTTCAGTGTGAAATGCGATACCGACACCGTCGCCTGTATCGCCGGAGGTATAGCCGAAGCATATTATAAGCATACAATTCCGAATGCGGAGGAAGTTTTGCGCCGCTACCTCATCAAGCCGAACGAATACGGTCGGTTCGATACGTTCCTATACGACTTAGCCGTTCCCCATTCAGAAAAACTTTCAAATATAACGGAGGATTTATTATGATCCAGATCGATCTTAAAGGAAAAATTGCACTTGTTACCGGCGGTTCCGGTCAGTTGGGCCGCGTTATGGCACGCCGCTTGGCAGATGCCGGTGCCGATATTATCGTTCACTACCATCAGAACAAAACCAAAGCAGATGAACTTGTTGAAGAACTGACAACACAGAAAGGCGTTCGTGCCATAGCTGTACAGGCGGATGTTACAAACGCAGAAAGTGTTTACCGCATGCAGGCAGAGACAGCTGCTTTTGGCAGCCCGGATATTGTCGTCAACAATGCGGTTATCCAGTACCAGTGGGTAAATGTGCTTGAGCAGGACGATAAGGATTTTTACAGCCAGTTTGAATCCACCGTTATGCACAATGTTTATATGTTTAAAGCCTTTGCTCCGGCTATGCTGGAGAAAGGCAGCGGCAAATTCGTTGTGATCAACACAGAATGTTCCATGCGCTGCGATCCCGGTGCAGCGGCTTATTCTTCCGCAAAGCGTGGGCTCGACGGTCTGTGCCGCTCCTTCGCAAAGGAAGTCGGCCCGCAGGGTATTACCGTAAATCAGGTCGCCCCCGGCTGGATGATCACCGAAAAGGAACGTGAACGCGGTGAAACGCTGACCGGACCGTATGTCGACAGCGTGCCAATGAAGCGCCGCGGTACGGACGAAGATATTGCTGACGCGGTTCTCTTCTTCGCAAGCTCTCTTTCCGATTACATTACCGGTGCTTACCTCTCCGTCTCCGGCGGCCGCGTCATGCCGACCATTTAAAAACGAACGCAAAAATTAACTCAAGGTGATTATATGATCATAGATACCTATCAGTCGAGTGCGGTCATGCGTATTCTGCAGAAAGACGAGATCTACCGCGCGTATCCGAGTATTTCCTTTAAAAAAGAATACGCTGCACTGATCGACATGCTGAACCTGCACTGCGAATGTCCTGTTTTCGGTGTCGTTGCAGGCAGAAAACAGAATACCGGCGGACGTGTATCCGGCGCCGTGCGCATTCGTTTAAATGTCCCGAACGAGTACGTCAAGTTGACGGAATACAATGTTTGGGCAGATTTCATGGAAAACTGCAAGTATACCAAACCGAACGACTATAAAACGATTATCGTCGGTGCGGAGGAAATCAACTCTGCAGACCACAAAAAGCTGATCGAAAACCTTCGCGATCAGCGTCCCTTAAAAGAATATAAAGTTCCGCAGGCAATTCTTGAATATATTGATCCGCGTTGGGTCATACATTTTAAGCCAATTAAGAACAGCCGCGAGCAGGAAGACCGCAAAGAGCGCTTCCTGAACCGTTTCAGAAGATAATATAAAGGACAGGTGAAAACCATGAAGATCGGCAAGTACATTCTTTCTCTCGATCAGGGCACGACCAGTTCCCGTGCCGTCCTCTTTGATGCCATGGGCGGCGTCGCAGGTATGGGACAGCGTGAATTCACACAGATTTATCCGAAACCCGGCTATGTCGAACATGATGCCGTAGAAATTCTGCAGACACAGCTCTACGCTATGCGCCAGGCTGTTGCCGATGCCGGTATCACCGCAGATGATATCGCCGCGATCAGCATTACCAATCAGCGTGAAACGACCGTCGCTTGGGACAGTGTGACCGGTATTCCGATCTGCAATGCGATCGTCTGGCAGTGCCGCCGTACCGCGCCCACCTGCGAATGGCTCAAAAATGAGGGCTGGGAAAGTTATATTAAAGAAACCACCGGTCTCATTATCGACCCCTACTTCTCCGGTACAAAAATGAAGTGGATCCTCGACAATGAGCCGCGTGCCAAAGAACTTGCCGAACAGGGACGTCTGCGTTTCGGCACGATCGATACATGGCTGATTTTCTGCCTCACTGAAGGTGCAAGCTACGTGACCGATGTAACAAATGCTTCGAGAACCATGCTGTTCGATATCAAAAAACTTTGCTGGGATGAAAAACTGACGAAACTCTTCGGTGTACCGATGAGCGCACTTCCGAAAGTTGTCAGTTCCTCCGAGATCGTCGGTGACTGCGCCGATTCCGTTTTCGGCCGTCCGATCCCGATCGCCGGTATCGCCGGTGACCAGCACGCCGCATTGTTCGGTCAGTGCTGCTTCAACAAAGGCATGGCTAAAAATACATACGGTACAGGCTGCTTTGTTCTGATGAACACCGGCGATACACCGGTCTATTCCGAACAGGGACTGCTCACAACAATTGGCTGGAAGATCGGCGATAAAGTAACCTATGCACTCGAAGGCAGTGCCTTTAACGCAGGTTCTGCAATTCAGTGGCTGCGCGATGAAGTAAAGCTGATCCAAAATCCGCAGGAAGCCGATGCACTCGCCGAAACGGTTTCCGATACGGGTGGCGCGGTATTTGTACCCGCCTTCACCGGTCTCGGTGCACCGTACTGGGATATGTACGCAAGAGGTGCTCTCCTCGGCGTAACACGCGGTACGGGAAAAGCACACATCTGCCGTGCGGTTTTAGAAAGTATTGCTTATGAAAGTCTCGACCTCTTCCGTGCTATGGAGCTTGGCAGCGGTCAACCGATCACGGAGCTTCGCGTAGACGGCGGTGCTTCGAGAAGCCGATTCCTGATGCAGTACCAGTCCGATATTCTGCACTGCACGGTTCGTCAGCCTGTCTGCTTGGAAACTACGGCACTCGGCTCCGCAATGCTTGCCGGTCTTGCTGTCGGTGTGTGGGATTCCCTCGAAGAGCTTTCCACCATTTGGAAGCTCAAGAAAGAGTACACACCGGAAATTGAAGTCGGCGAAGAAACAGCGGCAGTGAAGCGTTGGCACAAAGCTGTGGAACGCTGCTCGAACTGGGATACCGAAAACTGATTTGTAAAAGAAAAACACCACCTGAACGCACGGCGAAGTGCTACCAGGTGGTGTTTGTTTTTTATTCTCAGAAGTGGATGAATCCGGCTTTACGCATAGATTCAGCTGCAAGGATTGCACCGAGACGGCCGGAGTTAAAGTTCACGCCGCCCTGCATCCAAGCTGCGAACGGTTCACGCAGTGGAGCATCTGCAGAAAGCTCAATGGAAGAACCGAAGGTAAACGAACCGGAAGCCATGATAATATCGGAATCATAGCCCGGCATCGGAGACGGTTCGGGAACAACAAAGGAATCGACCGGCGCGCCCTGCTGCACACCCTGTACGAATGCGATCAGCGCATCGCGCTCCTTGAGCTTTACTGCCTGAATGATATCCGCACGCGGTTCATCGTAGCGCGGTGTTACATCATAACCGAAGCTCTCGAAGAGTGCAGCCGTAAAGACCGCTGTCTTCAGCGCTTCACCCGTTACGTTCGGCGCATGGAATGTACCCATGAAAAGTTCACGGTTATTTCCGAGTGTACAGCCGATTTCTCTGCCTG
>JAZNMV010000244.1:0-2674 GCA_045579885.1 Acutalibacteraceae bacterium | reverse complement strand
GATAATAACCTCATCACCCGGCGACACAAGACAGCGCAGTGCCATATCGATCGCTTCACTGCCGCCGACAGTAACAAGAACTTCACTCTCCGGCTGATAGGAAAGCTTATATTTTCTTTTCATAAAGCGGCTGATTTCCTCACGGAGCAGCATCAGGCCGCGGTTGGGCGTATAACGTGTTCTGCCCTTTTCAAGCGAGGTAATACCTGCTTCACGAATATGCCACGGTGTCAGAAAATCCGGTTCACCGACGCTGAGAGAGATAACATCCTCCATCTCATTGGCAATATCGAAGAAGCGGCGAATGCCGGAAGGCTTCATATTGCTCGCTTTTTCATTTATATGCTTACTGTAATCAATCACAAAGGTTGCTTCCTCTCTCGTCAATTTCCTCGTCTTCGCTCGTAAAATCCACACTGCCTTCCTTATACTTCGTCAGAATAAAATGAGTGGCTGTGGAAAGCACACCGTCGATCGTTGCCAGGCGCTTAGCAACAAACATAGCAATCTCCGACATGGTAGCCGCTGTAACGATAACAGCAAGATCATAACCGCCGGACATTAGAAATACACTTTCAACTTCCGGGAAAGCCTTAACACGGGCAGCGAGTTCATCAAAACCGGAATCCTTCTTCGGTGTAACACGCAGTTCGATCAAAGCACTCGCACGATTAACCTCTGTACGCTCCCAGTTGATCAGCGCACGATATCCCTTGATCACACCGTCTTTCTCAAGTTTATGAATAGCGGAAGCTGTTTCCGCTTCAGTCATACCTACCATAACAGAAAGCTGCTGCGCGGTCAGCGTCGCATCCTCCTGCAAAAGCTTCAGAAGTCTTTCCATTTTCTTATCCATAATCTTTACTCCTTTCCCTCATCGGGTATGTAGATAATCGGTACCTGAACAGGTTTACGATCAATATAAACAGTATATTCCGTAAATCCGATATCATAAAGAAGATCCAACGCCTCTTTAATACCGGATGCTATACTTTCCGTGTTGTGTGCATCCGCACCGAGTGTAATACGTGTACCGCCGAGTTCCATATAGCGTGTGAAAATTTCTCTGTCCGGTAAAACCGGTGCATTTTTCCGCAATATGCGCGAGGTGTTGAACTCTATTGCCTTATCTTTTTCAATGATCTTGCGAAGAACGGCATCCAAATCTTCCTGATATTTTGCAAAGCTCGGCTTTTCTCCGGGGCGGCAGATATAGCGCAGCGGGTAAGTAATATGTGCAAGCGTATCAAACTGTCCCCACTCGAGCATTTCAAGAATTTCCGCAAAATACCGATGAAAAACGTCATCCAGCTTTTCGGGTGAAAAGCTTTCGGGATTCAGCCAGTAAAAATCCTCTTCGCCGCGAAGCTGATGCAGAGAGCCGATGATAAAATCGTAGGTTCTGCCAGAGAGTGCATCCTCTGCGGCAGGCAAATTCTGCATTGGCTGACCAAGCTCCAGACCTTTCAAAAAGCGCAGATTCGGAAAACGTTTCTGATTTTCTGCGAGTTCCTCATAAGAGCGTACAACCGTATCTTTATATTTTTTTCCGCCAAAGGCCGGTGATCCTTCATACTGGTCACACTCACAATGATCCGTGATCGTATAATAAGCGAGTCCCAATTCCAAAGCTTTTCTGCACATAGCCTCCATGGAATCGGTCGCATCAAACGAACAGTTGGAGTGACTGTGACAGTCTGCCAAATATTTATATCCCATAGGATCATCTCCAGTATATTAGAGGTTATATATTTTGAGTATAGCACAAAGTTTACCGTATGAAAAGACAAAAATTTCACCGTATAATAAAACTTCCACTTGCGGCTTGACAGTTACACTCGTTTCGTACATAATTAGATATAATATAAGATTATATCAATTTTTAGCGCTTGGCGCAGAAAGGGATCGAAATATGAAAGCAGTAGTTACCGTAATCGGCAAGGATATGGTTGGCATTTTAGCGAAGGTGTCTGCAATCTGTGCAGATAAGGGTGCAAACGTTCTTGAAGTTACACAGTCCATTATGCAGGATATGTTTGCTATGATCATGATGATCGATATCAGTGCATGCTCCGTGCCGTTCAGCGTACTTACAGATGAATTTGAAGCACTCGGCGAGCAGCTCGGTCTGAAGATCCATGTTATGCACGAGGATGTTTTCAACTCTATGCACAGAATCTAATTTCCCCGAAAGGTCGGTATTTCTTCATGATCAATACACATGATATTCTTGAAACCATTAATATGATCGATAACGAGAATCTCGATGTCCGTACCATCACTATGGGCATTTCCCTTCTCGATTGCATCGATTCCGATATCAATAAAGCATGCACAAAGGTTTATGATAAGATCTGCAGCTATGCGGAAAATCTTGTAAAAACAGGTGAAGACATCAGCCGCGAATACGGTATTCCGATCGTTAACAAGCGTATCGCCGTAACACCGATCGCTATGCTCGCGGGTGCTTGCCCCACAGTCAGCCCCGTACACTTTGCAAAAGCACTCGACCGAGCTGCACAGACTGTCGGTGTCAACTTCATCGGCGGCTATTCCGCACTTGTACATAAAGGCTTCGGCCCGGGCGACTATGCTCTGATCGAAAGCATCCCGGAAGCTCTAAGCGAAACAAATTTCGTCTGCTCCTCCGTTAATATCGGTTCCACAAAGGCCG
>JAZNMV010000243.1:0-2157 GCA_045579885.1 Acutalibacteraceae bacterium | reverse complement strand
ACCGCCCCCTGTATCCGGTGGTTTTAATACCGTCTTTTGAGACGTATCCCTGCATGATCGCGGAGTGGTGATATTCCAGCCCTTCGCTTCTGCAGTATTCGTAGATCTCTTCCTGTGTCATCTGTTATGCTCTCCTTTTCGATAATCTGGCGCCGAGCGTGTAACAATACCATTCGTTGTTCAGGATCGAAACCTTCCCGAATATTCCCTGGTATCTGAACTGCAGCCGGCAATACTGGTTCTTCGGGAAGAAGGCCGCGAAGTGCTGCATGCGTTCGACGTTGTAGGAAAGATCTTCTTCCACAGGTTCTTTTTCAAAATCCTTTTCCAGGCGGCGAACCGGCCAGTATCCGACAGGGACGCCGAATTCAGGCGCGATCCTGTTACCGAATTTCGAAGTGCCTTCTATCTTAACATAGACCGGTTCCGTTGTAAAGTGCCTTTCCGTTTCGTCTGCGTCGTACCAGGTAATGGAAACGAACGTTCCGGGCTTTGCGGCTTCGGACGTCTGGCGCGGCAGCATGAACACGCACGGTTTCGCGTGTCCGGTCGTGTCGATGATCTCCTGAATCTGGAAAACGAACTTCCCGTAAATGTAATTGTCGCAGAAGAGCGCTTCGCCTTCTACCAGCGGATCGTCGATATATATCGCTATGTTATCCAGCTCTTCGTGTGTGTTCTTCCGGTCCGGTTTTACGAGCTTTCCCAGGCGCAGAATCTCGTTGTAATCTTCAGCTTTGATTGTCAGTTTAAACATTGTCTTTTTCTCCTTTCGTCATCAAACGTGAATATTAAACGGCAACACCGGTTCTTCGTGCGTTTCCTTAAATATAAATTTGATATACGCGTTTTCAGTAAAACGCATTTTCCGGTATTTTGTAATAAAAGCGGCGAATTTATCCCGGTCTGTAAACAGAGATCGGAATTTGCTTTTACTTATCCGTACACAAATTATTTTCTGCATTGTCTGATTCTCCTTCGAATATATCAGCGACTGCTACAAATGCCAGGACGTAAGCTTCGTCGTGTCCTTCGTTCCAGTCGTTAAGCCAGTAATAACTGTCGTTTTCCCAGTCCCATTCCAGATATTCGTTGCTTTTTTCATACTCGTTTTGCCATTTGTATTTATAAGCCAGGCGTACAATATATGGTTGACGAATAAACAACCTGTCTAACCATGCCATGAACTCATCAAGCGGAACCGGGAAATTCCATTTCTTTTCCTTAATTTCGTTATCCATAATTTTTCCTTTCAGGCCGCAGCCTTTGATTCACGGACGCTGCCGGCAAGGTGCCGGCGCGTCATGTAATTTACGATTCCGGCGCGATCAGGCGCGCGGAATATGTGGTAATAACTGTACATTAGCGGAACGTAGACGTAAAGATCCCAGCAGAAACCTTTATCTTCTATCCAGAATTTTTCTTTAGTAATCATTGTTGTTTTCCCTTTCCTTTCAATATCAGATCTCCATTAACTTGTCCTGAATATAAGCTTCTGTCCTGGCGTCAATTTCGATCTGAAGGCCGACGGCTTCTTCATACGTAAGCGCTTTCCAGTCGCAGGCCCGGCGGTCGAGCTTCAGCAAAACCGCGTTTCCGGCTATGCTGTGCGGCGTGTCGGAATAGAGCAGCGACGCCTTAAAATTCGGCACCGGATCTTCCTTCAGCCAGCCGCTTTCGTCAACAAGCATTAGAACGTCGTTGTCAATCCTGACTGTTTCGACGCAGTCGCAGCCGATCAAATCGTAGAGATGCTGAAGCTCCGGCGTCTTTTTCGATTGGAATAATCCTACTATACCGTTCGTTGAAATCTTAACCAGATAATATGCGTTGTTAATCATGATTGTTTCTCCTTTCTGCATTATTTAAATATTCATTTACGTAAGCTGCGGC
Organism: Acutalibacteraceae bacterium; assembly: GCA_045579885.1. Taxonomy (GTDB): domain Bacteria; phylum Bacillota; class Clostridia; order Oscillospirales; family Acutalibacteraceae; genus Hominenteromicrobium. Next base: position 264 of record JAZNMV010000243.1, on the reverse strand, counting down.
TTCATTGTACGTTTCGTACGACTGAACGTCCACGAGCTGGTGTTCTCTGTATCCAAGCGGAATATTAAATATCAGTGCGTGATATGTGCCGTCCCTGGTTACGCGGATTTGAACGAAGCTTTCGCCGTCTGTGCAATAGTACAAAAGGCCGCCGTAAAACGTTTCCTGGACAACGTCCGTATAATCGACGTACCAGTTAAGCCGGTTTGTCTTGTCTGTCCTTCTTTCGATCATAAAGTCGGAGGCCAAGCGGTCTTAGGAAGA
>JAZNMV010000242.1:0-5450 GCA_045579885.1 Acutalibacteraceae bacterium | reverse complement strand
AACCATCCTTTCAAAACGGCAGCGACCGTTCGACCGCGCCGGATATTTACACAAAAAGTATAACACGAGTCCTGTCGAAAAGTAAAGTACTTCGCTCAAAGCTTAATAGATTTGTAAAAATAAGACGGGAAAACAGCAGGCAAAAAGAGATGCGCCGCAAAAGCCGGGCACATCCCTTTTCCTTTATAAACTGATATTTAATTCTTTTGCTAAGCCCTTCAGGTATTTCGCCGCCAGAATATAATCCTGTTCCTCGCTCATATGCTCGAGCATAAGGCAGGTGTTTTCAGGCAGCTTCGTCATACACTCAAGGTAGGTTCTGTAATCCAGATTTCCCGTACCCGGACGGCACTCATCTAAATGCACTGTAAGGCTGCCGCTGAGAATGATATCCTTCGCGTGACAGCTGCGGATCTTCGTTCCGAGCTTATCGAACCACTCCCGAATGAGATCCCCGGTCTGATAATACAGCACCGGACTGTTGACCACATTTACGGGGTCGAGATGTGCTGCAAAGCCTTTTCTGTCCACCGCTTTCAAAAGTTCCACGTACGAATCTGCCGTATGCGGGAACATCCACGGCATCGGCTCAAGCGTATACTCCGTGTTTTTCGGGTTGACCGCATCAATGATACGCTGTGTTATGCGCACCACTTCATCGAAAGTCTTCTGCGTAAGATTGTCGGGATGGTGTCCGTCCCACTGCTCACCGCAGTTGCCGGAAATATTCACGCAGCAGTTCGCACCCACATAATCCGCGAGTTCAAGCTGATGGATGGCTCTCTGCACATTCGCTTCACGCTTCTCGGGGTTTACCTCAAGCAAATTATTCCAGATGCCAATCTCACTGATCACAAGGTCGGCTTCTTTTGCCGCTTCCCTGTAGCCGTCGATCACTTTGATATCCGCTGTGTAGTCCACCGGAAAATATACCGCGGAATAACCCATCTCCAGTGCAGCCTGTGCCCACTCTTCCGGTGTATTCCACTTTTTGAAGATCTGTCCGCCAAAACGCATAGCTTACCTCCGCTTTCGGTTTAACGTACCGGCTTGATGTTCAGGTTTACGCCAAGTGTGTCTTCGCCGTCGACGATCGTCCAGCTGCTGCCGGGATAAATGCCCATTGTGCGGTCGGTGTCGTAACCTGCAGCCGCAAGCTCACGGATGATCTCATCGCGCTTGTCGCCCACCTCGAAACCGATGTGATGCACACCGTTGCCGTGCTTGTCGAGAAAATCCTGGAAAGAACTCTCGCCGCCAGCCGGCTCGTGCAGCTCGATCACGAAATTTTCCATTTCAATGTCGCAGACCTTGAGGTCGCATGTGATCGGCTTTCCGTGGTACTTATAATCGTCACCGCCCTCAAGATGGTTGATACGAATTTCCGGCTTTTCAATGCCGAAAAGCTCCGCCCACTTCTCTGCGGCAGTCTCAATATCCGATACAACGATATTGATCTGAATAAACCCTTTTTTATCGATCGGTGTTTTCATCATAGAAACTCACTCCGATCAAACTTCCTGACCGCGGATGCGATAGCGAACGAACGCAAACTTCTTGCTGTCCGGTGCCCAGGAGTTAACATTGATGGTACCCTGACCGCCGAAAAGCTTCACGATAGTCTTAACATCGCTGCCGTCGGCATTCATGAGGCGCAGCTCAACATACTTATGCGGAAGGTGCTGGTTCGGCTCAACATCGCCCTTCTTGTAAGCCAGCATAACGACCTTCTGTCTGTCCGGAGAGATATGCGGGAACCATGTGTTCCACTCCTCGTCGAAGGTCATCTGGGTCTGCTCGGAACCATCTGCCTTCATTCTCCAGGCCTGCATAAGACCGGAGCGTACGGAGTTGAACCAGATGTATTCGCCGGCGCTGTCGTACTCGGAGCCGTCGTCGAGATCTTCCGCTGTAGTCAGACGGGTCTCTTCGCCGCCCTCTACCGGAATGGTGTAAATGTCGAAATTGCCGTTTCTCTCTGCGCAGTAAGCCAGTGTCTTACCGTCCGGAGACCAGCCGTGCAGATAGCTCGGTGCCATCGGGGTGATGAGGCGCGGGATGCCGCCTTCGAGGGAAACCGTGTAAATTCTGGACTGGTGGTCTTCCTTTGTGCCATGGCTGACTGCAATGCTCTTGCCGTCCGGCGAGAGAACGTGGTCGTTGTTGCAGCGGTTTACATAGCCGGTATCAACTTCTTTGCTCTCTTTGGTCTCAAGGTCAAAGATGTAGATGCGGCCGTTGCTGTTGTAAGTCAGGAACTTACCGTCCGGGGACCAGTTCGGTGCCTCGATGAGGTAATCAAACTCTTTGATGACCTCGCTTGTACCTGTTTCGATGTCGTAGATCTCGAGGATCGATTCATCGTCGTCTCTGTACCACGGGTTGGTCTTGTCAATTTTGAACTCTGCCATAATATAACTCCTCTCATATTCAACAGGGGCTATCCCCTGCATATTACTCTGTTATGTCCGCGCCTTAAACTGCTGCGGCGACATACCTGTCTGCGCTTTGAACGCTTTATAGAATGTGGAATAATCCGAAAAGCCGCAGTTTCTGCCCGCTTCCACAGCCGGTACGCCCTCGCGGATCATACGGCGTGCGTGTGTTATACGCAGTGCCATGATATAGGCGTAAACCGTGGCATTCGTATAGGTTTTGAAATGGCGGCTGAGATAGGATTTGCTGATGAAGAACCGCGCAGCGATATCATCGAGCGTGATCTCTTCGGCATAATGCTCCGTAATGTAGCGGATGATCTGCGGGATAACTTCCGTTTCACCCTGTGCTGTCGTTTCCACAAAGCTGTATGCCTCGAGTGCTGACCATAAATACAGGCGGATCGCGCCGGCGGTAAGCTCTGTCCATACCGATTCTTCCTGCAGTGCCGTGATCTTTGAAAACAACTTCGCCATGTACGAAAGTGCCTCACCGCGCAGCGGTACGCAGTAGCCGTTGCTGCCGACGTTTATAAGTGCCTTTTGCAGCAGACGGCCTTCACTGTCGATCTGCGCAAGATATTCGAGATTCACCCACAGTACCATGCGCTCGTATGCTGCACGCTCATCGGCGATCACCGGGCGGTGCATCTTTCCGGGCGGAATAATGAGCAGATCACCGGGACAAAGCTCGTAGACACGGTCTTCTATGTAGTACGTTACACGTCCGTCTAAAAACAGATACAGTTCCAAAAAATCGTGCGCATGAAACTCGATCGTTCGAAAATACGGGTCACGGGTATGGTGCGCTTCAAAGTCGTCAGAGATCATGATCTGAGACGTGTTAAACTGCTGTTCTGCTCTCTCCACCTGCCGCACCCCCTAAGAAAAAAAGATATACTGTCTGCTTTTGCAAACAGTATATCATAAATGTGCCGAAAACAATAGTCTTTAATGCGCAGCGAAGAAACTTTTTTTGCACTAAGCATTCATTTTTCATGTAAATCTGAACAGATTTGCAATCTATTTGGCTACATATATCATTTAATTTGCAAAAAATTGTGCTATACTTAGAATAGATATTTATGCACACCTGTGAAAGGAGCAGAATTACCATGCGTGACGATTTATTTTTGAAGGGCAGCACCGCTAAGCGCCTGTATGAGGCTGTGCGTGAACTGCCTATTGTAGACTATCACTGCCATCTGCAGCCGAAGGAGATCCTTGAAAACGAAGTTTTCACCGATATCTCTCAGATCTGGCTCGGCGGGGACCATTACAAGTGGCGCCTGATGCGCGCCTGCGGCGTGCCGGAGGAAAAGATCACCGGCAATGCCTCTCCGCGTGAAAAGTTCCGCGCTTATGCCGCCTGCATTGAAACCGCTGCAGGAAACCCGCTGTATGTTTGGTCTCACATGGAGCTTGCCATGTACTTCGGTATTGACGATGCCCTGACTGCCGAAAACGCAGACGAGATCTTCGACCGTGCAAACGCTTACATCAAAGAGACCGGTATGTCTCCGCGTAAGCTGATGATCGACAGCCGTGTTGAACTCGTTGCAACGACCGATGACCCGGCAGACTCTCTCGAATATCACAAACAGATCGCAGAAGACAAGTCCTTCCCGATCCGCGTTGTACCGTCCTTTCGTACCGATGCAGCACTGAATATCCGCCGTGCAGATTATAAGGATTACGCAGCTCGCCTTTCCGCTGTCTGCGGCTATCCGATCGAAACACTCTGCGACCTCAAGAAGGCCCTTTCTGACCGTCTCGCATTCTTCAGCGAAAACGGCTGCCGCGTAAGCGACATCGGCATTGAGGATTTCCCGCACAAGGACGAAACCTGCTGTGCAGACGAAACCTTCAAAAAGGTCCTCGCCGGTGAGACCGTTTCCTATGCTGAATTCTGCAACTTCCTTTTCGAGATGTATGTTTACCTTGCAAAGGAATACAAGGCACACAACATCACAATGCAGCTGCATCTGAACGTTCGCCGCAACGCACGCACATCTCTCTTTAAGACTGTTGGCCCGGATGCCGGCGGTGACTGCGTAGGCGACCGCATTCCCGAAATCGATATTGCACATCTGCTCGACGCAATGGATGCAAACGACGGACTGCCGCGTACACTTCTTTACACACTCGAGCCTTCCATGTACATGCCTCTTGCAACGACCGCAGGCAGCTTCCGCGGCGTTACCATCGGCGCAGCATGGTGGTATCTCGACCACAAGCGCGGCATGGAAGAGCAGATGGATATTTTCGCCGAGACCGGCTCCATCGCCGAGTTCACCGGCATGCTCACAGATAGCCGCAGCTTCCTCTCCTATGCTCGCCACGATTACTTCCGCCGTGTGCTCTGCAGCTGGGTTGCTGACCGCCTCGATGACGGCTCCCTGATGCTCGAGTCCGCTGCTATGAAGATCCTGAACCGTGTCTGCGTAGAAAACAGCCGCAAGCTTTTCGAATAATCTGATATATAACCAAGGAGGAAAACAAGTATGACTATCGTAATTACCGGTGCGGGCGGCGTTCTCTGCGGCGCTTTCGCACGTGCACTCGCAGCAGACGGCCATAAGGTCGCGCTTTTAGACCTGAACCTTGAAGCTGCAGAAGCTATTGCTGCCGAGATCCGCGAAAAAGGCGGTGAGGCTATCGCTATTCAGGCTAATGTTCTTGATAAGGACAATCTGAACACTGCACACGAAACCGTTCTGAACACCTTCGGCAAGTGCGAAGTGCTCATCAACGGCGCAGGCGGCAACAACCCGAAGGGTACTACCACAAGTGAGTACTTCAACAAAGCGGATCTGCTCGATGAAAATGCACGTTCCTTCTTCGATCTCGATAAGGACGGCGTTTCCTTCGTATTCAACCTCAACTTCCTCGGCACTCTGCTGCCCACACAGGCTTTCGCACAGGATATGCTCGAAACCGGCGGCTGCATCGTAAACATCTCCTCGATGAACGCATACACACCGCTCACAAAGATCCCGGCATACAGCGGTGCTA
>JAZNMV010000241.1:0-2091 GCA_045579885.1 Acutalibacteraceae bacterium | reverse complement strand
TCACGCTGACCAACAGGTAAGAGGTGCTGTAGTTCTTCCACACGGTACAGGTAAGAAGGTTCGTACACTCGTATTCGCTCGTGGCGATAAGGCTAAGGCTGCTGAAGAGGCTGGCGCTGATTACGTTGGTGCTGAGGACTACGTTGAGAAGATTACAAAGGAAAACTGGTTTGAGTTCGACGTTGTAATTGCAACACCTGATATGATGGGCGTTATCGGCCGTCTTGGTAAGGTTCTCGGTCCTAAGGGACTTATGCCTAACCCCAAGGCTGGTACTGTTACCATGGACGTTGCTAAGGCAGTTACCGAAGCAAAGGCAGGTAAGATCGAATACCGTCTGGACAAGACCAACATCATCCACTGCCCGATCGGTAAGGCTTCCTTCGGCGCTGAAAAGCTCACCGAAAACTTCAACACGCTCGTTGGCGCTGTCATCAAGGCAAAGCCGGCTGCAGCAAAGGGTCAGTATATCAAGTCCTGCGTTATCGCAACGACCATGGGCCCTGGCATCAAGGTCAACTACGCAAAGCTCGGTTAATCAACCGCTTTACGCTTGATTTTGAATCAATGCAAAATTTCGAGAAACGCTCAAATGAGCGTTTCTCTTTTTTTGTTGACATTTGACTTCTGATATGGTATACTGATGACAATACGATATCCGTCATTCAACCAATCGAAAGGAGCATCCCGATGAAACGAATCCTTGTATTCACCGTCACACTTTTGCTGACAGTCCTCTTCTCTGCATGTAGTGAACAACCGACACAGTTTTCCGTCACCATGGGCGAACAGTACGCACTGCATGAACCGATCACACTGACGGTTACTCTGCCGACCAATGCAAAGGAACACGAGATCACCTTCACCATCGATGGCAAGGAATATGCCATTGCGTCCATGCCGACGGTAAACGATCCGACGTTTGTGTTTGAAGAGCTTCCCGACGACGGAATGATAAAAATCTGTCTGTCCATGCCGTCCGATGCGTCGGATACAGAAGTGCTGTACATGCAGCCCGAGGATGGATCGCCGGAGCTGTGCTTTGTCGCGACAGATGGTGATTTTTCACGGCTGATGGATTATCTGGGATCGAATTGAATATTATAAAAAAAGAGACACGTTTGTGTCTCTTTTTCGTTAAAGCATTATTCAAACAACAACTCTCGCAGTTCTTCAATCGAATACACCCGATGCTGTGCCGCAGTTTCCCCAAGGTTGTGGAATTCATCAAACAGAATCCCCTTTGCTCCTGCGGCAATGCCCGATCCGACATCGATCTCGCGGTCGCCGATCATGGCGCAGTCATCGGGATCAATGCCCCAATGTTCCATGATGTAGGAAATGGATTTGGGCGACGGCTTTGCTGCAAAATGTTCTTTGTCATCCGAGGTGACCCAACCGTCAAAATACTGCAGAATCCCCGCGCGTTCCATGTAGGTCAGCGCAAGATCATTTCTGTGTGTAAAGACAAAATGCCGCACACCGGCCGCGTGCGTATCGCGGAGCAGTTCTGCCATACCGTCATACGGTTCCGCAATCGGCGCAAAATCAATGTTGTGCTCATAATACGAAAAGCGTGCACGCAGCTCGTCCGATGCCTCGAGATACTTGTGCGCCTCACCGAAGTGAATTTTCAGCTTTTCCATCAGAATATCGGGGTCGACCGTTCTTCCGAAATCGGCAAGCGCCTGCATATACGATGCGTGAATGTGCGGATAGCTGTCAAACAGTGTTCCGTCAAAGTCCCAGATTAAGTTATGATACAACATGGTTCAAGCCTCTTTTCTTTTTGGGAGAAGTTTCGTTATCGCTTTTTTCATCAGATACCATACATACCACAGGATAAACGGTGCGGTATAGCACATCGCCGCCCGAAGCACAAGCTGTACGCCGATATCCGTCACGCCGAGCGCACCGATTGCCGATGTGATGATCTGCAAAAACAGGCAGTGCGACAGATAAACGGTAAACGATGCACGGTAAATGAAGCCGAGCGGCTTTTTCACAACCGCACAGGTTCCGTCTGCAAGCAGAATACAAAGTGACAGCATTACGCAGATCGTCATGCAGTCGGAGAACAGTTTGATGACG
>JAZNMV010000240.1:0-8781 GCA_045579885.1 Acutalibacteraceae bacterium | reverse complement strand
CGGTAGTTCAGTTGGTTAGAACGCCAGCCTGTCACGCTGGAGGTCGACGGTTCGAGCCCGTTCCGGGTCGCCACATTTTGCCTCTGTAGCTCAGTTGGTAGAGCAGGGGACTGAAAATCCCCGTGTCATTGGTTCGATTCCGATCGGAGGCACCAATATGCGGACGTAGCTCATCTGGTAGAGCGCCACCTTGCCAAGGTGGAGGTAGCGAGTTCGAGCCTCGTCGTCCGCTCCAAATAAAAAGACATCCGTTTGGATGTCTTTTTTTCATGCCTGAATAGAGTTTAAACTTACATTTTCTAAGCTTTCGAACAGGGAGAGAATACTAATTTGTTTTAATACAAAAAATAGGATGAACTTCGCGTTGTTTTCATGTATTATGTACTGCACGATAGGCTTGCAATTCATACGGTTATCTGCTATTATTTTATAGGTCAGATGAATTACAGGCTGCGTTGCATATTTTGTTGTGAGGCAGCAAAAACAGTCGGGTTTCTTTTATGCTCTGCGCTCGTGGGTTGCCGATGATCAGGTTATCCTAAGTGTGAGAGCTGCACCTGAAAAAGAAAACAAAGACAAATGAGACCTCTCCGGGTGCAGATTCCGGGGAGCTTTTTTACGGCATTTTTTCAACGGAAAGGACGGTCAATATAATGGGTAAATCTTTGAGACATCTTGTTGATCCGCTGGATCTCACGCTGGAGGAAACTCTGCGTCTTGTAGATCTGGCAGATGACATTGCTAATCACCGTGATGCATACGCACATAAGTGTGATGGCAAAATTCTTGCAACACTGTTCTATGAACCCAGTACACGTACTCGCCTGAGCTTTGAATCCGCTATGATGCGTCTCGGCGGTAAGGTTCTCGGTTTCTCCAGTGCTGCCAGCAGCTCCGCTTCCAAGGGTGAGAGTGTAGCCGATACAGCGCGTATGATTTCCTGCTATTCCGATATCGTTGCTATGCGCCACAATAAGGAAGGTGCTCCGCGCGTTGCGTCTATGTATGCTTCCGTGCCGGTTATCAACGCAGGTGACGGTGGTCATCAGCATCCGACACAGACACTTACCGATATGCTTACGATCCGCCGTGAGCATGGCCGTCTGGACAATTTGACAATCGGTCTGTGCGGCGACCTCAAGTTCGGTCGTACGGTACACTCTCTGATCAAATCTCTGATCCGCTGTGAAAATATTCGCTTTGTGTTTATTTCTCCTGAAGAGCTTAAGGTTCCGAGTTATATCATTGATGAAGTTGTAAAGCCCTCCGGCTGTGAGTATAAAGAAGTACGCACAATGGATGAAGTTCTGCCGGAACTCGATGTGCTTTACATGACACGTGTTCAGCAGGAACGTTTCTTCAACGAAGAAGATTATATTCGTTTGAAGGATAGCTATATTCTTGACAGTGAGAAGATGAAGCTTGCACCGGATCATATGATCGTTATGCATCCGCTGCCGCGTGTTAATGAAATTGCTGTTGAGGTTGATGATGACCCGCGTGCAAAGTATTTTGTTCAGGCACAGAACGGTGTTTATGTACGTATGGCACTTATTTTGATGCTGCTTGGCATCGAACCCGGACTTTTTGAGGAGGAAACAACATGCTGAACATCGATAGCATCCAGAACGGTATCGTTATAGACCATATCAAAGCCGGTAAGGGCATGCGTATTTATGAGCTTCTTGAGCTTGGTAAGCTGGATTGCTGTGTAGCAATCATCAAAAATGCGAGAAGCACAAAGATGGGTAAGAAGGATATCATTAAGATCGAAGGAAATATCGATATCAATTTTGATGTTCTCGGTTTTATTGATAATAATATTACTGTTTGCACCATTCGCGACGGTGCTCTTGTAGATAAGAAGAATATTGTTTTACCGAAGCGTTTGAAAAATGTGATTCGCTGCAAGAACCCGCGCTGCATTACAAGCACGGAAGAAAATGTAGATCAGGTATTTGTACTCTGCGACGAAAATACACATCGTTATCGCTGCCTCTACTGCGAGCAGGAGTACAAGAGCCATGAGTAAAACAAAAGGGAAGGGCGCCGGCAGAAAGCGCAATAAAAAAGTGAAGCTTGGACGGTGGATATTTTTCGCTGTTCTGACTTTTTTGAATTTGATCATATCGATCGTGATGCGTATTTCGGTCCGGAAAAATGCCGTTTCCGCGATTCAAAAAGATGACCGTCTTTCGCTCTTATATACAGGCGAAAAAACCACAAAAACTCTATAATTTTGCTTGACTTTGCGTCGAGTGTATGTTATTATGGTAAAGCCGCTTATTGTGGGTATGAAAGAAGCTTGAAAGCTCACCCAATGATAGCGAGTCTATAGAAAAGGCAGGCAGAAAACATGTTTGCAGTTATTGAAACAGGCGGTAAGCAGTACAAGGTTCAGTACGGCGACGTTATCTACGTTGAGAAGCTTACAGCTAACGAAGACGAGACAGTTCAGTTCCCGGTTATCGCACTGAGCGACGAGAACGGCACCAAGATCGGCACACCGTATGTTGAGGGTGCTACCGTTACAGGTAAGGTCCTGAAGAACGGTAAGGCTAAGAAGGTTACCATCTTCACCTACAAGCCGAAGAAGGGCGAGAAGCGCAAGATGGGCCACAGACAGCCCTACACCAAGATTCAGATCGAGGCCGTTCAGGGCTGATTTGAATGATTCGAGCGGAATTCTTTGCTGACGCGGATGGAAAACTCCTCGGCTTCTCGATATCCGGACATTCCGGTATGGCAGAAGAGGGAAGTGATATCCTCTGTGCAGCGGTTTCCTCAGCTGCGTATATGACAGCCAACACTGTGTTGGAGATCCTTCACATTACTCCGGTTTCTTTGAGAGTGGATGATGGTGATATGCTGTTCCGGGTGACGGAACGCGATGCAAAGGTTTGCATGGATCTGTTTTCGGGCTTTAAACTGCATCTCCTCGGTTTGGAGGAACAGTATCCCGAATATCTGCGTGTACGCTACACAGAAGTCTGACATCAAATTGAAAGGAAGGCTACAAAATGCTTAAGATCAACATTCAGCTGTTTGCTCATAAAAAAGGTATGGGTTCCACCAAGAACGGCCGTGACTCCGAGTCCAAGAGACTTGGCGTAAAGCGTGCTGACGGTCAGTATGTTCTGGCTGGCAACATCCTTGTTAAGCAGCGCGGTACCCACATTCATCCGGGCGAGAACGTAGGCAGAGGTTCTGATGACTCTCTGTTTGCACTCATCGACGGCCAGGTTCGTTTCGAGCGCATGGGCCGCGACCGCAAGAAGGTCAGCGTTTACTCCATCGAGCAGTAATTTGACCTTGGGGCAGTTATTTGCCCGAATACTTCGATGAAAACGGGCTTCTTCGGGTTTGCGGAGAGGCCCTTTTTCGTGTATTACGAGCATACTCCGCAGAAAGGAAGTATACGGTTTATGTTTATAGATATTGCTAAAATTAAAGTTAAAGCCGGTGACGGCGGTGATGGTGCTGTAGCGTTCCATCGTGAAAAGTTTGTTGCATCCGGCGGACCGGACGGCGGCGACGGCGGCCGCGGCGGAGATATCGTTTTCCGTGTGGATGATAATCTTTCCACATTGGCAGACTTCCGCTATAAGCGCAAATATGCAGCGGAACGCGGTGAGAACGGACGCGGTAAGCGTTGTTCCGGTAAAAGTGCGCAGCCGCTTGTGATTTATGTTCCGCGTGGTACACTGATCCGTGAAGCGGAAACCGGACGTATCATGGCTGATATGTCTGAAAATGAAGATGTCGTAATCGCAAAAGGCGGTCGCGGCGGCTGGGGTAATGCACATTTTGCAACTCCGACACGCCAGACTCCGAGATTTGCAAAGCCGGGTACACCGGGTGAAGCTTTTGAGCTGCAGCTTGAGCTGAAGCTTCTCGCAGATGTCGGCCTTGTCGGTTTCCCGAATGTCGGTAAATCCACATTGGTTTCCGTTGTAAGTGAAGCAAAGCCGAATATTGCGAACTATCATTTTACTACAATCACACCGGTTCTCGGTGTTGTACGTATGCCGCAGGGCAATTCGTTTGTTATGGCGGATATCCCGGGCCTTATTGAGGGGGCATGGGAAGGCGTTGGCCTCGGTCATCAGTTCCTTCGTCACGTTGAGCGCTGCCGTATGCTCATTCATATTGTTGACGTTGCCGGCAGTGAGGGCAGAGACCCGAAGGATGATTTCCGTATCATCAACGAAGAATTGAGAAAGTTTAATCCTGAGCTCGCTGAGCGTCCGATGGTGGTAGCAGGTAACAAGTGCGACCTGTGCGATGACGAGCAGGTAGAGGATTTCCGTAAATTCGTAGAAGATCAGGGCTATGCATTTTTCCCGATTATGGCTGCGATTCGTTACGATGTCGATCCGCTACTGAATAAGGTTACTGAGATGCTCTCTACGCTGCCGCCGGTAGCTCGTTTTGAGCCGGAGCCGATCGTGATGAAGCCGGTTGAAGAGTTCAGCAAGACCGATGTTAAGATCCGTGTTGAAGATGATGTATACTTCGTTGAGGGCGAATGGCTGCTGCAGCTGATCAACAGTGTTAACTTTGATGATTATGAGTCTCTGCAGTATTTCCAGCGTGTTCTTATCAACACAGGTGTTATCGATGCGCTGCGTAATGCAGGTATTAATGAAGGCGATACGGTCAGCATGTATGATCTCGAGTTCGACTTCATAAACTAAGGGGTGCAGCCTTGGATCGTTTTTTAGATACTGCGATGGACCCGAGACAGCTCAGCCCGCTGACACTGGCCTATGTCGGTGACGGGGTATATGAACTGTTTGTACGGGAATATATCGTTTCAAAAGGAAATTGTCCGGTAAAAAAACTGCATAGCCGGGCAGTTGAATTTGTGCGCTGTGAGTTTCAGGCGAAAATGATCAATGAAGTGTTGATGCCTCTGTTTACAGAGGAGGAAACGGAGATCTATCTGCGCGGCCGCAACGCACATGTATCGCATGTCCCGAAGAATTCATCTGTAGCGGATTATCACGCCGCCACAGCTTTTGAGTGTGTGTTCGGTTATCTCTATCTCTCCGGGCAGTTGAACAGACTGCGGCTGTTTTTCGAAAAAATTGTAGCATCCGCAGGATAAGGAGGCTTCCCGGAATATGAGGAAGAGAGATCTTCGTCAGGTAAAAGAATTTTCTTTGGATTTGATGTTTATGGCGATCGGCTCGTTGATTTATGCGATCGGCATTAACGGTTTTACTGCACCGAATAACATTGCACCGGGCGGTGTGACCGGCATTGCAACAATGCTGAATTACATTTTCGATACGCCTATCGGTACTGTGGTGTTTATGATCAACATTCCGATCGTGCTGTGGGCGGTTGTGGAGATAGGCTATAAGCTGGTTGCTAAGACGGCTATGGCGATCCTGCTCAATTCAATAGCGATCGACACGGTTGCTTTATTCATGCCGGAATATCATGGCGACGCATTGATCATCACTTTGATCGGTGGTGTGTGTGAAGGTGTGGGTTTATCCCTTGTCTTCATGCGTGGTGCAACGACCGGAGGCACCGATCTTACAGCGCGTGTTCTGAATCGTCGTTTAAGGCACTTATCCATGGGTAAGCTCATGCTTGCGGTGGATGGATGCATCATTGTCGTTTCGGCGTTTGTTTTCCAAAGCATTGAAAGTGCTGTGTATGCATGTATCGTGATTTTTGTTTCCACACATATCATTGATGCAATTTTGTACGGTACGGATATCGGTAATGGCAAAATGTTTTTTGTGGTCTCACCTAAAAATGAGATTATTGCTGACCGTATATTAATAGAAATGGAACGCGGCGCAACGTTTATAAAATCTCGCGGCGCATATTTAAAGCGGGAAGGCGAAATGCTGTTCTGTGCGGTACGCCGTTTTGAAGTTTATAAAATCAGTGAGATCATTCGTACGACGGATCCGGATGCTTTTGTTATTGTTGGTGATGCCGGTGAGATCACCGGTGAAGGGTTTAAATCCTACCGTTCCGATGACAGAACACTGCGTGAGATCATGAAAGAGATCCGCGCCAAGAATCAAAGGGATACGGAAGAGAATAGCTAAAAAGAAAAAGCAGACGGTTTATCACCGTCTGCTTTTCGGGATTATGCTCAGCGGCAGTTCTGATTGGAACTGTTCTGTTCGTTCTTGGCGTTCTGTGTGTTGGAGCCGGAAGTACGGTTGCTGCTCTGGTTCATTGAACCTGACTTGTTTGTGCTCTGATTAGAGGAACCGGACTTATTGGTGCTCTGCTTCAGATTACCAACATAGTTTTTGCCGTTCTGTGCTTTGGAATTTGTGTTGTTTGTATTGTTGTTCATAAATGTCACCCCTTCCGGTTTTATTATGGACCGAAGCTGCGGTGCTATGCAAAAAAGAGAAAGAGGGATATCATGGTATTGCCTGAAGCGTTTGAAAACAGAATGAAGGAGATGCTTGGTGAAGAATATGACGAGTTTCGTGCGTCGTATGAAGAACCGCATAAGCGTGGTATCCGTTTGAATACTTTAAAGTGTACAAAGGAAAATCTTGAGAAAACTTTAAATTTTTTTCTTGAGAACACACCTTTTTCTCCGCTTTCTTTTTATGCTCCTGTAGAACTGAAAATGGCTTCGCTGCCGTTATATCATGCAGGTGCTTTTTATTCTCAGGAGCCTTCAGCGTCTTCTGCTGTAACATTACTTGACCCGCAGCCGGGAGAGAAGATCCTCGATTTATGCGCCGCTCCAGGCGGTAAGTCCACACAGATCGCTGCGCTTACCGGTGATAAGGGATTGTTATGGTCTAACGAAGTGGTACGCAGCCGTGCATCGATCTTAGCTTCGAATCTGGAGCGTATGGGCGTACGTAATTCCGTCGTGTCTTCCGTGTATCCCGATCAGCTTGCAGAGAAGCTTACAGGGTATTTTGACAGAATATTGGTTGATGCACCGTGCTCGGGCGAAGGTATGTTTCGAAGAGATGAAGCGGCTGTGACCGAATGGAGCCCGGAGCACGTTGAGATGTGCGCGGTACGACAGCTTGCAATACTCGATTCCGCTGCTCAGTGTCTTCGCGAGGGCGGTATACTTGTATATTCGACATGCACGTTCTCTAAAGAGGAGAATGAGGGTGTTGTAGTTCGCTTTTTGGAAAAGCACCCGGACTTTGCACTTGAGAAGCCGCAAGTCAGCTTTGGACGTCCTGCATACGGTGTGGAGGCTGTGCGCATTTTTCCGATGGATGGTGGTGAGGGTCACTTTGCTGCGCGCTTTAAAAGAGTCGGAGAAAATTACTGTGGTGCAGATGATTATACCTATAAACCGGATAAGCAAACCGATGCAATGGCAAAGGCTTTGTACGATGAATTGTTTAATGATAAAGCCGGCAGATTCGTTCGTATCAAAGACAGAGTTTTGATGCTGCCGGATACATTGCCTGATATTTCCAGTCTTGGTGTTGTGCGTGCCGGCGTAGAGTTCGGTGAGCTAAAAAAGAACCGAATAGAACCTTCTCACGGCATTTTTATGATAAAACGACCCGAAGATTGTAAAAATGTTCTGTGTTTGAACTATAATGATCCACGTGTTAATGCATTTCTGCGCGGTGAAGAGATCGAAGCCGAAAATTGTAAGGGTTATACGGCAGTTTCCGTAGAGGGTGTAGTTGTAGGTTTCGGAAAGGCCTCCGGAGGTATGCTTAAGAACAAATATCCGAAAGGTCTTCGTATCCATTGAGGATTCTTTTATAAAATAATGAAATATTCTATATCAAAACTTGCAAAATGAATCGTGAAGTGCTAAAATGATTCAAAACCCAGTTTGAAAGAAGTGTTTATTATGCAGGAAATTAAGATCGAGCGCACTACAGCGCCTAAGGCAAAGCCGGAAGACGAAAGCAAACTCGGCTTTGGTAAGATCTTTACAGATCATATGTATGTTATGGAGTACAACCCGGAAAAAGGCTGGCACGACCCGAAGATCATGCCGTATCAGCCGATTTCCCTTGATCCGTCCGCGATGGTTTTCCACTACGGTCAGGAAATGTTCGAGGGTATGAAGGCTTATAAGACCGATGACGGCCGTATCCTGTTGTTCCGTCCGAACAAGAACATTGAGCGTGCAAACAACTCCAACAGAAGACTTTGCATTCCTGAAATTCCGGAAGAAGATTTCCTTGAGGGCATCAAGGCTCTTGTAGCTGTGGATGCGGATTGGATCCCGACAAGACCGGGTACTTCTCTGTATATTCGTCCGTTTGTTATTGCAACGGATCCGTTCCTCGGTGTTCGTCCGTCCGATACTTATAAGTTCATCATTATTCTTTCTCCGGTTGGTGCTTATTATGCAAGTGGTCTTGATCCGGTCAAGATCTGGATCGAGGACGATTATGTACGCGCTGTTCGCGGCGGCATCGGCGAAGCAAAGACCGGCGGCAACTATGTAGCGAGCCTTGCTGCTCAGATGAAGGCACATGATGAGGGATATTCTCAGGTTCTGTGGCTTGACGGTGTTGAGCGTAAGTATATCGAAGAAGTTGGTGCAATGAACATCTTCTTCAAAATTAATGGCACAGTTGTTACTCCGATGCTTAACGGCAGCATTCTGCCCGGCGTTACCCGTGCATCCTGCATCGATCTCTGCAAAAAGTGGGGACTTCCGGTAGAAGAGAGAAAGATTTCCGTGGATGAGCTTGTTGAAGCTGCGCGCACAGGTGCTCTTGAAGAGTGCTGGGGCAGCGGTACTGCTGCGGTTATTTCTCCGGTCGGTCATCTTCGTTTTGAAAATGAAGT
>JAZNMV010000239.1:0-1657 GCA_045579885.1 Acutalibacteraceae bacterium | reverse complement strand
CCAGAGCTACTCCCGTTATCCGTTCATGATCTATCAGATCCAGACCAAGTTCCGCGACGAAGCCCGTCCGCGTGCCGGTCTGATCCGTGTTCGTGAATTCACAATGAAGGATGCATACTCCTTCCACACCTCTCAGGAGGACCTTGAAAAGTATTATCAGCGCTGCCTTGAGGCTTATAACCGCATCTATGCACGTGCAGGTGTTCCGGAAGTTATCGCTGTTGCTTCCGACTCCGGTATGATGGGCGGTAAGGTCTCTCACGAGTTTATGCTTCTCACCGGTATCGGCGAAGACTCCATCGCAATTTGCGACAGCTGCGATTTCCGTGCAAACATGGAAGCTGCAGATAACATTGTTGAAAACGAGCGCGCAGCAGAAAGCAATGACCTGACCTGCGTGCACACTCCGAACTGCCAGACCATCGAAGATCTCTGCAAGTTCTTCTCCATCGAAGAGAAGCAGACCTGTAAGGCAGTTGTTTACCAGCGCAATATGGACGACAGCTACATCGTTCTGTTCCTGCGCGGTGACCTCGAAGCGAACGAGACAAAGCTTACTAACTTCCTCGGCTGCGAGATTCACCCGGCGATCATCACAGAAGAAAGCGGCCTTGCTGCAGGCTTCATCGGCCCGGTCGGTCTCGATGCAGAGTGCACTGTTCTGTTTGACCGTTCTCTCGAGAACCTCAACGAGCTTGTTTGCGGTGCAAATAAGGCAGACCACCACAATACCGGTCTCGATTTTGTCCGCGATGTGCCGAACGCTGAGTTCCACGACTTTGCAAAGATCACAGAAGGCGGTATCTGCCCGGTTTGCGGCAAGAAGACCATTCATATTTCCCGCGGTATCGAAGTTGGCAACATCTTCCAGCTCGGCACAAAGTACACCGAGTCCATGAACATGACCTACATCGATGCAGAGGGCAACTCTCATTACCCGATCATGGGCTGCTACGGCATCGGTGTCGGCAGACTTGCTGCATCCGTATGCGAAGCACACCATGACGATCACGGTCCGATCTGGCCGATGTCCATCGCTCCGTGGCAGGTACATCTGTGCGCTGTCCGTGCAGATGATCCGGAAGTTCGCGCATATGCAGATGCACTCTACGAGAACCTGATGAAGCGCGGCGTTGAGGTTATCTACGACGACCGTTCCGTCAGTGCAGGCGTTATGTTCAACGATGCTGATCTTCTCGGTGTTCCGGTTCGCGTTGTTGTCAGCCCGCGTAACATGAAGCAGGGTGTTGTTGAAATCGCTGCAAGAGATAAGAGCTTCTCTGAAAAGGCTGCTCTCGATGCTGCGGAAGAGACTGTACAGCGTATTGTAAACGATCTGCTGAATAAGTAATCGTGAATAAATAAAAGAAAAGCCGCAGGCGATCCGAACCCGGAAAGCCTGCGGCTTGTTGTTTTATTTTAGCAGCCGACCATAATGTTGAGGATCTCACGGTCGGTTTCGCGCATGCCTTCCCGGGCAAGCGTGCCGATATTGCGAATGGTAGCTTCAACACCTTTTGTCACGAGGCCGTCACCGGCGCGGAATTCCTGTCCGTTTTTGAACATATGGTAGCCAATGATACCGGCATCTACAGAAGTTGCGATCTTTGCGGCACAGGAAGCTTTTGCACCGTCACAGACGATACCGGAGTTGATG
>JAZNMV010000238.1:0-41102 GCA_045579885.1 Acutalibacteraceae bacterium | reverse complement strand
ATTCCCACCGTTATCAGGGGAAGCGATATCGGAATGCGTACATGATTCCCGTATTGTAGTGAGTGCAGAACTATTTCTGAATTTAGGTGGTACCACGGACATGTCAGTTCGCCCTAAGCTTTTGCTTAGGGCGTCTTTTTTGTCTGTTTTGTAAAATAACCATTATTTTATAGGAGGTACCTGCATGGACAAAAAGTATGATTTTCAAAACACGGAAAATGAATTAGAACGGTTTTGGGAAGAACAAGGCATCTACAAGTATCAACACGGAAAAGATAAGAAAATCTTTTCCATTGATACGCCGCCGCCAACTGTAAGCGGCAAACTGCACATAGGACACGTATTTTCCTACACACAGGCAGAAATGGTTGCTCGCTTCAAACGTATGCAAGGATATGACGTATTCTATCCCTTCGGTTTTGATGACAATGGCCTGCCAACAGAACGTTTAGTCGAAAAAGATAAAAAACTGCACGCAAGAATGCTGCACAGAAGTGAATTTCGTGAAAAATGCGTTGACACAATCGAGAAGTATGAAAGCGAATTCAAAAAGCTATGGAAACGATTGGGATTTAGCGTAGACTGGGATTTACAGTATCAGACTATATCGGATCTGTCGCAAAAGATTTCCCAAAAATCTTTTGTTGAATTGGCAAAGAGCAACAGGGCCTACATGAAAGAATCTCCGGTATTGTGGTGCACCGAGTGCCAAACGTCCATTGCACAGGCTGAGTTGGAAACCAAAGAATGTGAAACAACATTTAATTATTTAACTTTTAAAACCTCGCAGGGAAATCTGCAGATCGCTACAACCAGGCCCGAGCTGTTGGCAGGGTGTGTATGCATTTTTGTTCATCCGGATGACTGCCGATATAAGGAATATATAGGGAAAACAGCAACCGTTCCACTGTATGATTTTGAAATTCCAATTCTGACAGACGAAGCAGTTTCTACGGAAAAAGGAACCGGTGCAGTAATGTGTGCAACCTTTGGCGACAGTGTGGATGTCGAATGGTTTCAAAAACATAAACTCTCATACAAACAGGTTATTATGCCAAACGGAACCATTCACGAATCCATCGGTTTTATTGGCGGCATGACAGTTGAGAAAGCCAGAGAACGTATTATAGAATGCTTACGTGACAGAAATCTTCTTGAAAAACAGGAAACATTGAATCACACGATCGGAATTCATGAACGCTGCGGTCATGACATTGAATTTATTCCGTCCAAGCAATGGTATATTGACGTATTGACGGAAAAAGAACATTTTCTGAAAGCGGCGGATGAAATAAACTGGTATCCGGCGAATATGAAGATCCGATATAAAATGTGGGTAGAGAACTTGAAGTGGGATTGGTGTATTTCAAGACAGCGATATTTCGGTGTTCCGTTTCCTGTTTGGTATTGTAAGAACTGTCAAAAGCCGGTTTTGGCGGAGGAAGAACAGCTGCCCGCAAATCCTTTGGAAATGTCTCCCCTGCATCCGTGCACATGCGGATGCAAAGAGTTTACACCGGAAGATGCTGTTTTTGACACTTGGGCAACCTCCTCTGTAACTACACTTATCAATGCAAAATACGGGGAAAGGAATGATATTTCTGAAGAAATATTACCCATGAGTATGCGCTGTCAGGCTCATGATATCATTCGCACATGGGCATTTTATTCCATAGTAAAAAGTTTATATCATACGGGCCGAATACCATGGAAAGATATAATGATCAGCGGATTTGTTTTAGCAAAGCCAGGTGAAAAAATAAGCAAATCAAAGAGTAATAATTCTAATTCGCCCATACACTTACTTGAAACGCATTCCGCTGACGCGATCCGTTATTGGGCGGCAAACAGTAAGCTTGGATCCGATACATTTTTCAGTGAAGATGATTTAAAAATTTCAAAAAGGTTTATAAACAAGCTGTATAACGCTTCCAAGTTTGCAATTATGCAATTGAATGACTTTAGAAAACCGGAAACGTATGACGAGTCAATGCTATTGCCCGTTGACAGATGGATTCTGCAAAGAGTAAATGCGACTACTATCAAAGTAACCGATATGCTGAACAATTATGAGATCGGTCAAGCCAGACATGAAATCGATAATTTGTTTTGGCGTGATTTCTGCGACTATTACATAGAAATTGCAAAAGAAAGACTATACCAGCCTCTAATACACGGTACTGAACAGCGGTACGCAGGGCAAATCGCTGTTTATTACGGATTGCTCGGCATCTTAAAACTATACGCCATTTACACTCCGTACGTAACCGAATATATCTATCAGAACTTTTATCGAAAGCACGAAAAGGAAATCTCGCTGCATAAAACACTTTGGGAAACGACCGAAACCGATGAGATCTATGTAGAATTTGGCGAGCACTTGAAAAAGGTTATTGCCGAAGTACGAAAAAGCAAAACCGAACACAAAATGTCTATGAAGGATTCCATTCCGGAACTCATCATTACGTGTCCAAAAAAGTTGCGGGATCTCTACAAGAAATCTGAGAAAGATATAAAGGCTTGTACGGGGGCGAAAAAAATAATCATCCGGAATTGATCCGGCTTATCCCAAATAATCAGCAAAAAAGAACTGCCGTCTATTTTAAAAATTAGGCGGCAGTTCTTTTTGAAATTTTATGCATACCCTGCATCTGCAAGCTTCCATGTGCCGAGTAGCGTGCACTCCAGCTCCCACGACCATCCGTTATATGTCATGCCCGGTGTCAGGCTTCCGTCACTCTTCTCCACATAGAACGAAGATGTCAGCACGATCACTTCGCTATTTTCTCCTTTTTCCCCGTTTCGTTCAATTTCCTTCAGCGTTTTTTCTTCGTCAAAACTGATTTCCAACAGTTCGCAGCCACTAAATTCTCTGAAAAAATGACTCTCAACAACACGCATGGCGCTTCTGATCTCAGCTTTACTGTACAATTCGGTATCGTCAACAATCCGTTCGACCGAGCTGATATCTCCACAGCCGCAGCACATGAGCATAAGCGCAAGAACAAAGGTTAATATTTTCCAAGTCCTTTTCATAAATATCCTCCGCTTCATTTCAGCTGTTCTCAATATATCACACAAAATCCGGGCATTCCATATTGCGGGCGAAAATTAAGGAAACGCGCAGTGATTATTAAGAAAAATGTAAAAAGCACATACGCAAAAGATCCCGAACAGCCATACAGCTATTCGGGATCCTCTTATCCGACTTATTGAATATCGGACTCTAATTTTTATTTGATCTGTTCAGCAAAGATCTTCAGACCTGCGTCGATTTCTTCCCTCGTAATAGTCAGCGGAGGCAGGAAGCGCACAAGATCCTTCGCCGTAAGGATCAGCAACCCCGCCTTGGCACAGGCATTCAACACATCATGTGCGTCAAAGCCCTTGACTTTGATACCGATCATCAGACCGCGGCCGCGTACAAACTCGACATTCGGCAGCTTCAAAAGCTCGTTTTTGAAATACTCTCCCTTTTCACGGACTTCGTTCAGAAATTCTTTCGTCGAAACACGGGAAACCACTTCCAAAGCACCTGCACATGCGATCGGATTCGCACCGAAAGTGGAACCGTTCATACCCGGCGCAAAAATATCCTTCACCTTTTCTCCTGCCATACAGACCGCAATCGGCAAGCCGCCGCCAAGGCCCTTTGCCGTGGTGACCACGTCCGGAAGCACACCGCAGCCCTGGTAGCTGAAGAAATGACCCGTACGGCCGATACCTGTCTGTACCTCGTCCAGGATCAGTAGCACATCATGCTCGTCGCACAGTGCGCGGACCGCTTTGAGATACTCTTCATCCATCGGCACCACACCGCCTTCACCCTGCACACTTTCCAGCATTACAGCGCAAACAGAATCGTTCAGTTTGGATTTGAGATCATCCAGATCATTGCCTTCGGCATAGATAAAGCCTTCGGTCAGCGGAGTAAACAGCTTGTGGAAAGTATCCTGACCGGTTGCGGCAAGTGTAGTCAGCGTTCTGCCGTGAAAGGAGTTATTCAGAGTAATGATATTGTGCGCACCCTTTTTTTCGCCGTACTTTCTGGCGATCTTGATCGCACACTCATTGGCCTCTGCGCCGCTGTTGCAGAAGAAAGAGCGGCGCATACCGGAAACCTTCGCCAACTTCTCAGCGAGCTCCGTATTTTTGTCGCAGTAGTAATAGTTAGACATATGCTGAAGACGGCCGGCCTGCGTCGAAACCGCATTTACCCAACCGTCATCACAGTATCCCAACGCGTTTACACCGATACCGGAGGTGAAATCGTAATAATGCTTACCTTCCACATCCCATACCTCACAGCCCTTGCCGTGATCGAGCGCGACAGGTACGCGTCCGTAAGAATGGAGTATGTACTCCTGCTCCTGTTCCTGAATCTGCTTAAAATTCATCTTTATCCTTCTCCCAAATTATTAATGCGGATCCTCTCCAAACGCTGAAACATTCTGCACACAGAGAAGAAACAACAAAAATACATCTATTATGCCTTATCCTTAGTAAAACATTGTGCCGATGCCTTCATCAGTGAACAGCTCAACCAGAATGGAGTGCGGCTGACGTCCATCGATAATGTGCGCACGCTCCACACCGCGGCGGACTGCCTCTACACAGCAGTCGATCTTCGGGATCATGCCGCCACTGATTATACCCTCACGCTTCAGCTTCGGTACCTCGCTGGCTTTTACAACCGGGATCAACGTGCTTTCATCATCCTTATCGTGCAGCAAACCAACGATATCGGTCATCAGAATAAGCTTGCGCGCACCGAGCTCCGCAGCAATATGTGCTGCAGCAACGTCAGCATTGATGTTATACACTTCGCCGTGATAACCCGCGGCAACTGTAGAAATAACCGGAATATAGCCGGCAGTCATTGCATCCTTTACGATCTTCGCATTTACCTCGCGGATCTCACCGACAAAACCGAGATCCTCCGCAGACGGCATTTTATCTGCCTTCAGAAGAGAACCGTCCTGACCGCACAGGCCGATCGCTTTACCGCCGGTGTTCTCCAAAAGCTGAACCAAATCTTTGTTGACCTTACCGGCCAGCACCTGCTGTACGATATCCATCGTCTCCTGATCGGTATAACGCATACCGTTGATAAATTTACTCTCTTTGCCGATCTTTTTCAGCATGCCGCTGATCTCCGGACCACCGCCATGCACCAGTACAACGTTGATGCCGACAAGCTGCATCAAGACAATATCGCTCATGACCGCCGCCTTAAGTTCCTCGTTGATCATGGCATTGCCGCCATACTTAACAACAATCGTTTCACCGGTCCATTTTTTGATATACGGCATAGCCTGCACGAGAATGTTTGCACGGTCTCCGTTTGAAATTCTTATTCTGTTTTCTGTACTCATGTGCGGTAATCTCCGTTGATCTTAACGTAATCGTAGGTCAGGTCACAGCCAAAAGCTTCTGCTTCTGCAGCGCCGCTGTTCAGCTCGACGAGGATCGTGATCTCTTTTGTATGCAGGACATGCGCTGCAATTTCTTCGCTGAACTCGATACCAGCACCGTCCTTACAGACAGCTACATAACCGTTTTCACTCTGGAAAGCTACATCGACTTTATTGATATCGATATCCGCGCCGGCATAACCGATCGCACAAAGCACACGCCCCCAGTTCGCATCCTCACCGAACATTGCAGCTTTCAGAAGCGAAGAGCAAATAACGGACTTTGCAACAGTTTTTGCTGTCTCCCAATCCTTAGCGCCGGTCGTTTTGCAAATGAGCAGCTTTGTCGCACCCTCACCGTCACTTGCCATCATCATGGACAACTTTTTGCAGACAGCGGTAAGTGCCTCGCAGAAAATATCGTACACTTTGCCCTCGGTGACGATCTCCGCATTGCCGGCTTCGCCGTTTGCCATGACCGTCAATGTATCATTCGTAGATGTATCGCCGTCCACGCTGATCATGTTGAAGGTTTTATCTGCTGTGGATTTGATTGCTTTCTGCAGCATTTCTACGGAGATCGCACAGTCTGTAGTGACAAAGCTCAGCATCGTCGCCATATTCGGATGGATCATACCGGAGCCTTTTGCAATACCGCCGACTGTCACCGTCTTACCATCGATTTCGATCTCAACTGCAACTTCCTTTTCCATCGTGTCGGTGGTCATGATCGCCTTTGCAGCCATGTTGGAACCATTCGCACTGAGCGCTGCTGCCAAAGCTTCCGCAGCATTCTCGATCGGCTCGATCGGCAGCACCTGACCGATAACTCCGGTAGACGCTACAATAACGTCCTTCGGGTCGATATGAAGCACATTCGCTGCGATCTCACACATACGCCATGCCTTCTGTTCGCCATCCGCATTGCAGGTATTGGCATTGCCGCTGTTACAGATAACAGCCTGCGCTTTGCCGTTTTCAAGATTCTTTTTTGTTATCAAAATCGGCGCGCCCTTAACAAGATTTCTCGTATAAACGCCTGCCGCATTGCACAGCTTTTCACTGTAGACCAGCGCAAGATCCGCTTTTGATTTATTTCTTCTGATACCGCAGTGGATACCGCTTGCAAGGAACCCCTTTGCCGCGGTAACACCGCCTTCAATATATTTCATGGAGATCTCTTCCTTTCCGGGAATTGCTTAGAGTAGTATAAGTAACGTGTGATGCTGTTTTTTCGGATCCGTATTGATCAGAATGCCGGAGGAACCTGCATGAGGCCCGTGGTCTCGTCCAGACCAAACAAAATATTCATATTCTGGATCGCCTGACCGGCAGCACCCTTTACCATGTTGTCGATTGCACTGATGGCAATAAACGTGCCTGTACGATTATCAACAAAAATAGAAACATCGCAGAAATTTGTGTACTTGATATTATGGATATCCGCACTCTTACCCTTCGGCAGGAAGCGGACAAAGGGCTCATTCGCATAACGCTCTTCATAAGCCGCACGGAGCATCTCCTCAGTAACGCCCTCCTTGAGACGGGCATAGCAGGTAGCAAGAATACCGCGGTTTACAGGCAGCAGATGCGGTACAAAGGTTATGTTTGCCTTTTCACCGGTAATGCGGGACAGCGTCTGCTCGATCTCCGGTGTGTGACGGTGATTTGCAACCTTATAAGCATTCAAACCTTCATTCAGTTCCGGATAGTGACTGTTCTGCGCCGGTTTTCTTCCTGCACCGGTCACACCGCTCTTACAGTCGGCGATAATACCGGTCTGCTCGATATAACCCTTCTCCAAAGCCGGAACCAACGCCAGCGGAACGGCTGTGGTGTAGCAGCCCGGGTTCGCGATCAGCTTTGTGGTCTTGATCTGCTCACGGAACAGCTCCGGCAAGCCGTAGACCGCTTCCTTGTGCAGTTCTTTATCGGTAAAAGTACCGCCGTACCACTCCGTGTACTCTTCCTCGCTTTCCAGACGGAAATCCGCACCGAGGTCGATAAATGCTTTACCCTTTGCATGACATTCTGCAGCAAGATCCTGCGACAAGCCGTGCGGCAAAGCGGCAAAAATAACGTCACTCTTTTCAACAACATCCGCCTGTGTTTCACAGATCATATCGCACATCTCCCGATAAGCGGGATAAACATCGGACAGTGCCATCCCCTCAAAGCTTACGGAACTGATTGCTGCAAGCTCTGCCATAGGGTGAGCGTAGATAAGGCGGCAGATCTCTGCGCCTGCGTAACCGGTGGCGCCAACGACGCCGACTTTAATTCTTTCCATTTTTTCACAGACCTCTCTGTAAGGGTATCGGGGATTTATGCAAGTAGGGCACGGATCTCTTTTACAGCAGCACGGACATTTTCCGGTGCCGGTCCGCCCTTGACCTTGCGGTCATTAACACATTTTTCAAGGTTGATCGCGGTATATACGCCGTCGTCGAACGCATCGCAGACCTTTTGGTACTCTTCGAGCGGAAGCGTTTCGAGTGTAAGGCCGCGGTCGATGCAAAGTGCCACGAGCTGACCCGTGATCTTATATGCATCACGGAACGGCAGGCCCTTGGAAGCAACAAGATAGTCTGCGCAATCGGTCGCATTGATAAAGCCGCGGGCCGCTGCATTTCTCATGTTCTCTTTCAGGACACGCATGGTTTTCAGCATCGGGATAAACGGTGTGAGGCACAAACGAAGTGTGTCGACCGCATCGAATACGGCTTCCTTGTCTTCCTGCATATCCTTATTATATGCCAGCGGCAGACCCTTCATCATGGTCAGAAGTGTCATGAGATCACCGAAGACGCGGCCGCTCTTGCCGCGGATAAGCTCGGTGATATCCGGGTTCTTCTTCTGCGGCATAATGCTGGAGCCGGTGGAAAATGCGTCGTCGAGTTCGATAAATTTAAATTCCCAGGAACACCAGAGGATGATCTCCTCGGAGAAACGGGAAAGATGTACCATGGCAAGGGAAATTGCGGATGCGATCTCTGCGCAGAAATCTCTGTCTGCAACACCGTCGAGGCTGTTGCGGCTCACAGCGGAGAAGCCGAGCAGCTTTGCGGAAAGCTCGCGGTCGAGCGGGTAAGTTGTACCTGCCAGCGCACCGGAACCGAGCGGACAGACATCCATACGCTTCACGGCATCTTCGAGACGGCCAATGTCTCTAAGGAACATTTCCGCATACGCCATCAGGTGATGACCGAAAGTAATGGGCTGTGCACGCTGCAGATGTGTATAACCCGGCATAACGGCATCAGAGTATTCTTCGGCCTGATCGCAGAGCACGAAAAGCAATTCGCGGATCTGTTCGATAAGGCTTGCACATTCTTTTTTCAGAACAAGACGTACATCGAGTGCGACCTGATCGTTACGGCTTCTTGCAGTGTGCAGACGCTTACCTGCATCGCCGATACGTGCAGTGAGTTCACCTTCTACGAAGGTGTGGATATCTTCTGCGTTCGGATCGATCAGCAGTGCACCGCTTTCGATATCCGCAGCGATCTCCTTAAGTCCTGCGCAGATCTTTTCACTCTCGCTCTTAGCGATAATACCGGTCTCACCCAGCATGGTAGCATGCGCGATGCTGCCTTCGATATCCTCCTTAAACATACGGCTATCTACCGAGATGGAGGAGTTAAAATCATTTGTTTTGGGATCAAGCGCTTTCTGAAAGCGACCTTTCCAAAGTTCCATAGTTAAAATTCCTTTCCGGACAACTCACGCCTTCTGTCCGATAAATCTCAAAAAATTATCCATATAGTCCTGCATGTGCTCAACAACGGAAGAGGCAATTTCACCGCTTTCAGCCATGCGCCAAAACTCGTCCCGTTCTGCCCATTTGGCATCACAGGTCTCACCGGGCTGCAGCTTTACGGCACTCAGGTCAAAATCCATCCGTACACCGTAATCTCTGCCAAACCCGTATGCCGACTGCGAACCGCCGAGAAAAGTCATCTGTCCGGTCGCGACCGTCACACCGGTTTCTTCAAACAGTTCACGCGCGATGGCATCTTCACAATCTTCACCTGCCTGTACATGACCTGCGGGGTTTTCCCATTTGTTCGGCATATAGCGTTTTTCGGGGCTGCGCTTTGTCAGGAATATCTGTCCTGCGCTGTTTACGATCCAGATCCCAACCGCCATAACATATTCACCGTCTAGCAGCGGTTCGCTTCGGTCTTTCACAACACCTGTACGGCAGCCGTTTCGGTCGTAGATATCGACAAGCTCCATATGTACACATTCCTTTATTATACCAGAAAAGGGCAAGCGGATTTCTGCCTGCCCTAAATCGGTTTTATCAATTATTCCAGACCGTTCTTTGCCTTCATCTGAGCCTGAACCTTGATCGGCAGACCGAAGAGGTTGATGAAGCCAGCGGAATCCTTCTGGTCGTAAACTTCGTCCTCGTTGAAGGTAGCGATATCTTCATCATACAGGGAGTACGGAGAAGTTACGCCTGCGTTGATAACATTGCCCTTGTAGAGCTTGAGCTTAACATCGCCTGTGACAACTTCGTTGACCTTATCAACGAATGCGCAGATCGCCTCGCGGAGCGGAGTGAACCACTGACCGTTGTAAGTGAGGTCTGCCATCTTCGGGCCGATGGTATTCTCGAGATAGTGGAAGGTTTCCTTATCGAGTGTGATGGTCTCGAGAACGTTGTGTGCCTTGTAGAGGATGGTGCCTGCCGGAGTCTCATAGACGCCGCGGCTCTTCATGCCAACCAGTCTGTTCTCAACGATGTCGAGAAGACCGATGCCGTTTGCACCGCCGATCTCGTTCAGCTTTGTAACGAGCTCTACTGCACCCAGCTCTTCACCGTTCACTGCGGTCGGGATACCCTTCTCAAAGTGAATTGTGACGTAGGTCGGCTCATCCGGAGCCTGCTCCGGAGAAACGCTCAGCTCAAGGAAGCCGGGCTTGTTATACTGCGGCTCATTTGCCGGGAACTCAAGGTCCATACCCTCGTGGGACAGATGCCAGATGTTCTTATCCTTGGAGTAGTTTGTTTCACGGTTGATCTTCAGCGGGATGTTGTGTGCTTCCGCGTAGTCGATCTCTTCGTCTCTGGACTTAATGGACCACTCTCTCCACGGAGCGATGACCTTCATATCCGGAGCGAAAGCCTTAATGGTCAGCTCGAAACGAACCTGGTCGTTGCCCTTACCTGTGCAGCCATGGCAGATTGCATCTGCACCCTCTGCCTTAGCGATCTCAACGAGACGCTTTGCAATGCACGGACGTGCGTGGGATGTACCGAGGAGGTAGTCCTCATACTTAGCGTCTGCCTTGAGGCAGGGCCAGATGTAATTTTCAATGTAATCCTGCTTGAGGTCTTCGATGTAGAGCTTGGAAGCGCCTGTCTTCAGTGCCTTCTCCTCGAGACCGTCGAGCTCGGTGCCCTGTCCAACGTCACCGGAAACTGCGATAACTTCGCAGTTGTTGTAGTTTTCCTTCAGCCACGGAATGATGATGGAAGTGTCGAGACCGCCGGAATATGCCAGAACGACCTTTTTGATTTCTTTTGCCATGATAGTTTCCTCTTTTCTATGCGCCGCTCGGCGTTCACGTCGGCGGTAAGTTTCTTTTTCATTTTTCCCTTTTGAGGGAACGTTTCACATTATACACCTTTTTTTAGAAAAATCAACCCCTAAATGCATATTTATTCAAATTTTTTCATTTTTTTGAATTGAACGCAAAAAAACGGCTGTTTATGCGGATAAACACCGTAAAACAGCCGTTTTGCCTCTCGATTTCGCTGTATATTTTTATGCATATTCTGCATATTATGCATAAAAACGTATATTTCGCATTCACTGTCCGTCAAAGATCCAACAGTTCACGGATCAGCTCTATTTTTTCAAAATCCTGTTTATTCTTTGTGTTTACTCTGTACCCGTCTTTCGAGGAAGCGGTGTAAACCTTCAGGTATTGCTGCAGCGACAGCAGCTTGAAGCGGACGCTCCCGTTTTCAGAAATCCCGATTTCCGACATGGGGATCCCCGCAAAGGACTCAAGCTCTTCGATCTGCGCATAAGAATAATGAATGCCGTTCTTTTCGAAAGTATGCTCGTGTTCATCGATCAGGATATAACCGTCGTATTCAAGCATAGTCCGAAATTCGTCCCAGCCTTCCAAAAGGAAGGCTTTGGGAATCAGAATATCGATATCATCCGCATTCAATTCTTCTCCCGTCAGGTACTCCAATCCCAGAGAGCCGTACATGAGAGGGGTTATCTCGAACAGGTCCTGCAGAAGCTGCGCATTTTCAAAAAACGCCTGCACTTTGTCACCCAACACCCTATTATCCGGTTCCTCTTCATCTGAGCCGACGTCGGCTTCCTCCGTAAGATACGGCTCAACAAGTGCCATTTCCTTCGGTTCCACTTTAGCGCGGATCATAAGACCTTCCGCTGTATATTCCTCGCTGATAAGCGCACCGGCCTGACGAAGCTGTGCGGCAATGCCCGTTTTGGAGAAAGGCAGAAGCGCTGTAACTTCTACCGCCTTGACCGGCAGATTCTCCTCGATCATTTCAAGCAGCTTATCTATACCTTCGTTATGCAGCGCACTGATGCGTACCGCATTCTGTACGTGCACAGCGGCATCGATATCTTCCACAAGATCCCATTTGTTGAGCACCGGAATGACCGGTCGGTCGCCGCAGCCAAGGCTCTGCAAAATTTCCTGCGTTACATCCAGATGTACGCGAGCTTCGGGACTCGAAGCATCACAAACATTCAGAATGATATCCGCTGTTGCAGCCTGCTCCAGTGTTGATTTACACGCTTCTACAAGATGGTGCGGCAAACGGCGAACAAGACCTACCGTGTCGATAAGCATAACGGTCTTGCCGCCCGGCAACTTTAAGGCACGCGCCGTGGGATCAAGCGTTGCAAAAAGCTTGTTTTCAGCCAATACCCCGGCTTCCGTGAGAAGATTCATCAGTGTGGATTTACCGGCATTTGTATATCCGACAAGCGCAACCGTGACCGTACCGTCTTTCTTGCGGCGGCGCTGCACCTCCTGCCGTCCGGTCTCCACCTTTTTAAGCTGCTCACGGAGCGCTTCTATACGGCGGCGAAGGTGACGGCGGTCTGTTTCAAGCTTTGTTTCACCCGGTCCGCGTGTACCGATACCGCCGCCGAGACGGGAAAGGGCGGCACCCTTACCGGAGAGACGCGGAAGCAGATACTTCAGCTGTGCGACCTCAACCTGCACCTTACCGGCACGGCTCTGTGCGCGCTGTGCAAAAATATCGAGAATCAGCATCGTGCGGTCTACAACACGCACATCGGTCTCCTGCTCGAGGTTACGGATCTGCGTCGGGGTCAGCTCACGGTCGAAAATAATAAGCTCAATATTATTGTTTTCGCAGAATTCGCGGATCTCCTGCACCATACCGCTGCCCACACAGGTTGCGGTCTCGGGAGAAGGTCTTTTCTGCGTCAGCATTGCAATGGGTTCAGCGCCGCTGCTTTTTGTAAGCTCCCAAAGCTCGGCAAGTGAACTTTCTACATCGTATTCACCTGTATCCAACGCGACAAGTAACGTGCGCTCGGGGATGATCAGATTTTCTGTATAATTCATAAATATTCTCCTAAAAACAGGAATCAAAGTATTCCGTCTTTTTCTGCTCTGTTTTGCGCTTTACGCTGCTGCAGAGTATACTCCTGCAGAACTCGGTTTCTGAAAAATTACCACAGAACTATGTGGGGGCCTCCCGCAACGACGTACCACGCGATTTTTTGCGAACCGCGCTCACGTAGGGCACACTCCCGGAGACCTCGGTTCAGGAAAAATCGTTGCAGGACTAGGCGCGCGGTTCTGGGAATTTTAGGGCGCGTACTTTGTGTACGCAACCGAATTCACAGGTTCGCGCAACGACGTACTGCGCGATTTTTGCGAACCGCGTACGCGTAGGGCACTTAGCTTCAAGAGGACAAAGCGTTTCGTTTTTCCAATATATACTTCGCCCTATCCAGCGGATTCGTACCAATACGCTCACGTTCAACGATAAATCCGGGTACACAGGGCGCATAGTGGGAAAACGTTGACGCCATATTGCCGCGGCCGGAAGTCAGCTTTGCAAACTCCACGGGCATTTCCATGCTTTCGGCTACGGGAACTTCCGCCGTGACCGTCTGTCGGTCTCCGCGCACGATTTGATCGAGCAATACACCGCGGGCATTCTGAATCAGACCGATAACACGGCCGGAAAGATTCGGGTCGAAGGTCAGCTTCACTTTTAAGATCGGCTCCAAAAGCGTTGTGCCGCAGTTTCTGAGGCCGTCCATGATTGCAAGCGGTGTGCAGAGGAAAAAGTCTAAAGGATGTGTGTGCACATGGTGATGCTCACCGTCGATGAGCGTAACTTTAAGGTCCGTGACCTCCCAGCCGTACATACCTTGTGTCAGCGCTTCCGGCACAGCTGTCTCCACATGATTCTGGTAGCGGTACATCAGACGCGAGGGCGAGGTTTTCGACTCATATACAAGGCCGGAACCGCGTGGCAGCGGCTCAATGAGAAATTTAAGGATCGCCCAGCAGGGTTTCGGCATGAGGTAAGCATCGAAGCCTTCACCGACTGCGGACGGCGTTTCTTTATAGATAACGGACGGCGGCGAGAATTTCGCACGCAGATTGTAACGCTCGAAGAGTAATTCTTCAAGAATTTCAAGCTGTATTTTACCGACGATGCGCAGCTGGATCTCCTGCTTCTCACGGATCCAAAGAAAATGCAGCATCGGGTCTTCATCCGCAAGATCATGCAGTGCGGAAACGAGCGCCATAAGCTCATCCGGCTTCTGCGGCTCCGCTTTTACAGTGAGAAGCGGCACAGCAAGGGAAGATTCTCCGCGCGGCGGTGTTCCCCGACCGATCATATCGCCGGCAC
The DNA here is from genome assembly GCA_045579885.1 of Acutalibacteraceae bacterium. Taxonomy (GTDB): domain Bacteria; phylum Bacillota; class Clostridia; order Oscillospirales; family Acutalibacteraceae; genus Hominenteromicrobium. The sequence goes on along the minus strand of JAZNMV010000238.1, from coordinate 26,783 downwards.
GCACTTCATCAAGGCCAAACAAAACGGCAATATCTCCGCTTTCCGCCATCTGTACATCGACCTGTTTTCTGCCGAGCGGACGACGGATACCGGCTACCTTTTCTTCCTTATCCACGCGGGGCAGATATACACTCTGACGCGGCTGCAGTTTTCCCGAGAAAACACGCACATGGCAGAGCTTGCCGAACTGCTTATCGTGCTCCACGCGGAAAACGCGAGCACAAAGCTCGTCTGCTTCAACTGCGGCCTGCGGCATACATGTACGGAGAACATCCAGGAGTTCCCGGCAGCCAACACCCGTTTTCGAAGATCCGCACAGTACCGGAACCGCGCCGTTTTCCACAGCGAGACGCACAGTCTGTGCAAACTCGAGTTCTTCTCCAAGCAAAAAGTTTTCAACGAGTTCTTCGTTTCCTGTGAGAACGACCGCGTTTTCTGCGGCATCCGGGTCCGGCTTTACCCGAACAGAGATATCCCCTTCGTTTTCGGGGCAGTATATTTTCAGCAGGCTGTGCCCCGCAAGCTGCTCCTGAAGCTCTGTATATACAGATGCAAAATCGCTGCCTGCACGGTCGAGCTTATTGATGAACAAAACACACGGCAGCTTCATTTTTTCTATGGCGCCGAGCAAAATTTCGGTCTGCGCCTGCACACCCTCTACCGCGGAAACCACCACAACAGCACAGTCCAGAACGGACAGTGCACGTTCCACTTCACTGATAAAATCGGCATGACCCGGTGTGTCGATGATATTGATCACAGTATCTTCCGTTTCGAGTACCGCATCGGCTGTTTTAACCGAAATGCCGCGCGCCTGTTCGATCGCCAGTGTGTCCGTCTGCGCGGTGCCCTGGTCGACCGTACCGGCTGTGCGCAGCGCACCGCCGAGGAACAAAAGCTGTTCCGTGAGGCTCGTTTTACCGGCATCGACGTGGGCTACGACGCCGAGATTTATTTTTCGTTTCTCCGTCATTTTCAATACGCTCCAAGTCCCAATACTAAAGCTCATAATAACTCGAGTTTATCATACAGGATGGCGGGAAATATTGCAAGCGTCTTTATCCTTAACCGCTGTTTAGTCCGTCTTTCTCAAATCAATTTGCTTTTTTTCATATAGTATGGTATGATATAAAATCATATTGCAAGCGGCATGTGGCCGCGGCAAAATTTACAGCTATGAAAGGTAAGTTTTTCTCAAATGGACAGTCACAGTACAGGGTTAGTTATCACCATTCTCATCATGGTACTCTGCTCAGCGTATTTTTCCGCTACGGAGACCGCGTTTTCCTCTCTCAGCCGCGTCAGACTGAAGAACATGGCTGAAAACGGAAACCGCCGCGCACAGAAAGCCTATGAGCTTTCCGAAAACTATGATGAACTGATCTCATCCATCCTGGTCGGCAACAACATCGTCAACATCTTTGCAACTTCACTGGCAACGGTAGTATTTATTAAGTGGTTTGCCGATAACGGTGCCACAGTTTCCACCGTCGTCATGACGATCGTCATTCTGATCTGCGGTGAAGTCACCCCGAAGAGTATAGCAAAAGAATCTCCGGAACGCTTCGCCATGTTCTCCGCGCCGATCATCAATGTGCTCAACTACATCTTTAAGCCCGTCAATATTCTGCTGGTCGCCATTAAAAAGGCGGTCAACAAGCTCTTCAAGGTCTCTTCGGACCGCACGATCTCGGAAAGCGAACTGCTGACCATCGTAGAAGAAGCGGAGCAGGAAGGCGGCATCAACGAAAACGAGAGCGAGCTCATCCACAACGTCATCGAATTCGATGATTTGGAATGTATCGACATTTTCACACCGCGTGTAGATGTGGAAGCGGTCGAAATTCATTCCGAGATTGAGGACATCGCGCAGCTGTTCATTGAAACAGGCTTCTCCCGCCTGCCCGTTTACGAGGAAACGATAGACAGCATTGTCGGCATCATCAACGAGAAGGATTTCCACAACTACGTACTGCGTACCGGTGCACCGCTTGAAAAGATCATTAAACCTGTGGAATTTGTCCCGCCTTCGATGAAAATTTCGACACTGCTCAGACTCTTGCAGCAGAATAAATCGCATTTCGCCGTTATCGTTGATGAATTCGGCGGCACAGAAGGCATCATAACACTCGAAGACATTCTCGAAGAGCTTGTCGGCGAAATTTGGGATGAACACGACGAGATCGTGGAAGCCTTCAAAAAAGTGGACGAGAACGTATATCTCGTGGATTGCTCCACAGAGCTTCATAAAACCTTCGCCTTCTTTGATATTGACGCGGAAGAAGATGCCTCTACCATTAACGGTTGGGTTATCGCACAGCTTGACCGCATTCCCGAAAAGGGCGACAGCTTCGACTACGAAAATCTCCACGTTGTTGTAGAAGAAACCGATGCACAGCGTGCATCCCTCGTACGTATCACGGTTACACCGAAGGATACGGAAAACAGCAGCTCCGAAGAATAATACATACAAATAAGAATGCCTCACAGAACGTTCTGAAATTCTGTGAGGCATTTTTTATTTTCTTTTTTCGGCAAAGAACGCTTTAAGCAGCGCCGCACATTCTTCCGCCATCAGACCGCGGTACAATTCAGGCTTAAACGCACGGGGAAGGTTCGTTACATTCACCGCCGTACCGCAGGCACCCATGGCTTCATCCTCCGCGCCGAATACAATGCGCTCCACATGTGCATTCACCGCAGCACCCGCACACATCGGACACGGCTCCATGGTGACGTACAGCGTACAGCCTTCAAGCCGCCATGAGCCGAGGTGCTTTGCCGCCGCATTCATCGCTTCGATTTCCGCATGACCGAGCACACTTTGCTCTTCCTCTCTGCGGTTTCGCCCGGCACCGATAATTTCACCGGCCTTTACAACGACCGCGCCTACGGGTACCTCTCCGGCATCGAACGCTTCGCGCGCAAGTCGCAGTGCTTCTTCCATAAAGCGGTTTTCAGGCACAAAAGCCCGGTTTTTCATTGCATTATACGGCATAGAGAGCCATCACCGCCATAATAATAAACAGAATGAAATAGATGATAAAGCCCGGGTTAATAAACAGCCACAGCACTTTTTTTCGCGCCGCTACGCCCTTTTCCAAACGGAAGGTCAGTCTGTGCTTATCCGTTGCATGGCGCACCGTGAGGATAATGATGGACAGGATGCCAAGCACACCAACTGCCAGCATAGAGATATTGCTGACCGCATTTGAAGCAGTTTCACCAGCATAGAAGCCTACTACGATTGGCAGGGACGCCACGAGATTATTCAGGAAATGCACGAAGATCGTGATCCAGATATTTCTCGTCCAAACGTATAAAAGCGCCATTACAAAGCCGCCCGTGAAAACGACCGGCAGCGCCTGGAAGCTATAATGTGCCAGCGCAAAAATGAGTCCGGAGAAAAAGACCGCAGGCCAATCACCCCAACGGCGCATAACGGAAACGGTTATCCCGCGGAAGGCGAATTCCTCCGCCACCGGCGCAACGAGTACAACGCTGAGCAGCAGCGTTAAAACATCCGCTGTTGAATTAACGATCATTCCGTCTGTATTCGTAGCACCGTTCAAACCGGCCTCTTCAAAAATCGAAGCGATCAGATTCGCCGGAATATTCATGAGAATACAGATAAACAACCCGGCAAACGCAAGGAGAATACCGTGCCAGAAGCCTGTCTTTTCAACCAGGATCGAATCTACAAGTCTCCGCTTACCGAAAGCGAGAAACAGCCCAAACGGCAGAACAAGTGTTAAAAACGACATAACACTCGAAAACAAATAATAAACGACGGGCGGCATGCCGTTCACACCTTCACCGGCCGGAAGTGACATGCTCACGCCGCAAGCACCGAGAAACAGACCGGCAATTCCGGCAAAAAGTGTGCTCAGCGGAATAGACACCGCTGTCGCTAAAGACAGACGGGATGCCGCTTTACGCAGCTCCTTCTGTTCCCTTTTCTGCGGGTCCGCCCAGGGCGGAACCGGAAAGCCTGCCGGTATATTCTGAACCGGCGGCGCATACGCACCGTACTGCGGATTTTGATTCATTATTTTTTCCCCTTCCCAAACTTTGTATTTTTCCCCCTGTGGATCATTAACCCATCGATCCATCCTTTTTCGTGTTTTACGGACACATAGCCGATCGCACTCGTTACAACCGCACCGAGCGCATCGACAATAATATCCTTCATTGTATCGCGCAGCGCATCCTGTCCGATAAGTTGTGTACCGTTATCGAGCGCAAATTTCTGCATATTTGTCCCAAGCAGTATATCTGCCGAAAACTCATATATCTCCCACACCGCGCCGAGCGCCATAGCAAAGCAAAATGCAAATACCGCGACAAAAAGCGGAGAAAGATTCAGCGGGATACGCTCTGTATTATTAAAGATCGCGATCATGGAAAAGCCGAGCGCACCGAGCATGGCACCGCTGCATATATGCAGGATCGTGTCCCAGTGCGGCACGGTGTAGTAAAAGCTTCGAACCTCACCGAGAAAAATCGCACAGTACAGAAATCCCACGTACATGAGAAACATGACCTTCGGGATCTCGATATCCCACCGACGCATGAGTCTAGCCGGAACAAGGATGGCTGCAACGCCTAAAAGACACTGCAGGAGCATAAGTACATAATCCTCACGGCCGCGTCCGCCCGGACTGCCGAACAGCTTATCGCCCAAAGCAATACGCAGAATAAGATAACCTGACGGTACAATGAAACTTGCGAGCACCGAGATCACAAACACGCTGCTCCAATTTCGCTTTTTATTTTGTTTTTTCATAGCCCACTCCAAAATTCCGCGGGCTATGTCTCTTACAGGGACAGAAGCTCCGCTACAGCGTTGGCGTATGCCACCGGATCTTCAATGGTTCTGCCTTCAATGAGAAGCGCCTGATTGTACAGAACCTGTGTATATTTCTGAAGCTTATCCGCATCCTCCGCAAAACGGCGCAGTGTTTCGAACACAGCATGATCTGCGTTGATCTCCAGAATCTGCTCCGCTTTTACCTTTTCTTCCGCACCCGGCATGGAATTTAACACCTTCTCCATTTCCATAGAAAGTGCTCCGTCCGTTGTGATGCATACCGGATGGCTCTTGAGTGCGGTGGACAGACGAACTTCTTTGACCTGTTCGGAGAGAATTTCCTGCATCTTTTCGAGCAAAGCGCTGTTTTCTTCCGTACGTGCTTCAAGAGCAGCCTTTTCTTCCTCCGTCTGAATACGCGCATCTTCTGCGGAAACATTTTTGAAGGTCTTTTCTTCATAGCTCTGCAGAACCATAAGTGCAAATTCGTCCACATCATCCGTGAGATACAGAACCTCGTAGCCGCGGTCCAGAACCGCTTCGGTCTGCGGCAGACGTGCAATTCGCTCCGCTGTTTCACCGCATGCATAGTAAATATGCGGCTGATCTTCCTTCATATCGGCAACATATTCTTTCAGCGTACGCATTTTGCCGGTGGAAGAAGCGAACAGAACAAGATCCTTGAGCTTATCCTTATTCATGCCGTAATTGTCGTACATACCAAACTTAAGGCGCAGACCAAAGCTCTTAAAGAACTTCTCATACTTCTCTCTGTCATGCTCGCACATAGACTTGAGTTCGGATGTGATCTTCTTTTCGATGCGGCCGGCAATGAGCTTAAGCTGACGGTCATGCTGCAGCATCTCACGGGAAATATTCAGAGAAAGATCCTGCGAATCGACAAGACCTTTAACGAAACCGAAATAATCGGGCAGCAGGTCGGAGCACTTATCCATGATCAGAACACCGGAAGCATACAGCTGCAAACCCTTTTCAAAATCTCTGGAATAGTAGTCCATCGGTGCCTTTTCCGGGATGAACAGCAGCGCATTATATGTAGCGATGCCTTCGGCGGAAGTGTGAATAACTTTAAGCGGGTCCTGCCAATCGAAGAATTTTTCCTTATAGAAACTGTTGTATTCTTCCGCTTCGATCTCACTGCGGGTCTTTTTCCACAGCGGAACCATGCTGTTCAGCGTTTCGAGCTCAAAATAATGCTCATATTTGTTTTCCGTACCTTCTTTTACACGGCTCTTTTCCATTTCCATGCGAATGGGATAACGGATATAGTCGGAATATCTCTTGATCAAACCGCGCAGACGGTATGCATCGAGGAACTCGCTGTAATTTTCGTCCTCTGTGTCGTTCTTGATGTGCAGGGTGATCTCCGTACCGTGTGCGGTCTTTGCACATTCACGTACGGTATAGCCGTCTGCACCGTCAGACTCCCATGCGTAACCCTGTTCCGTACCGAACGCCTTGGATTCCACGCGAACATGGTCAGCTACCATAAATGCAGAGTAGAAGCCGACACCGAACTGACCGATGATGTCGATATCCTCAGCCTTTTCGTTTTCACTCTTAAATTTCAAAGAACCGCTTTTCGCAATGACACCGAGATTCTGGTCGAGTTCTTCCTGTGTCATACCGATACCGTTATCACGGATACGCAGCACACGGGCTTCCTTATCCGCTTCCAGTGTGATCGCAAAATCGTCACGGTTAAGACCGGTAACACCTTCATTCAAAGATTTATAATACAGCTTATCCATAGCATCGCTCGCATTCGAGATAAGCTCACGAAGAAAAATTTCCTTGTGTGTATAGATCGAATTGATCATCAGATCCAAAAGTCTTTTGGATTCTGCTTTAAACTGTCTTTTTGCCATTTGAAAAATCTACCTCTTCTGTTTTTTGCGGCTTTTTACCGCTGTTTTATTTTGCTTTTTCCAGTATACAGCATATTTGTGAAGAAATCACGAACTTTTTCTCAAATAATATAAAACCGCCTGTTATCCCGCTTCGCTCTTCGGAAACCGCGCACGTGGGATACAGAAAAAATCCGCAATAAAGTGCCATACACGTACAATGCCCGAAACATCGACTCGCTTATCGAGTGAAAACGCATTGATTTGAAGTTCCGCCGTTTCATCCGCATAATACAGCATTTCAAACGGCGGTGCCGTATCGTTAAAGCTAAGCTTTCGGCCTTCGGCATCCACAAACAGGATCGCGAAAACAAGAATGACCGTAAGCAGAGTCGCCAAAAAAGAAACCCAAAAAGCACGGGAAGAAAAGCACCGCATGAAAAAAAACACCTCTTTGTTTTTCTTCATTATGTACGCTTTTTGTTTTCTTTATTCCGATTTATCCGCGAGATCATTCAGCACAGCCAGGAGCGTTTCTCCCAAAAGCTTCCCTGCATACCGAGCTTCTTCGAGCGTGTTCACATCCGTACCGACCTCCACAAGCAGAGAGCCGTTTGTGGCATGCATATTATAATTTCTTTTGCAAAAATACAGCGGCCGAAACAATCCCGGAAACAGTGTTTCGCCTTTCTGCTGTATGCGAAGTGCAAGGTGCAGATTCTCGCGCCAGTTTGGAAAAACAGGGTTTTCGGATACATCGCATCCGGTAAGGATCATGATCTGCGCCGCATCTTTTCCGTTGATTTCGGCTGCCGGTTTATATCGTGTTGTACCGCTCTCACCGAATGCATCTCGGTGCACATCCACTGTGATCCCGATCGTGGGGTATTCCCGGAGATTTTTCTGTATCGTCTCCATAGACCGTGCGTAGCTGCCCGAGTACGCCGGATGATCGTGTACAGTCTTATCGTGAATGACCCCGAATCCGCCGGCTTCGATCACTTTCGCAGCCTCAGCAGCAACGGACACAACACTCTCATCTAAATTCAACGAGCGAAAATCATCATCGAGATAGTACCAATCCGCACCGTTTTCCAAAACATAAGATTCCGTTGTATGGGTGGAGTAGAGCAGCACGACGGGAGAGCCGTCCCGTTTAACGGAAATCTTCGGGTCTATAAGCAGCTCCTGCTCCAAATCGAGTCCCGTTCCCGTTTCATCCTTCACCGTAAAACAATCGACCGGCTGTCCGGCGCTCATTTTGAGGACTTCCACCGTGCCGGTCTCTCTGTTCGGGTCCGGTGTGGACTTTACGACCGGCGGCTTCTGCTTTTCCGGTTCAAGGGCTGTGTCCGGCTCAACTCCTCGGTTTGAAAGTGCATCCGGTTTCGGCTCTGTCTGTTCGAGGTATTCCTCCGCTCTCGGGCTCTGCATTAAGGAAACACCGGAAATACGCAGCAGCCAACAGGCACCGTATGTTTCAACAATGGGTCTTAGGTTGTACACGATACACCACACACTTATAAAAACGGTCGATAAAACACCCAGTAAGAGAAAAACTTTTTGAAAAGAAGCCATCCAAGCCGCTGCCTTTTTCATTTACCGACCATCCTTTCCCGTTTGCTTTCAGTAAAACCTTTTTCTTCATCATACGTTTCTGAAGAACGGATTATACCGCATAAAGCCGCAGTATATACACGCAAAGCACACCCGTTTAGAATATATGCCAAAAAGACTATTGAAAAACCCAAAAAAACGAGTATAATTATACATATACTTATACCCCTAGGTTTTTTAGGGAATACAGGAGGAAAAAACAATGGAAAATCAGACCACTTTGATGATCATCGGCGGCATTGCCCTTGCTCTCATCCTCGTAGGCGCAATCGGCTTTAACGCCTTCCGTCGTAAGATGGCCGGTATTATCGGTATTGGCGGCTCCTACATCATTCTGCTCGGCATTATGCTTCTCGCAACTGCCATCATTCAGACAATCGGCGGCGCTCCCAGCCAGCAGGAACTTGTTATCACTTATGTGCTTGCAGGCCTCGCGATGCTCTACATGGTATTCGTTATCGTCTTCAAGTGCAAAACCGTCGGCCAGAGAATTTTCCTGCCGATCGTTGCAATTCTGATTGCACTTGGCTTTATCTGGAGACTGATTGCGGCTATCGTCTTCAAGACTCCCATCACAAAGCCGGAACCCGTTGCAAGCAAGTTCCCGGCAAACATCACCGATCCGGATGGCAACTACTATGTTCTCCGTAACGTAAGCGGCGATTACGCTACATACGACTGCGCTAAGACAGGCGGCTCCGTACAGTTCCACACAGCAGACTTCGAGGGCGGCGTTCCGACCGGTTGGCGATAATCCGAATTCAATATTTAAACCGGTTCTCTGCGGAGAGCCGGTTTTTTTATTTGTTTAAATTCATGGAGTACCGTTTATAGCCGCGCACACTTTACTGCCTGTCCGCATATCTTGAACTGTGCCAATATGCACAGAGAGGAGTTTTTCCATGAAAATCTATCGAAATAACGAGGATTGGGACAACTGTCCCCGGGCAGTACGATCCGGCAGCTTTCATTCCCTTTGCGCATGCGAATGCGGCTGCTGCCCGTCCCAGGGACCGGCCGGCCCAACCGGTCCGCGCGGCGCAACAGGTGCCACGGGTCCGCAGGGCATTCCCGGCCTTCAAGGTGTTGAGGGCCCTGCCGGTGTAACGGGTGCTACGGGTGCAACAGGTGCGACAGGCCCTACAGGTGCAACCGGTCCCACCGGTGCAACAGGCGCAACGGGTGCAACAGGCCCTACAGGTGCAACCGGCCTCACCGGTGCAACAGGCGCTGCAGGTACAGTCGGTGCTACCGGCCCCACCGGTGCAACGGGTGCCACAGGTGCAACCGGTCCTACAGGCGCTGCAGGTGCCGATGCTGTGATTACACCCGGACCGGCGGTATCCGATCTTCCCGAAACCGCTGCTTTGGATGATGTAATCACCGCCTTTAACGCGCTGCTTGCATCGCTCCGCGCAGCCGGTGTAATCGAGGCATAATGGTCACGGTCAGCTTATGCATGATCGTAAAAAACGAAGAAGAACATCTGCCGCGCTGCCTTGAGTCCGTCAGTGGTCTTGTCGATGAGACCGTCATCGTCGACACGGGCAGTACGGACCGAACAAAAGAGATTGCCGCATCATTCGGAGCCAAAGTTTTCGATTTTGACTGGTGCGACGATTTCTCTGCGGCGCGAAACTTCTCGTTTTCTAAAGCCACGATGGACTACTGTATGTGGCTCGATGCGGACGATGTTCTCACCGACAGAGAAGCTTTTCTTCACCTGAAAAGTGAGCTGCCCGCCGACACGGATGTTGTTATGATGCCCTATCACACAGCTTTCAACAGCAAAGGGGACCCGATCTTTTCCTACCGTCGGGAACGTCTTCTGCGACGCAGCTCCGGCTTTCGTTGGGAAGGCGCCGTGCACGAAGCGATCACCCCGCACGGAAAGATATATTACAGTGATGCGGCGGTTTCACACCGAAAATCAAAACTTTCGGACCCGGACAGAAATCTGCGCATCTATGAAAAACTTCGCGATACCGGACAAGCGTTTTCTCCGCGAGAACGGTTTTACTATGCACGCGAGCTGATGTATCACGCACGGTACAAGGAAGCTGCAGCTGAATTTCTGACTTTTCTGAATAATCGGGACGGCTGGGCAGAAAACAAACTTGAAGCCTGCCGGAATCTCGCTTTCTGCCAAAAACAGCTGAACGATCCAGAAGCTGCCTTTTCCTCCCTGACGCGCGCACTCCGATACGGATCGCCCCGTGCGGAGCTGTGCTGTGAACTCGGACACTTCTTTTTTGAAACAGACAATTTAGCCGCTGCTGCTTTCTGGTATGAGTCTGCTCTGCGAGATACTTCCACCGATATGAACGGCGGCTTTGTCCTGCCCGAATGCCGAACCGTTATTCCCTATCTGCAGCTGTGTGTCTGCTGCTACCGCATGGGAAATATTGAGCGCGCAAAACTGTATAATGATTACGCCGGGCAGTGCGATCCGAAAAATCCGTCCTACCTTTATAACAAAGCCTTCTTCAGCACACTTTAACAGAAATAAAAACCGCGCCGGAAATTCCGACGCGGTTTAAACTTTTATGCAAGTTTCAAAAGGACCTCACTCAATTCGGTAACCGTGTTTGCGATGTACGAAGCACCGGCCTCCTCCAGTTCGCCGGGGTCGGCAAAACCGTAGTATACACCAACGCTTTTAAGGCCGCAATTCTCTGCACCGATAATATCAAAGCTGCGATCACCGATCATAATGACCGGCTCGTCCGTCTCACCGATACGGCGAAGTACTTCGCGGATAACCTCCGTTTTGTCTGTCAGCGTACCGTCTAAATTTGCTCCGACAACATGTTCGAACAGTTCATAAACACCGTGCTGTTTGAGGATCACTTCGGTAAACACCAGCGGCTTGGAAGTCGCAACACAGAGTTTAGCACCTTTTTCGCGAAGTGCTTCGAGCATTTCGCGAAGTCTCGGAAACAGTTCGCTCTCGTACACACCTTTTTCTTTGTAGCGGATGCGGTAATTATCCACCGCTTCAAAAGCCTTTTCTTTTGAAAATCCGTAAAATCTCATAAAGGAGTCATGCAAAGGCGGTCCGATAAACCGGCGAAGCACGCTGTCCGGCTCATTCGGAAAACCCATACGGTCAAGAGCAAAGCGAGCACTTTTAATAATGCCCTCGCTGTTATCGGTCAGTGTACCGTCTAGGTCGAAAAGAAACCATGTGCTCATCTTCTGCCGGCACCTCCTCCGCGCGAACGTCCGCCGCCGAAACTGCCGGAACGGCTTCCGCCGCCTGTTCGGCCGCCTCCAAAGCCACCCGAGCGGCCACCGCCAAAGCCGCCGCTTGGACGACCTCCGCCGAAACCGCTGCCGGGCCTGCTTCCAAATCCACCCATACCTCCGGGCGGATTCGGTCTCGGCGGTCTCGGTCCGCCGTACGGCGGGCGCGGCGGGGGCGGTCTGTAATAATACCGCCTTCTGTTCATCATGGAGCCGAGCAGCCATCCGTTAAAGAAACCGCCGCCTCCGCCGGAACCACCGCCTCCGCGGGGACCGGAAAACATTTTTATGATAGCACGAAGCACAAGTATGATCACAACGAATGTTATCACCTTACCGAACAGACGGAACAAACGGCTCATAAATCCGCTTTTCTGTCCCCGTGCTTCTTCGTAGCCGGTATAACCGACTTCCGGAATCTCTTCCGTTTCTTTATTCTCCCAAACGCCGTATTTCAGCTCCAAAATGGCCAGTGTGCGGTCAAACGTTTCACGCACTGCCGTATCATAATCGCCTGCGGCAAAACCGGGTTCCATATAATCAGATAAAAGATTATCGAGCGCACCGCCGGAAAGCACATCCAGTACACCGGAGCCGGGCAGTGCATAATAATCCTCCGCACCGATCACCAGTACATACAGCATGCCGTTATTGGCTTTTTTATCACCGATCCCCCACTTGTTGAAAAGCTCGTAGGCATAATCGTGCGTGGAATAATTCCCGGTAAAATCAACCGCAACAAATACGATCTGCGCACCGCAAGCCTCAGCAAGCACATTATTTTTTTCATTAATGTAGCGCTCGGTGGAATCGCTGATCACATCGGCTTCATCCAGCACATACGACTGCGGCGCATCCGGAATGCCGGCTGCAAAAACCGATACTGACATGGAAACTGCCAGCACACAAGCGAGCAGAAAAAACACCGCGCGGCACAGCCAGGTTTGCTTTTTCATTTCGGACTCCTTTCTCTTTTAGGCGAAGAGTTCCAGTTCCTTGACGCCCATCAATGCACCGATCATTCTGCCCGGCGCATTGCGGAAGGTTTCATTAAATTCCGTAGCTTCCACATTGTATTCGCTGTAGGAAACGAGATCCACATACATTCTGTAATCCGCATAGATCTCTTCGCGGTATTCTGCATCCTCCGCACTCATTTCCACTTTGCACAGTTCATTGTACAATGCGTTTATCTGCACAGTCAGTTCTCCGTACGCCTTCGCTTTTTCTGCAGGACGTTCCGCAGCCTCCAGACGGCTGCCCCATTCTCTTACCGCTGTGATTTTGTCGTTATCCGCTTCCATATATTTTCCGGCAAGCGTTGTCATATTCATGGCTTCTCCGCTGCAGCGCGAAAGATCTTCTACGAGTCCGAATGTATCGTACGATCCGTAAAAGTGTTCACTCGCCGCATTGCGTGCACGAACAAGAGAAAAGCCCATGCCAAGCGGAATGCTCAAAACGATTAAGAGTACCATACCGATCACGGCAGCTGTACGTCCCCTGATTCTTTCTTTTTTCTTTTTCATACTGTATCCCAGCCTTTCCAAACGGGAAATATGCGATAAGCGACCGGCGATGTCGCCGGCCGCTCAAACTACTATGCGGATCAGGAGCGGATGTCGAGCAGCTTCTGCTTCAACTCACCTTCGAGACGACCGAGCTCCTGCTCGGCTGCACGGCGGCGTGCCTTGCCCTCTTCCTGAATTTTCACAACTTCATCAAGCGTTGTGATCAGCGACTGATTCGTAGCACGCAGTGTTTCCATATCGACAACACCGCGCTCCGTTTCACGTGCGGTCTCGATCGTGCTCATCTTAAGACGCTCAGCGTTCTTCTTCAGGAGCGAGTTGGTCATATCAGTGACTTCGCGCTGTGCACGGATCGCCTCTTCAGAGTGCGCAACACCGAGTGCCAGAACCATCTGGCTCTTCCACAGCGGGATCGTGTTAACGATCGTGGACTGGATCTTCTCTGCCATCATGCGGTCATTATTCTGTACAAGACGGATCTGCGGAGACATCTGAACGGAAACCATACGGGTAAGTTCCAGATCGTGCAGCTTCTTCTCGAAGCTGTCGCACTGCTGTGCAAAGTCATTCGCTGCCTGTGCATCTTCAGCCAGACCACTGCGCTGTGCTTTTGCCTTCAGCTCTTCAAGCTTTGTGGAACGGTCGATCTCAAGGCGCTTTTTACCTGCAATGATGTACATGGAAAGTTCCTTATGATATGCAAGGTTCGTTTCATAGAGCTTGTCCAGCATAACAATATCCTTCATAAGCTGGATCTGGTGGCCTTCAAGAGAACTTGCGATCTTATTGACATTCACTTCCGCTTTGTCATAGCGCGCTTTGAGACCCTCGAGCTTATTGGCCTGCTTCTTGAAGAAACCGAAGAAGCCCTTATCGTCTTCGCCGATCTCGAAGCCCTTGAGCTCTACGACAAGGTCGGAGATTTCATCGCCGACTTCGCCGAGATCCTTTGTACGCACATTAGCAAGTGCGGTATCGGAAAAGCTTGCGATCTTCTTCTGTGCTCCGGCACCGTACTGCATAACGACTGCGGAATTCGAAATATCGATCTTCTCCACAAACTCGTCGACGACTTTCTGCTCTTCCGGTGTCAAAACCGGTTCATTCACAACAACGGGTTCTGCCTCTGCCTCCGGCTTCGGCTCTTCAACGCCATCTAAGGTTAAGGTAGGAATCGCACCGAGATCCGGTGTATCCAGTTCCTGTTCCAAAGTCAGTTTCATATCACTCATGTTCATAGCCTCCTCAAATATTGTGTATGAGACACGCAAAGCTGTATCTCAAATCATTCTGTTTCGTTCGGGTCAAGCTGTATAGTCGGAACACCGTTTTCCTGTGTAACGGTACCGCCCGAAGCTTTTACCTTCGGCATTGCGCTGTCTCCGGAAAGACCTTCCTGCTCCAAAATGGACTCCATAACGCTGATGTCTGCGGCAATATCCATGGCAGCCTCTTCGAAAAGACTGTCGTGCTGCTTTTCAAATGCCGAAGCGATCGTTTCCATCATGCCTTCGATCTCAAACATCGTATTGCGTACGTTTTCGCCCTTAACACGCTGGCGGCTTAAATTATCATAGTTTTTAAGCAGCTTCAGCGTTGTCGGCAAATAATAATTCATAAACCGACGGATCTGCGGCGCGCTTTCCGGATGTTCCGAAATATAAGCAAAAATATCTGCAGATGCCGCTTCCATGCGGTCCATACGCTGGCTCATCACTTCGTCCTCGATGAGGTCATTCGCAATACGCAGCTGTTTCAGATATTCATACCCATCCGTAATGATCTTGTCCACTTCGGGATTCCCGGTGTTGACTTTTTTAGCATTCGGCTCCGGCTTTTTGACCGGCGCCGCTGCAGGCGGCTCGATCGGCACAAAGTATTTCTTTCCGCGGAACAGCGTCCGGCTTACAACAAAAGCGCCTATGCCGACCAAAGTCAGCGGAATAAGGTGATACCACTCGGTCATCGGCATCGTCATTGCATACAGCGCACAGGTAATACCCGTGATCCAGAACTTCGCATTGCTCGGTTTTCTGCGCATTTCCATCTGCGGCTTCTGCGGAGGCGGTACCGGCTGCACACGCGGCGGCGTTCTCTGCGGCTGCGGTGCACGGTTCACAGGCGGTACATTTTTCGCAGCATACTGCGATGCACTGTACGGATTTTTATTCGGACGGTTCTGCCCGGAAAACTCACGGCTGAACGAATCGACCGCGCGGTTTACGCTCTGTGCAGCCTGCTGCACACCGCCGCTTACTTTCTCCGCTGTAACACCGGCTCGGTTCAGTTCCTGAACCACCTTATCTCCAACATGCCGGATCACTCTGTAGGTACCCGACTGTTCAAACTCACGCTGCAGCGGCGATTTATTCTGATCATACATACAAAACACCGCCTTCTGAAAATTTTCTTTACTTCAAAACGCCCGATGCGTTTTGAAGTTCACATTTCTATTTTATTTATTGTACTTTTTTCAAACGGATACTGTCAAGCTGTTCCACATGAAATTCAAGGAAATTTAACCTTCTCTGTTCCATTCTTCGAGTTCCTCTTCAGACAGCTCCACATATTCGCCATTCTCTGTTACGATGTAATGGTGAACGATATCCTCTTCTTTAATATGCAGCACGTTGAATTTCAGATCCAGCACCGCCTGCGGTAAAACACCGAAAGCTTCCGCCGATGCCACCGGCATATATTCTTTTTCAAGCTGTTTTCTCGGCGATACCGTGTCGGCATCGTTTTTAAAAGCCAGAGAAACCGAAACAAACGACAGAATAAGCGCAAGGAGCAGTGTACCGAAAAGCACCATTATTCGCCCGCCGAGTAAAACGCTTAATGCACATTCACGACGGAACGACACAACACCCTGCACCGTAAGCTGCAGTAAAACCGGCACTGCCATAAGGAATAGAAACGGGAGTTCATTTTCAGCGTATGACAGCAGCAAAGCTGCGTCCGGCAGCGGATCCGCGCCCGAAAAAAGTGCAAAATAAGTTCCGCTTACCCGAAAACAGAGATACTGCACCGTAACGAACCCGATACAAAACAAGGTGTATACCGTCTGCAAAATATAATTTACGGCACGCCATGGCGTAAGCGCGGAGAACACTATAGCCACACAGCCCAACGAAAGCGAAAACAGAATTTTGTAAACTGTCATCCGCATATCCGAAAAGAAACCGAAAACCGATTCTGCATACAACAAAAACAGCAGCGGAAAAAGAAAAGAAAACAAAGACACACGCTTTATATGCTTCGGTTTTTCCTTTTCTTTATATCTCGCCATTTTCCTGCACCGACTTTCCTGTATCTTAGTAAATTCAGTATAAACTATTTTATTCATTTTTTCAATGTAAAGTGAGCACATAACCACCGGATTTCATCTGTTCGTGATGTTTTTTTGCCCTGGCGGTTATTTCTCCGTTTTCGTGGAATAGTAGTCACATAAACGCAGGTAAATGCGCCTGTGCGTTTTATATACCGGCACGAGCCGTGACAAAAGAAAGGATCGATCATGACACGTAAAATTCTTCCGTTTCTGCTTTCAGCCTGCCTTACATTAACCTTGACAGGCTGCATGGGTCGGGACGACGGGTCTTCTGTTTCCTCCACCGTTTCCGCCACCAACAGACCTACTGCCACGCCGGAGGTCTCCGCTCTGCCCGATGCCTCTTCCTCTTCCGGTACGGAGAGCACCGGAAATGCATCCGGTCTGCCGGGTTCCGGTGTTTCCGGTTCCGAATCTTCCCAGTCCTCCTCTTCTTCCGCCGCATCCGGTGCAGGCTCTTCTTCATCGGGCGCAGGTTCTTCCTCTTCCGGCACAGGTTCCTCTGCATCCGGCGCTGCCGGAATGGGCAGCTTCGCACCGTTCCGCGAAGCACTTCAGGGCGTGTACGGAGACCGCTATTCTCCCAACACACAGCTCAGTGAGGAACAGATCAAAAACGAACTCGGCCTTGATAACACACTGTACGAAGAGATTTTCGCAGAAAATGTTTCCGGCGGCAAAAGCCCGGACACTTTTATTGCCGTAAAAGCAAAATCCGGCAAAGCTTCCGAAATTGAGAAAAAACTCAATGAGTACAAAAAGAAGCTTTCCGAGAACAAATCTTACGCTGATCACGCCGCAAAAATTGAAGCCGCACAGGTTTATACGGAAGGAGATTACGTCTTCTTCCTCCTGACAGGAGAGGCCGGCAGCGGTGAAACTTCCGAAGGCGCAGCCGAAATGCTCGGCAAAGAGGTACAGCGCGGCATCGATGCCATCAAGCAGGCGCTCGGCATGCGGTAAAAGTTCCGTCTGCAGACCTTGAAAAAGACCCGTTCATGTGATACTATTCTTTATGGATCGTCACATTGTACGGGTCTTTTTATTTTGATTACGGGAGGTATGCCTATGGAAACGCTGCTCGGGCTTAAAAACCGCATTCGGGCTGCGATTTTCGATGCGGACGGCACACTTGTGGACAGTATGCCGATGTGGAACCGCATCACATTTGATTATGCCGATTTCAAAGGCATTTACGCACCGCCCGGTCTGAATAAGATCATGAACGAACTCTGCCTCGAGCAATGTGCGGTTTATTACAAAGAGAAGCTCGGTGCCAAAGGCACTGTGGAAGAGATCATGTCGGAGATTTCCGGCATGGCTGCGGAAAAATACCGCACGAGTGTGCCTGAGATCGAAAATGCTTCGGCTTTCCTGTGTATGCTGAAGCAGCAGAACATCCGCACGGCACTCGCCACGGCTTCCGATCTTTCTACACTGACACCCGCGCTCCGTCGCCTCGGCTTATTCGAGCATCTTGACATACTCGAAAGCTGCACGACGATCGGAAAAAGCAAGGAACACCCGGATATTTACCTTAAATGCACTATGGATCTTGGTGTTTCCCCCGAAGAATGCGTCGTATTTGAAGATGCACTCTACGCGGTACGCACAGCTAAAAAAGCCGGTTTTTCCGTTGTCGGTCTTATGACCGCCGAACTTTCCGCCGGGGAAGAGGCTGAATTTCGCGCTTTATGCGATATCTGCATTCCAAATTACACCGCTTTCTTACCGGTGTCCCCATAAACCGGTCCACACATATATGTTATTCACACCAGGAGGGACTACATGTTCAAAAAATTCAAAGAAAACTACATAGGCGATCGCGCGTTCTACCATAAGCTGATGGTTCTCCTCATCCCGATGATCATTCAGCAGGCGATCACAAGCTTTGTCAGCCTGCTGGACAATGTTATGGTCGGCCGCCTCGGCACGGAAGCCATGTCCGGTGTTGCGATCGTCAACCAGATACAGTTCATTTTCAACCTTACCATTTTCGGCGGTCTCGCCGGCGCTTCCATTTTCGGCGCACAGTTTTTCGGCAAGGGCGATCATGAGGGTGTCCGCGCGGCTTTCCGCTTTAAGATGATCTTCAGCGTCATCGTCAGTGCCATTGCTATTGCTATATTCGCTGTATTCGGAAGCAATCTGATTTCCCTGTTTCTGACCGATGACGGCTCCGGCAGCAGCCTTGCGCTCACACTTTCCGAAGCCGAAGTTTATCTCTTCGTTATGCTCTTCGGCATTCTGCCGTTCGGTATATCGCAGACATACTCCAGTACGCTGCGTGAAACCGGCGAAACGGTCGCACCGATGACTGCCAGTGTCATCGCGATCCTTACAAACCTTGTTCTGAACTATGTGCTGATCTTCGGTAAGCTCGGTCTGCCCGCACTCGGTGTTATCGGTGCCGCCGTTGCAACCGTTATTTCCCGCTACGTGGAAACGGTTTATCTGATCATCGTTGCACATACAAATCCCGATAAGTTCGAATTCATCCGCGGTGTATACAAGAGCCTGCGTATTCCGGGCCATATCGCAAAGAAGATCATTATCACCGGAACACCGCTTATGCTCAACGAAGTATTCTGGAGCCTTGGCACCACGATCATCAACCAGAGCTACTCCACACGCGGTCTGACCGTTGTTGCTGCAACAAACATTGCCGGCACTGCATGGAATCTGTTCTGCATTATCATGTTCACCATGGGCAATGCCGTCTCCATCATGGTCGGTCAGCAGCTCGGCGCCGGTGAGATCGAAGAAGCAAAACGCACGGACAACCGTCTGCTTTTCTTTACAACAGCCCTGCATATCGGTATCGGTGTACTGATCGCGATCGCTGCGCCGTTCATTCCGCTCATTTATAATACAGAGCCCGCCGTACGTGAGCTTACCACACAGCTTCTGCTTGTAGATGCGCTCGCACTGCCGATCCACGCATATGTGCACGTAACGTATTTCACGATCCGCTCCGGCGGCAAGACCGTCGTTACATTCCTGTTCGACTGCCTGTACACATGGGTATTCCCGCTGCCGCTCGCATTCTTCCTCTGCCGCTATACAGCAATGCCCATGATCACGATCTTCTTCTGCGTACAGTTCGTTGATATCGTAAAGGTGATCATCGGTACGATCCTGCTCAGGTCCGGCATGTGGGCAAAGAACCTTGTTGCCGATGAAAACTAAATTACTCAATCAGTAAAGGATTTAAACTTATGGAACAATTTAAACTTGATCGCATTAACGAGCTTGCCCGCAAAGCAAAAGCGGAAGGGCTGACCGAGGCTGAAGCAGCTGAGCAGAAAGAGCTGCGTGCCGAATACATCGCCGCTTACCGTAAAAGTCTGCGTGCCCAGCTTGAAAACATGGTGCTTGTGGACGAAGACGGAAACGAAAGACCTTTAAAAAAGAAGTAATCCCCGAAAATATATTTCTAAACAAGACCGAAAGGCGGATAGCTATGGAAAAGTTCTACAAATACGACACACATGTACATGACGTAGAGTGCAGCCTGTGCGGACGAAGCACCCCCGAAGAAATGGTGGATGCTTATGCAAAAGCAGGCTACGACGGCTTTTTCTTCACAAACCACTTCTTCCTCGGCAACACGGCTATAGACCGTACTCTGCCGTGGGATGAGTTTGTTCTGGCATACTGGAACGCTTTCAGCCGTGCCAAAGCCTATGCTAAGGAACGTTATCCGGAGTTTTCCGTTCTGTTCGGTTTGGAGCATCATTATGCTGCCGGTAAGGAAGTTCTGACCTACGGCATCGACCTCGATTTTCTTTTGAAGCACCCGAACCTGCATGAGTATTCCATTAAGGATTACTGTGCAGCCGTACATGAGGCCGGCGGCTACATCTCCCATGCACACCCGTTCCGTAACCGTTCCTATATCGATATGAGCTACGAGCTTGACCCCTCGAACTGGGATGCAGCGGAGGTCTACAACCATTACAACCACCCGGAAGAGAATGAGCTTGCCGAAAAGCTCGCTGCGGAATACAAATTACAGCGCACCAGCGGCAGCGATGAACACGGCATTGACGGTGTCGGCATTGCTAAAGCCGGCATGGCATTCCCGTATCCCATCCGTACCGAAAAGGAATTTGTCGAAGCCATGCGCCGCGGAGACGGAAAGTGCATCATTAACGGTGTTGTGGAAGAATAATTCATAACAAGCACATCAAACAAGACTGTCAAAACGACCTTTGACAGTCTTGTTCTTTTTTCGCCAAAAAGTTTTGTTTTCACATCATAGACATCTGTACATTTTTGTCCGCAGGGCGTATAATAGATGCATGATAAGTATAACCGCACGGAAAGGACACTCAGGTTATGGAATCGCTAAAGGAACTTTACAGAATCGGAACCGGCCCCTCGAGCTCACACACAATGGGCCCGGAGCGCGCTGCAAAGCGTTTTAAAGAAAAAAATCTGCACGCTGATGCGTTTGTTGTAACATTGTACGGCTCCCTTGCCAAGACCGGCCCCGGTCACCTTACAGATGAAATCTTGAAGAAATCTTTCGCACCGCGCCCGGTTGAGATCCATTTTGACTTTACGGATACACCCCTGTCCCACCCAAATACAATGGAACTTGTCGCACTGCAGAATGGAACTGTTGTCGATACACAGCGCATTATCAGTGTAGGCGGCGGAAAGATCCAGAACGAAGGCGAATCCGTGGCCGATGCACCGTCCGATATTTACCCGCTTTCCACATTTGCGGATATCAAAGCCTACTGCACCGAAAACCGTCTGCGCCTGTGGCAGTATGTAGAACAGTGTGAAGGCGACAACATTTGGTTCTACCTCGGAGAAGTATGGAAGACCATGAAAAATGCCATCATTCGCGGTCTCGATACGGAAGGCACGCTGAAGGGCGGCCTGGATGTGCAGCGTAAAGCAAAGATGCTCTATCGCCAGAAACATATCGATGAAAGTGCCGAAACACGCGAAAGCCGCACGGTTTGTTCCTACGCATTTGCCGTGAGTGAAGAAAACGCTGCCGGCGGTGTGATCGTTACCGCACCCACATGCGGCGCATGCGGCGTATTGCCCGCTGTTCTGCTCTACATGCAGGAACGCCGCGGTTTCTCCGATACGGAAATTCTGCGCGCACTCGCAGCAGGCGGTATCGTCGGCAACCTCATCAAGACAAATGCTTCGATCAGCGGTGCGGAATGCGGCTGTCAGGCAGAGATCGGCAGCGCATGCTCCATGGCTGCAGCGGCTTTAGCCGAGCTGCACGGCATGGATCTCGACCAGATCGAATACGCTGCGGAAGTTGCTATGGAACATCACCTCGGTCTGACCTGTGACCCGGTCCGCGGTCTGGTACAGATTCCCTGCATCGAGCGCAACGCGGTTGCCGCTATGCGTGCGATCAACGCGCTGAACCTTGCAAACTTCCTCACCCACACCCGTAAGATCTCGTTTGACATCGTCGTCAATACGATGTATGAAACCGGCCGCGATCTGTTCTCCAAGTACCGTGAAACCGGTGAAGGCGGACTTGCAAAATACTATAACGGTAAAAATGCCTGAGGGTATAAAAGCACTGAAAAACGACTCCGTGACGGAGTCGTTTTTTTATTTGACACACAGAAATATTCCTGTTATACTCAAGCCAGCACACTTGTACGTACAAGTTAAGGAGGAACTGTATATGGCACATATTCCCTATATTGAAGGTACAGGCAAGCTGACTACGCTTTTTGTAGACGGCAAACCGTTCCATGCCCGCTCCGGTGAGATCCATAACTCGAGCGCTTCCAGTTTGGAATATATGGATACGCGCGTATGGCCCGCACTGTGCAATATGAACATGAACTGCGTTATCGCCCCCATCTACTGGGAGTGTATTGAACCGCAGGAAGGTGTTTTTGATTTCACTTTGGTAGACGGTCTGCTCTCGCAGGCTCGCCGAGAAAACGTACGCCTTGTTCTTCTGTGGTTCGGTCTGTGGAAAAACGCCGCTTCCACCTATGCACCCGAATGGGTACGCACCGACCACAAACGCTTTTGGTATGCCACCGCTGCAGGCAACAAGCCGCTCATCTTCCTGAACGGCACAAACATCCGTATTCTCTCTCCACTGTGTGAAGAAGCTGTTGCGGCCGATGCCAAAGCATACGCTGCGGTTATGAAACACCTGCGCGAGGTAGATGAACAGCGCACTGTTATCATGATGCAGGTTGAAAACGAGATCGGTATTTTCGGTGCAGACCGCGACTACAGTCCGACAGCAAATGCTGCATTTAACGAACAGATTCCCGAAAAACTTGCCGAAGCTTTCGAGGTTTCCGGCACATGGAGCGAAGCATTCGGCAAAGACGCCGCCGAAACCTTCATGGCATGGCATTATGGCTGCGCTGTGGAAAAAATCATTGAAGCAGGCAAAGTCGAATATGATCTTCCGATGTACGTAAACGCATGGCTGGAACAGGCACCCTGGAAACCCGGCCTTTATCCCTCCGGCGGACCGCAGTTTAAGATGCACAAAGTATGGCGTATTGCCGCACCGGGTGCTGCTCTGTATGCACCGGACATTTATGTCGATTATTACCGCGATGTATGTGACGAATATGCATCCGACGGAAATCCTTTGTTTATTCCCGAAGTACGCCAGACCGCAGACACGGTGGCATTCTATCTGTACGCAGTGGGCCGGCACAACGCGATGTGCTTTGCACCGTTCGGCGTAGAGGATATGTGCGGTGTTCGCGAAGAGGTCGCGCCGGAAGTTTTGGCTGCGCTGAACATCTCCGTTGATGCCATGTCCGGCAAAGCCGGTTCTCTGCTTTCCGATGTATACGGAAAGGTTGCCGGTATGGAAGACCTGATCGAAAAAGCGCACAGAGAAGGACTTATTCACGGTTTCCTCTCAAATAACGGTGAGCGTATCGGTTCCGTTCAGCTTCGAAACGTAAATCTGCATTTCTCTTACAATGACAACCGTACGGCAGCAGCCGGCGGCCTTGTTATGGAACTGAACGATTATGAATTCATTGTGCTTGCCTGCAACTGTTCCATGACTTTCTCGCCCAGCGATACCTGCTCCGATTACCTCGACCTGCTTTCGAAAGAAGAAGGCGTATTTGTAAACGGCGAGTGGAAACGCGGCCGCATCATGAACGGCGACGAGCAGTATATGCATTCTTTTGCACAGCAGGCAACACTCTACAAGTTCAAACTCTGCCCGTATAACTTCGAATAATTTCATTGCGATAAGAGCCCGAAGACGATCGTCTTCGGGCTCTGTTTTTTTACTCATGTGTCCAACGGCTGACGTTTTTAATGATCTGGTCCGCATCTTCTTTTGTCGGTGCGGTCGTTACAAGGTACAGACCTCTGGAGGAAAGATTCTCCATGATCGGCTCGATCTGATCCGGCGAAACGATGATCAGAACATTCTTGCCCGCGGCCTGAATCCTGCGAAGCTCCGGGAAATATGCCGTACACGGCGGCTGTCCCGCAACCTGCGTCCACTGGATCGCTCTGAGCTCCGGAATTGATAAAATATCATCGAGATGACGAATCTGCTCTACGCCGTCGAAATGATAGAGCGGATATTCGAGGAACTTACACTGCGTCTGAAGCTCAGGCAAAATGAATTCCTTAAACATCGGATTCGAAATCATAACAGAGGCATCGCTCTGCATCTGCGCATGAAAGCCCGGTGCCCATGTGCTGAGCCAATCGATACAGCTGCCGCCCTCGTTGACATCACGTACGATATCAAAGACCTCGCGGAGGATACGCTCATATGCGGTCTGAATTTTCTGAAGAGCCCCCTGCACCGCTTCGGGATCTTCGATCATCGCCGGCAGCAGTTCCTCCGGTCCCATAAGATGGGACAGCGCATCGATATTTCCGGAAGTATCCGGCATGGAGACCATATAATCACCGCGGCTATCCTCGGCATATGCCTTTGCAAGCTCCAGTGTTTTTTTATACATGAAGCTGTCTTCATCAAATTCCAGCTTATTCGGGTCTTCGAGAGACGGGAAAAACCACACGGAATCTCCGAAATAGTGCTTTTCTCCCTTGAAGAAACCGGCATGTCCACCTGCACCGAGATCAACAAAAATCGCCGGGAAAGATTCGCCGCCGTAATAGGTGTGTTCCATCCACATACGGTTTCTCTTGATGATCATTTCCGGGTCAGTCCAGTGCCGAATGCGTTCTTCGTCCGTGCCGGGAACAATGCGGATCAGCGGATCATCGAAGTTTTCATACACCTTCACACTGACACAGCAGCGATCGATGATATCTCCTCTCCAGAAAGCCGTCAGCCTTTCTTTCGCCTTGTACCAATCGTCTTTATAACGCATACCGTTTCTCCTTTCGTTTTATAACAAGCGGCGGCATATCAATATACTGCCGTTCAATTTCTGACTTACTTACTTTCCTTGCCGAAATATTCCTTCATAAGCTTCATCACAACCGGAGAAAGCAGGAACACAGCAATCAGGTTCGGGATAGCCATAAGACCGTTAAAGGTTTCGGAAATGCTCCAAACCAAACCGAGGTCCATTGTCGCGCCAACGATCGCTACAAGCGAATACAACGCGAGAAAAACCTTTGTTGCCTTCGAACCGAACAGGAATTCCACACAGCGGGAGCCGTACAAGCCCCAGCCAATGATTGTCGAGAAAGCGAAACAGCACATGGCAATCGCAGTAAAGATCGTGATCCAGTTACCGTATACCGAAACAAAACCGCTGATGGTCAGCTCCGAACCGGCAGCCTTACCGAACTCAATATTTACGCCGCTGAGCAGAATGATAAGCGCTGTCATCGTGCAGACAACGATCGTATCCATGAAAACTTCAAAAATACCGAACAGTCCCTGCTGAACCGGATCCTTCGTATCCGCACAGGCATGTGCGATGGAGCCGGTACCGAGACCGGCTTCGTTAGAGAAAATACCGCGGGAAATACCGTTGCGCATGCTCAAAAAGAATGTGCCTACAATACCGCCCGTAACGGCTCTCGGATTAAACGCGCCGCGAATGATGCTTGCAAACACTTCGGGAATACGGTCGAAATTTATAACAATAACACCGAGCCCCAAAACAATATAAAGCACAGCCATAACCGGAACAAGTTTTTCGGAAACTTTACCGATTCGCTTGATACCGCCGATAAGAATAAGCGCTACAATGATCGCGATCGAAACACCGATGATCACATTTGTGACCTTGAGACTGCTTTCCGGAAGAAGTTTATAGCTCAAAAGCGCAGAATTAATAGAGGTGACGATCGTATTAACCTGTGTGGCATTGCCTGTGCCGAAAACCGCACACGTGCCGAATGCTGCAAATGCATACGCCAGCCACATCCAATGCTTTTTCAGGCCGTTCTTTATGTAATACATCGGACCGCCTACATAATCTCCCTGCTCATTCTTTTCTCTGAAATGCACAGCAAGCGTAACTTCCGCAAATTTTGTACACATACCAAGCAGCGCGGAGACCCACATCCAAAAGACCGCGCCCGGTCCGCCGAGTGCGATCGCACCGGCAACACCGGAAATATTACCGGTACCCACCGTAGCGGAAAGTGCCGTGCACACCGCCTGAAACGGAGTCATTGTGCCTTCTGCGGCTTCCGTCTTCTTAAAAATACGTCCCAACGTATTCTTCATTGCAAAACCAAACTTTCGCAGCTGAATAAAACCCGTACGCACACTCAAATAAAGACCTACGCCCAATATGCAAACAATTGCCGGAACACCCCAGACAAATCCGTTCACCTTACTGTTGATAAGTTCTATGATCTCGATCATATTTTCCTCCTGACCCATACCTGCCGTGTTTTCCGTGTAAACAACGTTGACGGTATATATGTCTAAAATACTACCAAAAACACTTCACTGTTTCAAGATAAGAGCGCGATAATATTTCAAAACAGAAAAAGATTCGAGGCCTGCAGGGAAAGAGCAGCCCTCGAATCCTTTTTTATTTTATAGGAGCAAACAAGATTGTGTATTTTACGAATTGACGACCTTCTGAAAATGGTCTGCAAAATGATCGGACAGAGAGTAAATGTTGCCGATCGCCTCGCGGTCAGGCAGCGCACCGGACACAGGAAACTTTGTGACCTTCGCTGCAGTTCTCACCGGCACTGCATAAACGGGACGGTGTGTAACACGGGAACGTGTATCTGCTTTATCCCAAACTCTGACTATCAGTTCGGCTGCGCAAAGCAGACCGCACATTACAACGATTCCAACCATAAGAAAAACCATATACATATTTACATTCCCCTTTCTTATAAAAAACGAACGCTTGTTGCGAACATCTGTTTCTTTGCTTTATATTATAAACACATGTTCGATGTTTGTCAATCGAACATTCGCATTTTTT
>JAZNMV010000237.1:0-13549 GCA_045579885.1 Acutalibacteraceae bacterium | reverse complement strand
GTGATGTCAGCCTGACCTACGCTGATGACTTCCAGACCGGAAGCATCGATTGCATCCATCAGAGCCGGACGGTACAGCTTGTCTAATGCGCCCTCAAAGAAAACGTTCTCACCGTAGTACTTTTCGATGAAAGCCTTCGGAGCCTTACCCTTACGGAAGCCCGGGATCTGGATCTTCTTGGACTCAGCCTTGTAGACTTCGTCGATTGCCTTATTGAAATCTACAGCAGGAATCTCGATCTCGAGTTCGTACTTGTTTGTTTCTGTCTTAGTTGTTGCTTTAAGATTCATGATATCTCTATCCTCTCAAAATAAATTGCATTTATAAAAATTGCATTTATAAAACCAAGCCATTATAACACATAAAATCTGAATATTCCACATGTTTAGCTGATTTTTTTAAAATTTTTTACAGATTTTCGCTTATTCGCACCAATTTCGGAACAAATCGGATATAGTCGCAGGAAATAAGGTTCATCTTTATCCCTCTGTACTCTCCGATCGGTGCTCTTTTTGCCGCATAGTCTCCATGAATATGTCCAAAATAGCAATCCTTTACACCGAAATCCTGCATTGTATCCAAAAGTGCAGCACATTCCGCGGTATCGTATACCGGTGGATAATGTAAAAACACAACCGGTGTTCCACCGAGTGCCTGTGCAGCCTTTAACGAGGCAACCAATCTTCCGTTTTCACGGGCTACGATTTTTCGGTCTTCCGCTGTTTCCGCATTATACAGCCAGCCGCGAGTGCCGCACACAGTAATATCTCCAACACGAACCGCTGAGTTAAAGATGATTTCCAGCGTATTAAAGCCTTTCTCCGCAAAAAAAGCTTCGATCTTGCTGCGTGTAGACCACCAATAATCGTGGTTGCCTTTGAGAATCAGCTTTCTTCCCGGCAGGCTGTTAAGAAACGTAAAATCTTTTTCTGTTTCTTCCAGCCGCATTCCCCATGAGATGTCACCCGCAACAACAACGGTATCCGCATCCGTCACAAGGGCGCGCCAGTTTTTTTCGAGCCGTTCCACATAATTCTCCCAACCGCGGAATACATCCATCGGCTTATCCGCACCAAGAGAAAGATGCAAATCGGCAATCGTATACAATGCCATGTGTACTTACACCCCGATCGTTTTCAAAACAAAATTCGGCATTTCTTCCGGTACGCAAAGGTTATTAAAGCGTATCGCTTTTCCCTGCAGCTGCAGAATCGGCAAAGGAATCTCGGTATCCGTCATTTCGGAAAGAAGCGCTGCTTCCTCAAATTCATCCTCGGGTTTTTCCACATTAAATGCATTCAGCACGCTGTCGGAGAATTTGTACGGACTTGCAGTGGAAGCGATCACGGTCGGTGTTTCGTCGCCGGTTTCGCGGCAGTACATATCATTCACATGCATCGCAACAGCGGTATGTGTATCGCAAAGATAATCGTCCTCACAAAATACACGTCGAATCGTTTCTATGGTCTGTCTGTCGTCACAGCAGCCGCCATAGAAGAGATCTGTCACAGCTTCTGCTGTTTCAGCATCTACGGTATAAGTGCTGCCTTCAGAAAGAGCACGCATCCAATTCGTAAGCTTTTCAGAATCCGCACCGCACAAGTGATAAAGCAGACGTTCCAAATTACTGGACACAAGAATGTCCATAGAAGGAGACATCGTTGTGAAAAACTCACGCTTCTTATTGTATACACCGGTACGGATAAAATCTGTCAGAACATTGTTGCTGTTTGATGCGCAGATAAACTTCTTTACAGGCAATCCCATCTGCTTTGCGTAATACGCCGCAAGAATATTGCCGAAATTACCGGTCGGAACCACAACATTGATTTCTTCACCAAGCTTTACCTTATCAGCATTAACAAGATCAATATAAGCAGAGAAGTAATAAATGATCTGCGGCAGCAAACGCCCCCAGTTTATAGAGTTTGCGCTTGAGAACATCTTGTTGTTTTCTTTCAGTGCAGCCTTAACCGACTCATCAGTAAAGATCTTCTTTACGCCGGTCTGCGCATCATCGAAGTTTCCTTCGATCGCGCACACACAAACATTTTCGCCTTCCTGTGTGTTCATCTGACGCTTCTGCATGGGGCTGACACCGTTTTCAGGGTAGAATACGATCATCTCTGTCCCCGGCACGTCCTTGAAGCCTTCAAGTGCAGCCTTACCGGTATCACCCGAAGTTGCAACAAGAATGACCGCCGTTTTTCCGTCTGCCGTCTTTTTCAAAGATTTTGTAAGAAGATGCGGCAGAATCTGCAGCGCCATATCTTTAAAAGCACAGGTCGGTCCATGCCAGAGTTCAAGAATGTGCTTGTTTTCTCCGTGTGCATCAAGAGAAACCACTTTCGCCGGAGTATCATTTTCAAATTTTTCGGCAGCGTATGCACGCTCGGCACACTCTGCAATTTCGTCCTCGGTAAAATCAGTCAGAAAACGGGACAAAATATATTTCGCACGACCGATATAGTCGAGGTGCAGCATTTCTCCGGGGCAAGCTTTCGGAAAAGTTTCCGGAACAAAAAGTCCGCCCTCTTCGGAAATTCCCTGTGCGATCGCCTGTGCGGCAGATACATGTAATTCGGGATTTCTTGTGCTCGTATACATCATGGCAAAATCCTCCAATCGAGCGATTTTATGTCGATAAAACTATAATACAGTATCGAGACTTATCTGTCAAAACGCTTGAAAAACTCCGCTGCATTTTCGAAGAAGATCTTGTTAACAAGTGCTTCCGGCAGATTATGACGCAGGAAAACATTGGCTATATTCTCGATAGATTCAAGACCCGTAATGCCATGAGGCATCGAAGCACCGTCAAAATCGCTGCCCATAGCAAGAATGTTTGCACCACCCAGCGCCAGAAAATGCTCGGCATGTCTGTAGAGATCTTCCACATCTGCTTTATCCGGCTCATCGTTCAAAAACGCCTGGAAATAATTCAGGCCGACAAGACAATCACGCTGACACATAACCTTGATCTGCTCATCGGAAAGGTTTCTCGGATGTTTGCACAGTGCCTTCGCATTTGAGTGAGATGCTACGAACGGACGTGTTGTATGTTCGGCAACATCAAAGAAAAGCTTTTCGCTGGCATGAGAAATATCGACCGCAATACCGAGTCTTTCCATTTCCTTAACTGCCAGAACACCAAACGGAGTCAGACCGAAAGAATCCTTCGACATAATACCGCTGCCGACTTCATTGCTGCCGTTCCATGTCAGTGTCATCATACGAACACCACGTTCTCTCAAATGTGCTACATTTTCAAGTTTGCCGTTCAGTACAGCGCTTCCCTCAACGGTCAGCATCAGGCCTGTGCCCTGTTTATGTTCCATAGCTTCGATATCAGCACCCGTACGGATCACGGTAAAAGCACCGCTCTGTGCTTCCTTATCAAAAAGATCAGCATGGTCATCGAACCATTTTTCTGCTGCAGCACCGCGAACGGAATCCGGCAGAAAAATTGCCGCGCACTGAATGTACGGTGCATACATGTCACCCTTCTCAACGCTGACATGCAGGTCGTTTTTCAAAAGAGATTTTTTATCCTGCAGACACGCAACCAGCGTATCGCAGTGCAGGTCAAAATAACGCATATCTGTTTCCTTTCCGCAAATCATAAAATGATCTGCCGGACGGGAACTCCCGTCAATAAAATGCATTTTCTATGTATTCGATCTTTTGCAGCTCGCCGTCCTTTGTAAATACCGCCGCAGCATCAAAGCGCGGCTGCAAATTAGACGGATAGCGCATCAGATAAAACTGTGCTGTTTTAATCACCTTCGCACGTTTAGACGGTGTGATCGATTCAAACGGATGCGACATACCGTCCACCTTGCGGGTTTTGACCTCTACGAAAGCGATATATTTATCATTTTTTGCAATAATATCGATCTCGCCGAATCGTGATTTGAAATTCACGTCGACTATCTCATATCCCTTGCGTTTCAGATACATCTGAGTATAGTGCTCACCGAGCTTTCCGGTCACGGTTTCAGGCATACAGAGCACCTCCTCAGCCGAGTATCTTCTTCAAAAATGTCTTTCTGTGAATCGGAGACGGCCCATGTTTATGCAAAGCCTCAGTATGCGCCTTCGTTCCGTAACCTTTGTGCTTTTCGAATTCATATTCGGGATACTGCTTTGCATATTCCAGCATCACACGGTCTCGACTGACCTTCGCAAGAATGGATGCCGCCGCAATACTCGGACTTTTGGCATCACCTTTAACGATCGTTTCACCCGGTACCGGCATCGGCGGCATCCGGTTGCCGTCGATCAGCACATAGTCACAGCTGATCTGCATATTCTCATAGGCTCTGCGCATAGCAAGGTATGTTGCTTGCAGAATATTGATCTCGTCAATTTCTTTCTCATCCGCAAAACCAATGCCGTATGCAAGCGCATTCTCACAGATCACATCGAACAAAGCCTCGCGCTTTTTTTCGGAAAGCTTTTTTGAATCATTAAGTCCCTCAATCATAAGACCTTCCGGCAGCAACACAGCCGCAGCGTATACCGGCCCGGCAAGCGGACCGCGACCGGCTTCATCAATACCACACACAGCGGTAAAACCGCGTGCATAAGCCGCACTTTCAAACGTATAATCCATATCTCTTATTCCTCGGATAAAGAACGGGGTTCCGGCACACACGCGGAAAGCGGTCTGCCAACCGGCTCCAGTGTGATCTGTCCCAGCTTACCGCCGCGATATTCATCCAGAACATTTACGGCTGCGCGCTCCGTGTCGATCTCACCGCCGGAGATCAGCATACCGCGCTTTTTACCCACGCGTTCCAGGATCTCATGTCCGCGAAGACCTTCAGCCGGATCAATATCCGTCTTATAACGTGTGTTGATCGCCTGCGGATATAACTCCTGCAGCAAATCAAGCAAACGATAAGAAAGACCTTCGATATCAAGGATCTCATCGCGCACCGCACCTGTGAACGCAAGATGTTCGCCGACGACCGGATCTTCAAACTTCGGCCACAGAACACCAGGTGTATCCAAAAGCTCAAAACCCTTACCGATCGTGAACCACTGATTGCGGCGTGTAACGCCCGGCTTATCCTGTACCGCTGCTTTACCGGCATTACCGCCTTTGCACAAACGGTTGATCAGCGAAGATTTACCGACATTCGGAACACCCACGACCATAATACGGATTGGGCGTCCGGTCATACCTTTTCTCTCCCATGCCGCAATCTGCTCACGCAGGATGTTCTTGATTTCCGGCATCAAACGGTTAAGTCCTTTTCCGGTCTTACAATCGATCGGAATAGCAACGGTCTTCTGCTGCTTAAAATATTCCACCCACTTGGCAGTTTCCGCAGGATCTGCCATATCGGCCTTATTCATCAAAACAATTTTCGGCTTACTGCCGATGATACTCTTCAAAACCGGGTTACGGCTGCTGATCGGTATACGCGCATCAATCAGTTCAGCTACGATATCCACAAGTTTTAAGCTACTTTGGATCGCGCGGCGCGTTTTCGCCATATGACCCGGAAACCACTGTACGGATTGTACTTCACTTACACCGTTATTCATCTCTCTCACTTCCTCTGTAATCTTCATCCAAATCAAAAATACTTATTCCACTGTACCGAATCGATCAAACGGAAAAATAACAAAAACGGCTTCTCCCAAAACATGACGGGCATCCACCATACCTATCTCCGCATAGCGGCTGTCTTTCGAAACACTGCGGTTATCACCTAAAACAAAAATACAGTTTTTCGGCACAGTCTGTGGAAAAACGAGCGGCTCATAAGCCATAGACGGACTTGTTGTGATTCCGTTCTTGAGACCGAACTTTGTTTCGTCCACTGCTACGCCGTCTACAGATACAATACCTGTATCATAATCAATATTAACGGTCTGTCCTTCCGTAGCTATAACACGCTTAATGATCGGCTCTTCCAAAACATTTGTCAGAACTACTACATCGCCCGGCTCTATATCGCGAAAATAGTTCGCGACGATCAGACGTTCACCGTGCACATAATTCGGGTACATGGAATTGCCGCTCACTGTTACAACACGGAATACAAATGTAAGTATAAGAATAACCACAGTCAGCGCAACCACGATCTCCTCAAGCCATTCAAATAAAGCACGAACACCTTTAGCCGGTGCCGCAGCCTGCTTTTTCGCATGCTTTTCCATAACATCACCTGAAAATAAAGCAAAAAAGGGACAAATATAATTTGCCCCTTTTAATCTGTGTGCTATTCGATTATCGAACCTGCTCCTTGACCTTTGCAGCCTTACCGACTCTGTCACGCAGATAATAGAGCTTTGCACGGCGAACCTTACCCTTACGGATAATAGCAACTTCCTTTACGTTCGGGCTGTGTACCGGGAATACTCTCTCAACACCTACACCGTAGGAAATACGGCGAACTGTGAAGGTTTCTGCAACGCCGGAACCCTTACGTGCAATAACTGTTCCTTCGAACTGCTGAATTCTTTCTCTTTCACCTTCGCGGATGTTTACGCTGACACGAACTGTGTCACCGATGCTGAATTCGGGTGCCTGCTCCTTAACGGACTCGGCAGCAATAATTTTGAGTGCGTCCATTTGATCTTCCTCCTAAATAATTATTCAGACATTCATGCATCAAGTGCAGAGGACTGTCCGCTTCAATGACGCGGTTTGCACCGTGCATTGAACCCCATTGACAGCTTCTGAGGGCCAACGGATTTCAAATGCTCAAGTATCATACCACATTTCATTCTAAAATGCAAGTCTTTTTTTACTTAAATTCCCGGAAATTCGCATCAAACAGCTTAGTCCGCTCTACGCGCACCAAAAGCTCTTTGTTGAGGCTTTTTTCAGCCGCATCCACAAACAGCATCGGATTTATACCGCCCTGGTTACCGGCAGGAAGGCGCACTGTCATGATCAGTTCTCTGTCGCCTTCGGAAAATTCCATCGATTCAAAATTCGGTTTGATATCGATGATCTTATTGCCCTTCTTTGTATGCTTCTCAACGAGAAGCTCAGGCTGTGCCAAAACGCTTTTCATCTCATCCAGCGCCGCTTTCACATCGTCCGCTTCAAGACGCATGATATATTCGGCATTTGCAATATCGTTGCCCTTCATTTCCGGTTCTGTTACCGCAAAAACACGAATATCATGCGGAAGACCCGCATTCAGCTTTTCAATGAGTTCCGTATACGGCATATCCTCGATCAGACGGATATCCATGGACTCATTACGGCTTTCAAATCCTAATGATAGCGGAGCTGCAAATGTCAGAAATACGTGCGGATTAAAGCCTTCCGTGTACCACAGCGGAAGCTTTGCTTTATGAAAAGCACGGGACATGCAGCGGTTCAGGTCAAGGTGCGAAATATATCGTGCAGTTCCGGTTTTCGAAAACCAAACTCTAACATCTTTTCTCAACACAAAGCCCTCCCTTAAAGCATGCTGCACCGCAATTTGAACATTTTTCACGGCAGTTCGGTGTCGTCTCGGCACCGTAGGCACGCTCACATTCCTCAATAAGGAACGATTTTTTAATACCGTAGTCCAGATGATCCCACGGCAGAACCTCATCGTAACTGCGCTGACGGTTCGCATAGAACGCAGGATCAATATTGAGATCGGCAAAAATCTGCATCCATGCTTCAAAGTCAAAGCAATCGCCCCAGCCATCAAAACGCATACCGCGCTTATGAGCTTCAAGCAAAACCGCATTCAGTTTTCTGTCACCGCGTGCAAACACAGCTTCAAGGAAGCTCGTTTCAGCACCGTGATAATTGACAGTCACCTTACGGGAAGTAGAAGAAGAACGAAGCAGTTTCTGTTTCTTTTCAAGCGTTTCAACGGTATCCTGACCAAACCACTGGAACGGTGTAAACGGCTTCGGAACAAAAGCAGCCGCACTCACCGTAACCGACGGACGCTTGCCTTTCTGGCGGTTCTCCGTTTCATAATACCAATCAACGACCTTCTGGCCGAGATCTGTAATGCCGACAATATCCTCATCTGTTTCGGTCGGCAGACCGATCATAAAGTACAGCTTGATCTTCGTCCAGCCATTATTGAACGCGATCATAACCGTTTTCTTCAGTTCATTTTCATATACATTTTTATTGATAACATCGCGCATACGCTGTGTACCGGCTTCCGGTGCAAAGGTAAGTCCGCTCTTTCGAACGGATGCGATCTTATCTGTAAGCTCTGTGGAAAAATTATCCACACGCAGAGAAGGCAGAGATGCACTGACACGTTCTTCCTCTGTCCAAGTATGAAGCGTATCCAAAAGCTCAAATAAGCAGCCGTAATCGCTTGTACTGAGTGAAGAGAGAGAAATTTCATCGTAACCGGTAGATGCACAGAGTTCTTTTGCCTGACGGTTGATCGTCTCCACACTCTTTTCACGGAACGGTCTGTAGAGGAAACCGGCCTGGCAGAATCTGCAGCCTCGAATACAGCCGCGCAGCACTTCTACAACAGCACGGTCATGAACAATATCGATGAACGGAACCACAAACTTGTCCGGGAAATACATATCATCCACATTATTTACGACACGTTTTTTTACAGTAGCCGGTGCACCGTTTTTCGGAATATAGCTCTTAACCGTACCGTCTTCGTTGTACTCAACATCATAGAATGCAGGTACATATACGCCTTCGATCTGTGCCGCAGCCTCAAGGAATTCCTGCTTTGATTTCCCCTTCGTCTTATACTCACGGAAAAGTTCAATAACCTCAAGGTCTACCTCTTCGCCGTCACCGAGGAAAAGAATGTCAAAGAAATCACTGATCGGTTCCGGGTTGCATGCGCACGGGCCACCGCCGACTACAATATTCTTCAGTTCAGTACGGTCACGGCTCAAAAGCGGAACACCGGAAAGTTTCAGCATATTGAGTACGTTCGTAAAGCTCAATTCGTACTGCAGTGTAAAGCCGATAAAGTCAAATTCACTTACCGGGTCACCGCTTTCTAGTGCATACAGCGGAATGTCATTCTCGATCATCGCCGCTTCCATATCGATCCAGGGTGCGAAAACACGTTCACACCAAATGTAATCTTTCTCATTAAACTGGGAGTACAAAATTTTCATGCCGAGATGCGACATACCGATCTCATATGTATCGGGGAAGCAAAAAGCAAAGCGCACGTCGACATTCTCTTTATTCTTGATCACCGAGTTCAGTTCACCGCCGACATAACGCCCCGGCTTCTGCACTTTCGGCAGGATCTTATCGAGTTTCCTGTTCAGCATAAAACGCAGCCTTTCCTGAGTACATTCTCATAGTTAGGTTTATTATACCTCAATTCATGTTTTGTTTCAACTACAGAATTCAGGAAAGTAGGTACGAAAACAGCGGAAAGATCAGAACAAATCTCCCCGCTGTTTTGTCAAAATATAAAAAAGAATATAGCCTGCAGCCACCAATAAAGAAAAATTCCCGCGGCTTCGAATCAATACGGAAAATCCGAGTACACCAAGAAGAAAAGCCAATGCTGCAGATATCACTGAACAAAAACGCGCAGCAGTTCTCTCGTTCAGTGCACTGCACAGCCCACTGTAAAGTGCTGCTCCGCCGTCCAGCGGTGCAGCCGGCAGTATGTGAAAAACAAACAGAACGATCTCTGCTGCATACCATTTCGGACCAAAAGGCAGCAGACATATGAACATAAGAAAATTTGCAAGCGGTCCGGAAAGTGACACTGCTGCCCGACGTAACGGCGAAATATTCTGCACATCTCCCTGCATATGAATACCGAGTGCACCAAACTTTATGGCAGATATATGCATCCCACAGAATCTGGCTGCAATAATGTGACCGCTCTCATGCACCATGTATGCCAATAGTATTGGCAAAAAACATGTTCCGTTCTCAAAACAAAGAATCAGTGCAGGTATTAAAAAGAAGCCGAATCGGAAACAGAAATTGATATTACAGAGTCGAAAACTAATCATATTCTATTAAGATCGACCGTTCCATTTCAGTATTATACCAGGCACAGAAATCTGCATATACAACCGGCACTAAAAATTTTGCCGCAAGCAAAAGAAGCAAAGCCAAAATACAAACCATAACCTGTACCGCAAGCCATGAGAAAGTATGCCTATGTTCCAAATTCTTTCTTGCTCCACACTCTTCTTCAAATTCCTGCGGTGTCATTTCTTCGTAAACCTGCATAATATTTACAGAATGATACACAAAAGGCCGTTGCAGCCGTCATTAATGATCCGTTCGATCGTTTCGCGCACCTTGCCGCGCGCATCTTCGGGCATACGGTACAGCTTATTGTGCATCCCCTCATTCACAAGCTCATGCAGAGATTTTCCGAAAATATTGGATTCCCATATCTGCACCGGATTCTCTTCAAATTCTTTCAGCAGATACAGAATCAAATCTTCAGATTGCTGCTCCGATCCAACGATCGGCGTTACCTCAGTCTTGATACTTGTGCGCATCATATGAATGGACGGTGCCTCAGCTTTCAGACGGATCCCATACTTTCCGCCCTGTCGAATGATCTCCGGCTCTTCAAGCGAAAGCTCTTCCATGTCCGGCATCACGATCCCATAACCGGTTTCCATGACATCGTCATATGCCGCCTGCAGCTTTGAGAACTTCTTTCCGATCTCATTCATCTCAATTAAATGACTTAGCAGTGCAGTCTCATCTGCAACAGACAGTCCTGTCTTTTCATTAAGTATTTTAAAAAACAATGCTGCATCCGGAATCAGCTCAATATCGCATGAACCGCTTCCGAGATCGATACGCGATATACGAACAGCACGAAGCTCTTCACATTCTCCGATACATTCTACAACTTTTGATACCTCTGAGACACGATCGATCCCACAGGCATCTTTAAGACAATCCAAAATTTCTTTTTTCAGCCAATGTTCATCATCGAGACCTATGATCCACCCGGGAATATCCAACCGGATCTCACGAATCGGAAACTGATATAAAAGCTTCGAGAGAATCGTGCGTATGTCCTGCTCCGTAATATCCACACAGTTAACCGGAAGTACCGGTACACAGTACCGCTCGGAAAGTTTTGCGGCACAGTTTACAGCTTCATCCGTATTCGGATATACGCAGTTCAGCAAAACAATAAACGGTCTTTTGGTATCGCGCAGCTCCTGAATCACACGTTCTTCCGCTTCTTCGTACTCATCACGAGGAATATCACTGATACTTCCGTCCGATGTAATTACAAGGCCAACAGTCGAATGCTCCGTAATCACCTTCTGTGTCCCGATCTCCGCTGCCATGTTGAATGGGATCGGTTCCTCAAACCATGGCGTTCGCACCATACGCGGTTGGTCTTCTTCAATATATCCCAATGCACTCGGCACAATATATCCTACACAGTCGATCATCCGCACGCGAAACTCAGCTGTGTTGTCCATCTTTACCGTTACAGCCTGTTCCGGAATAAATTTCGGCTCCGTCGTCATGATTGTTCTGCCGGATGCCGATTGCGGCAGTTCATCTACAGCACGGTCTTTTGCTGCCTGGTCCTGAATATTCGGGATCACGATCGTATCCATAAACTTCTTGATAAATGTGGACTTACCCGTACGTACCGGACCTACGACGCCGATGTATATTTCGCCGTTCGTACGTGTCTGCATATCTTTATAGATATTACCCGTTTCCATTCGGTTCGCTTCCTTTCTATCGTAAACTACTTCCGGCAAATGATCACCGGGCGTGCTGTCTCTATGTGATCCGCCGCACATCCGTTATGCTTTCGAATTGTCTCTACCCGCGCTTTATAACGCTTGGCAATATCCCATATTGAATCTCCGGCCGAAGCATAGTAAACAGCAGCGCAGCAGCTGTCATCCGGTACACTTTCATCCAATTCAGCCGAATCCACTGAACGCGCAGAATCTACCGAACGAATCAATTCGAATAAAATCAGTTCTATATTGCACTCCAAAGAAGATGCGTCGGTAATGGCAAAATGAACCGCTCCGACCTCTCCCTCTACGGTGACTTTTCCTTGCTCTGCAAGGCTCACATCCGTGAAATCCAGCATCCGTTCGGTAAAAACGATCCGTTTTTCCCTGTTCTGATATAAGATACACAAGTTAAACTTTCCGCGTATTACGTTACTGTCCTTTTCGGTAAATGCCGATACGGATAGATTATCACACCAAATATCCACAATACGCTCAAGATCGTTTTCCGGAATTCGAACCACTTCACGGATACGTAAGGGACGCATCGGTTTCAACCGGAGATTTTCAAGTGAAAATGTCTTGTATTTTGCAGCTAACGCACCTCGAACAGCGAATGCATCACTTACCGTACATACCGTATCCGACTTCATAAGGCGTATATTGAATATTGGTTTTAAATATACGTTCAGAATCGTATATTCTCCTACACTGTCTTCCCTTGGCTGAATACTGCAAATGCCTCCGGCATGACAAATCTCCGCGGTACAGAGTTCGTCCGCACCAATACACTCGGCAGTCTGTGAAAACGGCAATTCAAACAGCATACGTTCCGGCAGAACATTGTCTGCAAAACTCTTATAAAGCACCTCTACACAGGCTTTTCCCGAAAACTGAACCTCTCCAGAGTGCACCTGTACGTCTTCCACCCTATATTTCACAGCACGCCGTAAAATAACATCAACGGTCGGTTTTCCGTTTTGCAGGTCCATGTTTTCATCCACAATAAAACTATGTACCGTACATCCCATAGCCCGTGAGGTCTCATACTGTGCACACTGCATTTCAACAGAATCATTTAATATGTGGTTTGTAATTTCCAATCTGCGGATCACCGAAGCCTGAACAGAAAAAAGGAGCGCAATGTGTATGTCTGCACGTCTGGCATTTAGTGCGCGGCATGTAATATGCTGTACACTCGGATGTACCGTTACAACTGCACCGTCCAAATCCAAAACGGAACGAACTGTAAAGGAAAACTCTTTTTTCATATCGAATCCGCGGACACAATCTCCTTTCGCGTCCAAATACAATACACGTATATCCGCCGCTCCCTCTACCGAAACACTGTCGCCGCTGGGAATTGCCGCTGTTATTTCCGGTGATACGACACATTTAAGAATCTTCTGAATATCCGTGCAATAATCCGGGAGACTGTATTCTGCATCTACTGGGCATTCATGCGTTGTATCCATAACCTGCTCAAAGCCTTCATACAGCTGGTTGCCTGTTTCCACTCGCATACTGTTCGTTTCATCCTTTCACGTTCTTTATGTCTGCTTCATTCGTATGCATACGCATCGAATGATATGCAAAAAAAGGATCGTTACCTTTCCGGCAACGACCCTTTTTTCAAAAGCACGTATTATTCCACTGGCGGGAGCTTCTTGATACCAAACATATGCCGAAGAACAAATCCCATAAAACCTTTTCCGTTAAGTACAACCACTTTCACTGAAAGATTCCCCCATTTCTGTAAAGCCCATCAATTGCAGAGAACAGAAATACCCAATGCAACCAAAATCACCGCAGCAATAAATAGAGTTAATCCGTACGGACAAATACTGGCTGTGATCAATCCCAGACCGTA
>JAZNMV010000236.1:0-6069 GCA_045579885.1 Acutalibacteraceae bacterium | reverse complement strand
CCGCTTCGTAGTGATAGGGGTGGTCGATGATAAAAAGATTCATAAACGAAATATCCTTTATAGTATCGGGAAAAATTTCACCGATACGCAAACAAACAAAAATTTACAGGTAGGGGTTAAACCGCTTTTCGGCGGCAATTGTGGAAGCCGGGCCGTGTCCGCACAGAACGGTCAGGTTTTCGTCCAGCGCGGCGATCATTTTAAGGGAGCGCATAAGCGCCATGCCGTCGCCCGTCGGGAGATCCGTTCTGCCGCAGGACAT
Organism: Acutalibacteraceae bacterium; assembly: GCA_045579885.1. GTDB lineage: Bacteria > Bacillota > Clostridia > Oscillospirales > Acutalibacteraceae > Hominenteromicrobium. Next base: position 5,807 of record JAZNMV010000236.1, on the reverse strand, counting down.
CTTCATCAGCGTGTCGCCGGTGAAGACAGCCTCGGGTGTAACATAGCAGCAGCCGCCCGCCGTGTGGCCCGGTGTGTGCATAACGCGCACGGGAATACTGCCGACGAAAAATTCTTCACCGTCCGAGACGGTACGGTCAACCACACAGGCACTGGAACCGCGCAGAATAAGCTTAGAGCCATTCAGAGCAGGGTCTTCCGCCAGCGCTTTTTCGAGATCAAGCGACACAACCTCAGCTCCCGTAAGCTCTTTTACAGCTGCCGCGCCTATGGTATGGTCGAAATGGCCGTGTGTTAAAAGAATGTATCGCACGTTTAGAGGCTCGAGCGCCTTTTGAAGCGTATCCTTCATAAAACCGGGGTCGATGACAGCCGCTTCCTTTGTATTTTCATCATAAAGCACGTGGCAGTTTTCCTGAAGCAGGCCGCCCGTGACGGTGAGATATGCCATAGTATGAAAGCTCCTTAGCTGCGGTCAATGGAAATAACGCTCTTCACCTTCATGAGGCGATCGATGACCTGCTGCAGATGCGTGAGGCCGTTGATGGAGATCGTAGCGGAAATGATCGCATTTTCGCTCTTCTTATCCTCATGGGCATTCAGCGCATGGATGGAAATGCGCATATTGACAAGCTGCATCGTGATATCCGCAAGCAGACCGGGACGGTTCTGGGCAACAATGTGCAGCGTGGACTTAAACTCTTCTCTGACCTCGCCCGCCCAGTGTGCACCGACCCAGCGTTCCGGCTCGGGGATCTTCGTCATATCCTTCGGGACATTGACGCAGTCGCACTTATGGATGGACACGCCGAAACCGCGTGTGATGAAACCGATGATATCGTCGCCCGGGAGCGGATTGCAGCAGCGGGAGAACTTGATGAGGCAGTTATCCATGCCGTCAACGAGTACGCCGCCGACCGCCTTGCGGTTCGTCTGCAGATTCTGCTGCGGGATAACGATCTGCTCTTCCGGCCTCTTGATCTTCTGGTACTCTTCCTTAACACGCGGAATGAGCTTCCAGAGCTGGATGCCGCCGTAACCGACAGCGGCGTAGAAATCGTCCTCGGTGGAGCAGCTGTGGCGGCGGCCCACACTTTCGAGGATATATTTCATGAGCTCATCGCTCATGACGATGTTGTTGCGCTTAAATTCGTTTTCGATCTGTGTCTTGCCCTCGATGATGTTTTCTTCGCGCTTTTCCTTCTTGAACCATGCACGGATCTTGTTGCGCGCTTCACTCGTACGGACAAGGTTGAGCCAGTCGCGGTTCGGGCCGCGTCCGACTTCCTTCGTGGTCATGATCTCGATGATCTCGCCGGTCTTTACCTTATAGTCGAGCGGAACGATCTTCTGGTCGACCTTCGCGCCGATCATACGGTTGCCGACCGCGGAATGGATGGCATAGGCGAAGTCGATGACGTTCGAGCCCATCGGCAGGTTGATAACATCGCCCTTCGGTGTGAAGACGAACACTTCTTCCGGTGCGAGGTCGGTCTTAATGGAGCTGATGAGGTCGGTAACGTCGCCCGTTTCGTTCTGGTTGTCGAGCATGTTGCGGATCCACTGCAGGCGGTCGTCGAGGGAATCGCCCTTCTCGTTGCCGCTCGTCATGCCGAGCTTGTATTTCCAGTGCGCCGCGATACCGTATTCAGCCGTGTGGTGCATTTCCCATGTACGGATCTGCACTTCGAACGGGATACCTTCCTTGCCGATGACCGTTGTGTGCAGAGACTGGTACATGTTCGGCTTCGGGGTGGAGATGTAATCCTTGAAGCGGTTCGGGATGGGGGTGTACATATCGTGAATGATGCCGAGCACGTTGTAGCAATCGACGATGCTGTTTACGATGACACGCAGTGCGAATACATCGTAGATCTGCTCGAAGGTCTTGCCCTGCACGAACATCTTCTTATAGATACCGTTGATGGACTTAACGCGGCCCGTGAGATACACGCCCGGGATGGACGGCTCGATGCGGGAGCGGATCACTTCCATGGTGTTATCGATGAACTGGCGGCGTGTTGAGCTGATGGCCTCCAGATCTTCTTCGATCTCTTTGTACGCAACGGGGTCGAGGTACTGCAGGGAAACATCCTCCATGTACTCTTTAACATTGCGCATACCGAGGCGGTGTGCGATCGGTGCATACACTTCCAGACACTCGAGTGCCTTGTCTCTCTGCTTCTGCGGCGCAACAAATTCGAGCGTTGCGAGGTTGTGCATACGGTCCGCAAACTTAATGATGATAACGCGGATATCTTCGCTCATTGCCATGAGCATCTTGCGAAGGTTTTCCGCCTGCTGTTCTTCGCGCGAGGAGAACGGGATCTTACCGAGCTTTGTTACGCCGTCTGTAAGATTTGCGACCTCTTTGCCGAATATCTTCGCAACATCTTCATACGTGCACTCGGTGTCCTCGATAACATCGTGCAGCAGACCGGCGATGACGGACGGGGTGTCCATGCCGAATTCCACAAGTCTGCATGCAACAGCTACCGGGTGAATGATATACGGCTCACCGGATTTGCGGATTTGATGGTTGTGTGCATCGTCCGCATAATGGTATGCCTTCTCGATCATAGTAAGGTCGTATTCCTTGTCGCTCGACATGATGAGCCGCACAAGATCCGCATACGTTTTTGAGGGTTCTGCCATATTGATCTCCTCCTGCTATATATTCTCTCCCTGAAGCGCCATGAGCTTCGGGGATTTGGAAATATCTGTTTTGCCGCTCGTCGCAACGAGTTCAGCCGTGAAGCTGTCGCCGCAGACGGCGCTCTTAATAAGTCCGCGTTCGTTGAACACTTCGAGCGCTGCGAGGAACTTACCCACCGTAACAGGACGGGAAAGCGTGGACACAAAACGCACGATATCGCTCTTTTCGCCGTTTAAGGCACGAAGCGCACGGTACACGGCAGCTAAATCGTCGCGGTCGGGGTACAATCGCGCTTTATCTTCCGCAGTCAGCGTATCGCCGCGCTGCCAGTTTTCAAAGCTCGAAAGCGAAGCGATGTTGAGAGCCGAATCGAAATTCGTCGGCTTCATATCGCGAATGATGACCGTGAGCGATTTCTGCCCGCGGTATTCCCTTGCTTCCAGCTGCACGGCAAGGTCTATTTTATCGCCGCGCTTGAAAGCGAAATCTTCCGCCCTTGTGTTAAAGCGCATGGCGGTCATGACCGTACCGCTCTTTTCCAAAGTCAGGCGCAGATGTCCGCCTCCGCCGACCGGAGCGATATCGATGAGCTCCATGCCAAACAGGCCGAACACGGGCTGCGGGTTGCCGTTGCCGAAGGGCTCCAGAACGGAAAGGCTCTCCGCCATGGAAACGCTGAGCGCCGCGGGATTTAATTTGCAGTCGAGCACAACGGACTGGGTCGGCATCTGCGAAAAGCGCTTTGCCGCATAGGCATTGATCGCTTTTCTGAACGCATCTATGTTTTCCGTTTTCAGCGTGATGCCCGCCGCCATCGGATGGCCGCCGTATTTTACGAGAAGATCGCCGCAGGCACAGATCGCTTCGAAGAGAGAGAATCCCTCCACACTGCGTCCGCTGCCCTTCGCCTCGTCTTCCCCTTTCGAAATAACGATGCAGGGCTTACCGAAACGGTCCGTGATACGGGAGGCTACAATGCCGATAACACCGTGGTGCCAGTTTTCCCCGTCAATGACGATGACGCGGTCCTCCAAAAAGCCACGTGCTTCTATATCTTTAAATGCGGCATCCGAGATCGCCGCTTCCACATTTCTTCTCTCACCGTTGTCGCTGCAGATATCGGCGGAAAGCGCCTGTGCTTCCTCGGGGTCCTGCGCGATCAAAAGACGAACCGCCCGTTCAGGTGCACCCATACGGCCCGTTGCGTTGATGCGCGGCACAAGCGTAAAGGCTACGTTCGTGGAGGTGAGCTTCTTGCCGCTGTAGCCGCAATCTTCAAGCAGCGCCTGTATACCGGGACGGTCGCTTTCTTCGAGCGCCACGAGACCCAAACGCACAAGCGTGCGGTTCTCGCTTGTCAGCGGAACAACGTCGCCGATGGTGCCGATCACAGCCAGATCGCCGTAAGCCGCAATAAGGTCTTCCATATCACCGGTGCCCTCTTCGAGCGCCATTAAGAGCTTAAATGCAATACCCGCTCCGCAGAAATCCTTGTACGGACTTGTATCGTCCGGACGGTATGCGTCGACCACAGCGACCGCGTTCGGCAGCGCGGGCTGCGGACGGTGGTGGTCCGTAATGACAACATCCACACCGAGCTCTGCGGCACGCTCGACCTCTTTCACGGAAGAAATACCGTTATCCACGGTAATAATGAGCGAAACCCCTTCACCGGCTAAGTACTCTACGGCTCCGATATTCATGCCGTAGCCCTCGCCCTCACGCTGCGGTATGTAGTACACAACGTCTGCACCGCGTGTTTCAAGGTAGGAATAGAGCATCGCGGTGGAAGTGATGCCGTCCGCATCGTAGTCGCCGTATACGGCGATTTTTTCCATACTCTCGATCGCACGGTTGATGCGCTCCACGGCTTTATCCATGTCTTTTAAAAGGAACGGGTCGGAGAGCGGCTCTCCCTCACCGAAGAAAGTTTCAAACCCGGCATCGCGGTCGAGACCGCGGATATTCAAAAGCATAGAGAGAAAAAACGGTATATGATGCGCCTCGGAAAACGCCGCGGCGCGTTCTTTATCTAGTGGACGGACTTCCCATTTTCGGATGTTCATGCAGTACTTCCTTCTGTTTTGATCCCGGCGGCATTCTCCCGCCGCATTATACGTATTCACTGTCTTTCTTAAATAAATATTTTAACATTTCTCGATGAAATATTCAATAAAAATGACGAAAAGAATTTTCATCATTTTTTCAGCTCGTGCGCAGCACGAATATCGCTGCCCGAAGGGCAATATCGTTTTTTCGAAGAAAAAATATCGCTCCGACGAAGTCGGAATATCGCTTGCGCGAAGCGCACTAAACCTTAAATATTTCTGAAAATCCTGTTTTTCCTATGGAAATTCTAAAATTCGTGTGGTAAAATAATAACAGAATTGAAATATATTTGGGAAGGGGTGTCGGGATGAGTGAAAAGCCGCAGATGACGGAAGAGAAGAAACAGCCGGAAGTTTTAGAGAACACAGAAACAGAGAACCCCCCCGTGTCGGACGGAGAAGAAGAGCGCGGCCACGCGAATTATCGCTTTGCTTTTAAGGTGATCGCCGTACTGCTCGCAATCATTCTCATCATTGTTATTTTGAAAGCCAGCGGCGTCCCCGTTGCCATCCGCGATTGGTTTTCCGATAAGAGCGCACAGTGCGTTGCTGTGCACTTGCTTTGGTTGTTTTAAGAGAATAGGAAAAAGGCTTGCTTCAGAAGAGGCAAGCCTTTTTTGTTTTTGTACAATAACTAAAAAAGTCTCTTCCGAAGAAGAGACTTTTTTTCTTTTACGCAGTCGACGCTGCGGAGGAAGCACCTTCATCCGCAACAGTCACGTGTGCGGTGTACGTGCCGTTGATCCAGCAGTTGTCAGCATTCGTGATCTTTACGGAAACCGGAACTTCCATACGCGGCTTCAGCTCCGTGATGCCGGAGAAGTCGACCGTACAGAATACGGATTCACCCGTGATCTTCGAAGCGATCGCTGCCGGGCCTACGGTCTTCACCGTGAGGCTCTCTGTGATCAGTTCGACCGTCTTGCCTTCCGGTGCATTGATCACGCTGATGTTCTCGGTCTTGATCTCGTTCATGGTGTAGCCGTTCATGTTGAAGGAGATCGTGACCGTTTCGGCGTTGCTGATATTCGTTGCACCGTTCAG
>JAZNMV010000235.1:0-6020 GCA_045579885.1 Acutalibacteraceae bacterium | reverse complement strand
GAAGCAAGCTTCCTTTTCTCCGTTCGACTTGCATGTGTTAGGCATGCCGCCAGCGTTCGTCCTGAGCCAGGATCAAACTCTCTAAAAATTGTATTCAAACACCGTAGTGTTTAAAGCATTTTTAAAAGCTTGTTAGCTCTTTAACGTCTCTGACGTTCATCACAGATTTGTTGAGTTCTGTTTCTCGTAAGTTCTTTGAAGTTACTCAAAGAAATTACAGGTTCCATTTTCTTTCGTTGTTTAATTTTCAAGGTCCTGTGCACTCTCGCGAGTGCTTGACTATCTTATCACAGTTGATTTCGTTTGTCAAGCCTTTTTTAAAACTTTTTTTCGAAGTTTTTATCCTTCGTTTTCAGTTTTTTGCGTCTCTCTCGAGTGCTTGCCTATAATACCATGTGGTTACAGGTTTGTCAACACTTTTTTTCGATTTTTTGAACTTTTTTTCGAGTTTCTTTTTATGACGCTGTATCTTGTTTTCTGTTCTTCGAAGTGACACAATATACCGATGTCCCGGTTTAAAGCACTCGCTTCCCGCATAGTCTGCGTCTAACTGCCCTTATCTATTCGTTGAAAACTTTTTTATTTCCAACTACTTTCCGAATTTTGATGACTATGTTATACTTAGATTCAGACATTGTCTTTTCTTAAATAATATTAAGTATATAAGGGAGGTCTTTGATCCATGCCCATTCGTATCCAGGCTGATCTGCCTGCAATTGAGGTTCTCGAGTCCGAGAATATATTTGTTATGACACATGAGCGTGCCGCAGGACAGGACATCCGTCCGCTGCGTATCGCAATTCTTAATCTGATGCCGACCAAAATCGAAACCGAGACCCAGCTGCTCCGTCTTCTGGGCAATACGCCGCTTCAGGTCGATGTTGAGCTTTTACATATGGCATCTCATGTCAGCCGCAACACAAGCTCCACACATCTCAATACTTTCTATAAAACATTTGAAGATGTTAAGGACCAGCGCTTTGACGGCCTGATCATTACTGGTGCACCTGTTGAAAAAATGCCCTTTGAGGAAGTTGACTACTGGGAAGAGATGTGCGCTATTATGGAATGGAGTAAAACAAATGTATACTCCGTTCTTTATATCTGCTGGGGTGCACAGGCCGGTCTTTATTACCATTACGGCGTTCAAAAGTATATGATGAAAGAAAAGCTCTCCGGCATTTATAACCATACGGTTCTCAACCCCTATCATCCCCTGATGCGCGGCTTTGACGACAATTACTATGCTCCGCATTCCCGTTACACCGAAGTTCTGCTCGAAGATATCAAAAAGCATGACGAGCTTATCCCACTCGCGGTTTCCGATCTTGCAGGTCTGCATATCATAGCTGAAAAGAGCGGCAGAAAATTCTTCGTTACCGGTCATGCGGAATACGACCGCGATACGCTTGCCAAGGAATATTTCCGTGATGTAAATAAAGGCATCAATCCGAATATTCCTTATAATTACTTCCCGAACGATGACCATACGAAGACACCGCCGTTCACATGGCGCAGCAATGCCCATCTGCTCGTTTCAAACTGGCTGAATTACTATGTATATCAGCAGACACCGTTTGATTTGAACCAGCTCGAACACATTTGATTTTCTATATTATTGTATACAGATAATAGAAAGGAACTTTTCATGCAGTACGACGGCATTATTTTCGATCTCGACGGTACGCTTTGGGATTCCACCAAGGAAGTTATGATCGCCTGGGATCATGTTCTGCATCAGCAGGATGATATCACTGATATTCCTACAGAAGAAGATTTGCAGGGTGTAATGGGCCTCGGCGCAGATGACCTTACAAAGAAACTCTTCCCCCATCTTTCTTTTGAGCGCCGCATGGAGATTTTTGACACCTGCGCCGCGTACGAGAACGATTATCTCGCAAAGCACGGTGCCACTCTGTACCCTCAGCTGATTGAGACACTCGAAAAGCTCTCCGCAGAACATCCTCTGTTCATTGTCAGCAACTGCGGTAAGGGCTATATCGAAACATTTATGCTTGCGCACGACGTAGAAAAACACATTACGGATTTTGAGTGCATCGGCAGAACCGGAAAACCGAAGTCCGAAAACATCAAACTGATCGTTGAACGAAACGGTCTAAAAAACCCGGTCTACGTCGGCGACACCCAATGGGACTGCGACGCAGCAACCGCTGCCGGTGTTCCGTTCATCTTTGCAGCATACGGCTTCGGCAAGGTTGAAGATAAACCGACAATCCATTCTCCGACTGAACTGATTGATTTAGTTTGAGTCCGTCGCAGAAAGGAAAATCAGTTATGCTAAGTAAACTTCAAGCCTTATCCAAACCCGTAAAAATATGTATCGCGATTGCCATATCCATACTTGCGATTCTCCTGATTATCGTAATCGCCAACGCATGCATTCCCGGTTATACAGAAGAAGAGGTCGTAGCGATTATCCACGAGAACATTCAGCCTCAACTTGATGAAGCAGAAAAGAATCTCGAATTAGAAAATCTCTCCATTGATATTGAAGTCGTTGAATTTTATGTTGAACGAAAAGCTACAATCTTTCGACCGGGCTCTATCTGGGTCTACATCAACGACTACATCGAAAGCCCCTCTCTCCCTGATTTCGCTGAAATGACATTGGGAGAGGATGAACTGGTTAAATACGGTCTCCTGAGTTTCAAACTTAGAAGTGATTACCTGCTCTATAACGATATCGAATTAGAGAACTATTATCTAAACATCCGTCGCTCTGCCGATTATAGCGATTGCGCTATAACCAACATCCCTCCTCTATACAAGGATAGTGCAGATAACGAGTATCTTTTCAGTCTTGTGACATCTGATAACGCCATTTACAAAAACGGTAAAAAAATTTACGAAATCCCAGATAAGCCTTCTAACAGTTCGTCCTCCGGTTCAACCTGTAAGAAATGCGGCAAAAGCGCTTCTGCTCTTACTGCCGGCGGATACTGCAGATCCTGCGTCGATACTTACTATACAGATTATTATGTTGATATTGACGGACAGATATCTACAGACCGTCCGTGGTAATTACATTGTTCATCCATATTCAAAAAGCGAACACCTCATGGGTGTTCGCTTTTCTCATATCAACAGACTTCTGAGCTGCATAAGTAATTTCTTTTCCCGGCGGCTGACCTGTACCTGAGAAATGCCAAGCTGTTTCGCTGTTTCCACCTGCGTTTTTCGCTGAAAATAGCGGTACTCAAGCAGATGTCGATCTTTCTCCGGCAGCGCATCAAGTACCTGATGAAGTGCAAGGCGGTCAGATACCTGTTCTTCATGGGACTCTACCGGAATATCCTGTTCCCCGTCCCCCTCTAAACTAGTAAGCGAAACCGGAAGCTGTGCCGCATTCAGCGCATCCGCACATTTTTCTTCAGAAATATGCATCGCAGCCGCCAACGCCGATACCGTAGGGGCTTCTCCGGTTTTCTTTTCGATTTCTTCCGCCATACGAACAGCTTTCAAAGAGAGTTCCTTTAAACCGCGCGAGATTTTTACCGCGCCGCCATCCCGAAAGAGGCGGCGCATCTCCCCAAGAATATGCGGTACCGCATAGGTGGAAAACTTATAGCCGAGGGTCGGATCAAAACGCTCCACCGCTTTCACAAGACCGATGCTTCCGGCTTGAAAAAGATCATCGTACTCAAATCCGCGGCCTAAAAAGCGTGGAACGAGTGCGTGGACGAGCCCGACATTTTCTTCTACAACGATTTCTTTATTCTGCATTTTGTTTACGCGTAAAACGCTTAATGAGCGTGACCGATGTACCGCGCCCCGACTGTGAACGAACACGAACCGTATCGCAGAAACTCTGCATTACGGCAAAACCCAAACCTGCGCGTTCTTCTCCGCCCGTTGTAAAAAGCGGCTCCATGGCTTTTTCAATATCCTCGATGCCGCAGCCGCGGTCGCGTATGCGAACCGATACCGAGTCATCTTCATAAATCTTCAAAGTTATGTAAACCAAGCCAATACTCTCCCTATATCCGTGCACAACAGCATTGGTGACCGCCTCACTGACCGCTGTTTTCAGATCATTCATTTCCGTTACGAGCGGATCCAGACTCAGAAGAAATGATGTCACCGCGCCGCGCGCAAACCGCTCATTCGCCGAGTAAGACGGAAAATGTATTTCCGCTTGATTTATGACCCGTTTCATACTGCTGCCCCCTTTGTTTTCTTTTCAATCACTGCCAGTGACGCAACACCGGACAGCTCTGCCATTTTTTTCAGCTGCGGCGATAAGCCTGTAAGCGCAACACGTCCTCCCCAGCTCGATACTTTGCGCACGCGTCCGAGGATCAGTCCGATACCGGAGGAATCCATGAACGGAACATCGGTAAAATCCAGTCTCAGCAGCTTCGGTCTGACCTGATCCGCCGCTGCATCTATCTGTTCACGCAGAAGTCCCGCCGTGTGATGATCCAGCTCTCCTGTGAGCAGCGCGGTCATGACACCGTTTTTCAGTTCAATTTGCAGGTTCATTTTCAAGCATCCTTTCCGCCCCATTCTTTTTCAAAAACAAAAAGGACAGGTCTCTGTAGAAAATTCTACAGGAACCTGTCCTTATTTTTTGCCGAAGCACGTCGACAAAATAAATTTTAGATTAAATTACTTGTAACTCTCGAGTGTTTCGAGGATCAGCTTGATCTTTGCTGCAAGCTTTTCACCGTTTGCCTTAACACCGTCGATGATATTCTGCGGAGCCTTGGAAACAAACTTTTCGTTCTTAAGCTTAGCTTCTACATTCTCAAGCTGCTTCTGTGCACCGGCAAGCTCTTTTTCGAGACGAGCAATTTCTGCAGCCTTGTCGACAAGGTCATCCATCGGGAGCAGAGCCTTTGCATCGTCGGTAACTGCTGTAACAGCACCGGCAACCTCAAATGCATTGCCGATCTCAACTTCGGAACCGTAAGCCAGACGTGCGATAAATTCGCGGCCGGCCTCATACGGTGCGGTCTGTGCGGTCTCAACGTAGATGTGTGCCTTCTTGCTCGGCGGAACGTCCATTTCGTTGCGGCGTACACGGATAGCACGGATAACGGCCATAACCTTTTCCATATCTGCAGCTTCAACCGGGAAAGACAGAGCTTCGTTATACTCCGGCCACTTGGAAACGATCAGAGCTTCGCCGTCATGCGGCAGAGTCTGCCAGATTTCTTCGGTGATGTACGGCATGAACGGATGCAGGAGCTTCAGTGTGTTGCTCATGACCCAAACAAGTACGCGGCGTGCACTATCCGAACTCTCGGCATCCTCGCCGTTCATACGGATCTTAGCGAGCTCAATGTACCAGTCGCAGAAATCGTCCCAAAGGAAATCGTACAGCTTGCTGACCGCCATACCGAGTTCGAACTTCTCGAGGTTTTCGGTAACGGCAGCTGTAACGTTATTGAACTTATTCAGGATCCACTTGTCGCTGACTTCGAGCTTCTCGGGTACAGCGCAGTCGATATCCTTGCCTTCGATATTCATGAGGATGAATCGGGCAGCATTCCAGATCTTATTTGCGAAGTTTCTGGAAGCACTTACCTTCTCCTCGGAGAAACGCATATCGTTTCCGGGGCTGTTGCCTGTAACAAGCGTGAAGCGCAGTGCGTCAGCGCCGTACTGGTCGATGATATCCAGCGGATCGACACCGTTGCCGAGGGACTTACTCATCTTTCTGCCCTGTGCGTCACGGATCAGGCCGTGATAGAAAACAGTGTTGAACGGGATAGCATCCATGTGCTCGAGGCCGGAGAAGATCATTCTTGTGACCCAGAAGAAGATGATATCATAACCGGTAACGAGCGTGTTGGTCGGATAGAAGTACTTGAGTTCTTCTGTCTCTTCCGGCCAGCCCAGTGTGGAGAACGGCCACAGAGCGGAGGAGAACCATGTATCGAGTGTATCCGCAGCACGGCGCAGATGTGTACCGCCGCACTTCGGGCAGACAGTCGGCTCGTTTGCTGCTACGATGACTTCAGCGCAATCGCAGTACCAGGCCGGGATCTGATGAC
>JAZNMV010000234.1:0-2137 GCA_045579885.1 Acutalibacteraceae bacterium | reverse complement strand
CGATTTTACCCTCCAGTTCACCGGAAAGACCGCTGTAGATGCCGGTCTCGCGCACTTTTACCGTTTTTTTCTTTTCCGAAAAACGGCGGCGTACGTCGTATAATGTATCGTGAAATCCGGCTACGGTATCAAACGGTGGGTAGCATACGGAATAGATACTGCGGTTGAATAAGCTGACGCTTATGGAATTTGTTTTTGTATCATTCATGCCGGTCTCTCCTGCATATAAAGTACTTATTATTCATTTAATTATAACACAATTCGGTCTGCTTTTCAACGCGAATATACTGTGCAACGCAGCGTTCGTGCCGAACTTTTTTGCAAAATACAAGAATCATAATCTTTTTGGCAGCAATTAATTTATATGGTATTTGCGCTTGCAAAGTGCGTAATTTGTGATATAATGTAAGCAACGAAAAAATGTGCACACGGACCGATGTGGTCCGCGAACTTACAGGAGGAAATTATTATGAAAGCTAAGTCTCTCCATTTTTCCAAGGGTGGCGACGTACAGGTAATCGCATCTGAGATCGGCAGAGAGCTGCAGTGCGTATGCGATCAGATCCCGCCGGCATATCCGTGCGAAAACGAGAAGGTCATCTTCATCGGCGTTCACATGAACGGCAAGCTCCCGGCAGCAGTTGATCACTTCTGCAAGGACCTCAATCCGGGCAGAGCTAAGGGCGTTGCATTCTATGTTATCAACAACACAGGCAACACCGCAGGTCTCGATCACATCATCGAGGTCATGAAGAAGAACGGCGTTGAGACCGTTGCTGAACCGCTCGGCGTTGCAGTTAAGAGCAGCCTCTTCAAGAAGGGCGTTCCGACCGAGACAGACGTAAAGAACGTTCTCGAGTGGGCAGTTAAGATCGCTCAGGCTTAATCGGCAAAATCATTCATTGTACATAAAAGGGACGGACGAACTCCGTCCCTTTTTTCCGTTTTGCCGTATATACAAAAGTGAAAAGCTGTGATAAACTTTCGGGGAGAAAAACTTTATAGTTTGGAGTGTATTGAATTGACCAAAGAATTGACACACGGATCACCGCCGAAGCTGATCCTCAGCTTTATGATCCCGCTGCTTTTCGGCAATATTTTCCAGAATCTGTATTCGATGGTGGATGCTGCTATTGTCGGTCAGGTTCTCGGTACGGATGCACTTGCGGCTGTCGGCTGCACGGGTTCCGTTACATTTTTGCTGATCGGTTTTTCGCTCGGCATCTGCAGCGGTTTTGCCATTCCGGTCGCACAGCGTTTCGGTGCACAGGATTACGACGGTATGCGTAAATACCTTGGCAACTCGATCGTTCTTATCACCGGCTTTGCTGTTATATTTTCCATCGCGACCGTTGTGATGTGCAAAACGATCCTTCGCTGGATGGGTACGCCGGCCGATATTATCGATCAGGCCAGCGCTTATCTGATGGTGATTTTCGCAGGTATTCCCGCAACACTGCTTTACAATATGGTTTCCGGTATTCTTCGTGCACTCGGCGACAGCCGCACACCGGTTCTGTTCCTGGTGGTGGCTTCCGTTTCCAACGTAGTGCTCGACTTCGCGCTGATCCTCTGGATCCCGATGGGCGTAGCCGGTGCCGCACTTGCTACGATCCTGTCCCAGCTGATCGCCGGTATCGGCAGCCTGCTCTTTATGGTTCGTCACCATAAGATCGTACACGTTTCCCGTGCTGATCTGCAGCTTAGCCGCTCCCATGTCGGTGTGCTCGTCAATATGGGTCTTCCCATGGCACTGCAGACCTCCATTACAGCGATCGGCAATGTTATTCTGCAGGGCGCGATCAACAGCCTCGGCGTTGTTTCTCTCGCAAGCATTACAGCCGGCAACAAGGTATTCATGTTCTTCGACAGCGGCACAGGCGCTATGGGCGTTACCATGTCGAACTACAGCGGTCAGAATCTCGGCGCAAAGAAATACGACCGTATTTCGAAGGGCGTAAAGACCAGCACCACGATCATGGCGATCTATTCCGCGATTGGCCTCATCGTACTGGCACTTGTGGGCCGCCCGATGCTGCACCTGTTTATGGATGGCAGCGAAACGAAGTCGGAGGCCAAGCGGTCTTAGGAAGACAATGACTAGACCCAACTCCTTGGCTCACAGAACGACATGGCT
>JAZNMV010000233.1:0-28137 GCA_045579885.1 Acutalibacteraceae bacterium | reverse complement strand
AAGAGATGAAACGTCCCATGATGCTGCTCGTCAGAGCGAGAAAGAATAAGTAATTACCGTTTAAAGAAAAAAGCTCGGATGCATTCATTGCATCCGGGCTCGTTTATTTGAAAAAATTTAAATCAGGATCCCGTCGCAATGATCAACCTCATGCTGAATGATCTGTGCGGGCCAACCGGTAAAGGTTTTGATGCGAATCTGAAAATCGGCAGTCAGAAAACGAACCTTGATCGTTTGCCAGCGTTTGCACGGACGCGGTCCGCCAAGCAGCGAAAGGCAGCCTTCCTCGGTGCTGTACGGACCGGACTTTTTGATGATTTCCGGGTTGAACATCGTCATGTATGTACCTTCGTTATCGAATACGATGATGCGCTTGTGTACACCGATCATGTTCGCTGCCATGCCAACACAGCCGTCTTTGTTTGCAATGAGTGTGTCGAGAAGGTCGTCGGCGACCTGAATATCGTCTTTAGTTGCAGGAACGGACTTTCCGGCAAGGAAGATCGGATCATGAATTACTTCTTTGATCATATATTTACCTCTTTTTCTTCAAAAACAGAATTTCGTTTTGCAGTTACTTAATTATATCAATTTTCTTTTATTCATGCTATACTTATCTTAATTTACATTCGGTAAATCAAATTATGGAGAGAAGAAATGAAAAATAAGATCTCTTTTGAAACAACATCTGCGTCGCTGCATATCATGGCGATGGCCTTTATGCTGTGCGATCATCTTTGGGGAACGGTTGTGCCCGGAAACGATTGGCTTACGTGCATCGGGCGAATCACCTTCCCGATTTTTGCATTCATGATCGTGGAGGGATACTTCCACACGTCTTCGCTCAAAAAGTATATGGGCAGAATCCTTTTGTTTGCGCTTTTGAGTGAGATCCCGTTCAATTTAGCGATGGGAAGCCGTTTGTTTTATCCGATTCATCAGAATGTACTGTGGAGCTTTTTGATCTCCCTTGCTTTGATCCATTGGAACGAAAGAGCGAAAATGAGCGGCAAGCTGTGGAAGCGTGTTGTTGTGGGCGGTGTGTCGATTGCGGCGGGTGCGCTGCTTGGCCTGCTTACTATGGTGGATTTCTACCATGCCGGCATACTGACAGCGCTGACATTTTATTTCTTCCGAGGGAAAAAGTGGTGGAACTGCGCGGCACAGCTGCTTTGCCTGTGGTACATCAATGTTGAGATGCTCAGCGGTTTTGCGTATGAAATTCCGCTGTTCGGCACAACATTTTTCTTTGTGCGGCAGGGTCTTGCTCTGTTGGCTTTGATCCCGATATGGCTGTACAAAGGCAGACAAGGGCATCACAGCAAAGCTTTTCGCTATTTCTGCTATGCTTTTTATCCTGCGCATCTGTTGGTTCTGGGACTTTTGAAACTGTGGCTATAACTAAAAAAACCGATACCCGATTTTTATGCACGGGTGTCGGTTTTCTTATTTGTGAGAGACTTTCATAATCTCAGGAAAATAAATATTAAAGAAACTTGTTGACATCTCAACAAGTTTCTGCTATACTGCAGCTTGTTGAGATATCAACAAGTGATTGGAGAAAATAAAATGCAAGAGAGATTTGAAACGTTTACCGTACTCATCAATCGAATCAGCCGCAATGTCCGAAAAATTAAAAATCAGGAAATGGCGGATTATAACCTCAGAGGTGCACATGTTTCCTGCCTTTACTATCTGTACATGGCGGATAATATGACAGCGACCGATTTGTGTGAGCGCTGTGAGGAAGATAAGGCAACGATTTCCCGTGCGCTCGATTACCTCGAAACGAACGGATATCTGACTTGTGAAACGCAAAATACCAAAAGATATAAAAGTCCGCTTATACTGACAGAAAAAGGCCGGATGGCAGGTAAGAAAATTACGGAGAGAGTGGATCGCGTTCTGGATGCGATCAGCACAAGTTTAACAGAAGAGGAAAGAGTGGCGTTTTACCGCAGCCTTTCCATCATCAGCGACAGTCTGGAAGCGGTTTCCAGAAACGGCGAGAAGTGAGGAGTAAACTATGAACACAAGAATTATCGTAGATTCCACCGTGGATCTTGTTCCCGAATTTGAAAAGCGTGTACATATCGTGCCGATGACCGTGCGTTTCGGCGAGGAGGAGTTTATCGACGGCGTAACGATCGACAGTAAGGCTTTTTATGAAAAGCTGATCGAGAGTGATGTGCTTCCGACCACAAGCCAGGCTACACCGGATGCTTTTGCAAAGGAATTCGAAAAGGCAAAGGATGCGGGAGAAGAGGCAGTTGTTATTACGGTTTCCTCGAAGTTTTCCGGTACATATCAGAGTGCCTGCATCGCAGCTGAGGAGTACGAGAATATCTATATTGTCGACAGCGGTTCCGCCGCAATGGGAAGCGGTATCCTGATCGAGCTTGCCTGCAAAATGCTCGACGAGGGAAAATCTGCCGCAGAGATTGCAAAGGCACTCGAAACCGAAAAAGAAAAGATTATTGTTGTTGCACTTGTTGACACACTCGAATACCTTAAAAAAGGCGGTCGTATTTCAAAGACTGTTGCCTTTGCCGGTACAATGCTGAACATTAAGCCGGTTCTTTCCGTGGTAAACGGTGAGATCAATATGCTTGGCAAGGCTCGCGGCTCGAAGATGGGCAACAATCTTCTCGTACAGGAGATCGCAAAAGCAGGCGGAATCGATTTTGCAAAGCCCGTTCTGCTCGGTTACAGCGGTATTTCCGATGCACTGCTTCTGAAATATATTGAGGACAGCCGTCATATTTGGGAAGGTAATTTAGACGAGGTTCGCTATACGACAGTCGGCAGTGTCATCGGTACGCATGCGGGCCCAGGTGCTGTTGTTGTAGCATTCTTTAAGAAATAACGGAAGGGAGCATCCCTTATGTCCGAAAAAACTGCGAATCCGCTTCAGTGGGTGCGCCTTGATAATGCTGCGAAGATCTACCCTGCGGCAAGACGGAAAAACTGGAGCAATGTTTTCAGAGAATCCGTAACTCTCGTTGAGGATATCGACACGGTTGTGCTTAAATCCGCTTTGAAAGTTACCGTAAAGCGATTTCCGTCCATTGCTGCAAGGCTTAGAAAGGGCATGTTCTGGTACTATTTGCAGGAAGTGGCAAGTGCACCGGAAATTTCGGAAGAATACAGCTATCCGCTGACCTATATGAGCAAGGCAGAGACGCGTAAATGCGCTTTTCGCGTGATCGTTTACCGTAACCGCATTGCCGTTGAGTTTTTTCATTCTCTCACAGACGGCACGGGTGCGCTGGTCTTTCTCAAAAATCTCACCGCAGAGTATCTTGAACAGAAATATGAAATCAGAATTCCATATGAACACGGTATTGTGGACCGCAGGGCTGCGTTTTCTGCGGAAGAGCTCGAAGACAGCTTCTTAAAATATGCCGGTCCCGTGTCTGCGGGCCGTAAGGACACCGATGCGTGGCATATGTACGGCGAGCCGCAGGAAGACGGATTTCTGCACCTGACTTGTTTCAGACTGCCGGTAAAAGAAGCGCTCGATTTAGCGCATAAATATAAAGTAACTCTGACGGTGTTCATGAGTGCGGTGATGATGCAGGCGCTTGTGAATCTGCAGAATGAAAAGAATCCGGACAGAATACGGCAGAAACGCATCAAACTCCTGATTCCAGTGAATCTTCGCGGACTGTTTCCAAGCCGTTCACTCAGGAATTTCGCCTTTTACACGATCCCGGAGATCGATCCGCGGCTCGGTGAATACACGCTCGAAGAAATTTGCCGTGTGATCGAACATAAAATGGGTTTGGAGGTTACAGCTAAGCACATGGCTTCTGTGATCGCGACGAACGTAAACGATGAAAAAAATCCCCTGCTGCGTCTTGTTCCGCTTCCGATCAAGAATTTCGTGATGAAAGCGGTTTTTGACAGTGTGGGCGAGAAAAAATCCTGCCTGAGCTTTTCGAATCTCGGTCAGGTGAAACTGCCGGAAGTCATGGCAAAGTATGTTGAGCGGTTCGATTTCATCCTCGGTGTACAGGCTGAGGCACCGTATAACTGCGGTATGATCTCTT
Source organism: Acutalibacteraceae bacterium (assembly GCA_045579885.1). Lineage (GTDB taxonomy): Bacteria > Bacillota > Clostridia > Oscillospirales > Acutalibacteraceae > Hominenteromicrobium. Next base: position 24,085 of record JAZNMV010000233.1, on the reverse strand, counting down.
TCGGTGACACGGCAAATATCAGTTTTATCCGTAACATTAAAGAGCCGGAGCTGGAAAGGCATTTCTTCTCGGTTCTGCGGGAACTGGGTCTGCCTGTTACGGTAGAGAGCAATTTGAATGAGAGGTGACGGTTTTGTACTGTGTAAATTGCGGCGTAAAGCTTGCGGATACCGAAAAGAAATGTCCGCTTTGCGGCACGGTCGTTTATCATCCGGAAATTATCCGGGAAGCGAAAGATCCGCTGTATCCCGAAAATAAAATGCCGGACATCAAAGCCGGTACCAAGGCACTGTGCGGCGCAGTGATCATCCTGTTTCTGATCCCGCTTACGATTTGCTTTTTAGCGGACATCTTATACGACGGCACGCTGAATTGGTTTGGTTATGCTGCCGGTGCACTGATCGTTGCGTACATTATGTTTGCGCTGCCCTTGTGGTTCAATAAGCCGAATCCGGTTGTTTTTGTGCCGTGCAATTTCGTCGCGACGGGGCTGTATCTGCTGTACATCAACTGTATTACAAGCGGAGACTGGTTTTTGAGCTTTGCGTTTCCCGTGACGGGCGGTATAAGTCTCATTATTTGTGCGGTCGTGACGCTCCTGTATTACGTGCGCAGAGGACGCCTTTACATTCTCGGCGGTATGTTTATAGCGCTTGGCATATTTGCACCGGTCATTGAGCTTCTGCTTGGGATAACTTTTGATGTGCGGTTTATCGGCTGGTCGGTTTATCCGCTCGTCGTGCTTGTTCTTTTCGGCGGCATGCTGATCTATCTGGCGATCAGCCGCCCTGCCCGCGAAATTATGAAGCGCAAATTCTTCTTTTGAGTTTTCCATATTCTTCATGTGTCTCCATATATAAATGAGAAAGCCGTTTCCTGTTTGGAAGCGGCTCTCTTACTTTTTTGATAATAAATGTTGCCAAAAACTATAACATCATGGTATTATTAAAAAGACGATCAGTTACTGTATCAAGGCAAACGCGCATACCCCTATAAAGCAACCCGTTGAACAAAATTTAAGCGAAAGGCAAAGGGGACAGTCAAATGATAAAAAGAGGGCACCGATCACTCGGCGAATTTAAATCTCCGTATTCTGTGAATACGGATGACACCATGGCAGAATGGTTTGAAGCATACAAGGCCGATCCGGATAAGTTCCTTGTTCTTGAAGACAGGAAATATTCGAAGATCATACATAGCTGTGAGTTTTATGCGTATGAAGGGCCGCACCTGCTCGTTGCTTTCGAGCCGCTTGAGGCGCTTCGCATCGGTGATGTTCTCTTAGACGAAGAGGGAAGAGAGTTTACGGTAACAGCATTTGAGTTTCTTCGTTTTGCAGGTAAGATACCGGAGTGGTATATGGAGATTCCCAAAGCGGCTATTCGCGGAAAAGACTATGCGATCGGCAGTTATTTGAGAAAGAAATAATAATGATAAAAGTTAAGCCGGACTACGCGTGAGCACAGTCCGGCTTTTTGTATGATATTCGTGGTGTAATTCTTCTAAACTTCAGTTTCTCTTATACAGAAAACACGTTTCATCGTGCGAATAGATCAGTCCGATGGCCTGCAAGTAGGAATAGATGATCGTTGAGCCTGCAAATTTCATGCCGCGCTTTTTAAGGTCATTTGAAACGGCATCGGAAAGCGCGTTTGTTGTTTTGCCGGTTTCAAAGAGGATGTTTTCCCCGGCAAAAGTTTTGAGATACGCATAAAACGAGCTGTACTCGCGGACGATTTCTCTGAAAATGCGGCTGTTATGAATACTTGCTTTGATTTTCAGTTTGTTGCGGATGATGTCTTTGTTGTTTTGAAGTTCCGCGATTTTTTCCTCTCCGTACGTGCAGACTTTCTCAATGTCGAAATTATCGTATGCGGCGCGGAAACTTTCGCGCTTGTTTAAGACACATTCCCACGAAAGGCCGGCCTGAAAAGATTCGAGGATCAGCATTTCATAGAGGTATTTGTCTTCAAAGTTCGGCCGGCACCATTCATCGTCGTGATAGGCGATGTAGAGTGGATTTTTCATATTGCACCAAGTGCAGCGTTTTTTTTCGTTCATAGGTCTTCCTTTACATGCTTTTTACCATTTCCATGGCGATCTGTTCCCAGCGCATCAGATTTTTAAGGTTGTAACCGGCAGAGCTGATATCCTTTAAGGTGATATCGCAGGCACAGCTGTTGCGTTTTACCGCACTGAGAATGTGCCCGAGCTCACGGCGGAGTTCGTCTTCGTTGAGGTGAGGTACCGCGACCGAGGCCGGGTTCGGTTTGCTGGAGAAGACGTATCTTGTGCCGATCGCTTCTGCGGCAACATCAGCGTCCGCCCACGGGGTAACGCCGATCTTGCGCAAATTCGGAATACGCTGAACGATATCCATTTTGCGGTCGAGCGGTTCGCAGCAACCGTAGTAGACGAGACCGAAGCCCTTGAAGGTCTCGATCATATAATCGATATCGAATTCCTCGTGCATCGCTTTTCCGACACTCGAGAAAATCTGTGCGGCGCCGCGCCCCCAAATGTGCTGCCGGAGAACCGGTCCGGCGGGATCGTAATCGCTGCCGGGCAGCTCATCGCAGAGGGCAGGGGTACAGTGAATGGTTAGAGGTTCGCGCTCAAAAAGGCCGAGCTCTTCCATCTGTGTGACTTTGCTTTCGTGAATGTCATTAAAGCGCCGGCGCATGGCGTGCGTGTATTCGGGGCGATCGACAAGGTCGTAAAGGAGCGGTTCAACGCCGCGCAGCATGGCGATCTCATCCCAAACCATGATGTAATTGCTTTCGCCAACAAGGCGCACGGGAAGAATATCGCCCACGGCTTCCGCAATTTTATTGAAACGGCGCATTGTGGTGTTTAAGTCGTAGCTCAAAACAGGCAGATGGAGCTGATCCAGATCCGCTTCGTTTGCTAGCTGATCGATATATTCATGCGCGACGATATTGTTGTTGATATCGACAGCGCGGGTCTGTTCTTTGATGGAAAGTCCGATGCCGGTGGAGTGAACGACCTTATGTACCGGAATGTACGGCGGAACGATCATATCGCCGGGAAAGTGATCCCACTGGAATAACGTGCGGCGAATGTGATTTTCCACGCGGCGCAGATCTTCGTCTTCGCACCGTAAAGTTAAGAGATCATCGTAATTGAGTTCATGAAACGGAATTTCATCCAGGAGCACGACGGGGCGGATCGGTGTTAATCCGTTTACCGCGCGGTACAAACGCGCATTTTCCGCATTGCGCGGATGCTGCGAAGCTTCATAATAACGGTAGGCCAAGGGGCGGAGAATGGTGATATCCTGCTGTAACATACGGATCCCTCCGGAAGTTTTTATAGTAGATCATTTGAGCCCGCACTGTTTATAAAGCTCTTCAATGCAGGGTGATTTGTATTCGATGTAGCGGTCAATGTTATCGGGGAAGAGCTGCGCCGCCTTTTCTTTCACGGCACTGTATTTTTTTACGGCTTCCGGATGGGCTTTCAGAAAATCCCGGAATGCAGTGTGGCGGAGAAGCTCCTTGGAATATGCGGGGCAGACATACAAATGATGTGTCTGCAAATGCGGCTTATCCGTATATTTGAAAGCGTGCCTGTCGGGAATACCGAGGTCACCCTCATGCGTGTAGCCAATTGACTGCAGTTTCTGAACGACTGCATCGAATACGGTGTAATCCTCAATGACCACATCAATATCGATGCAGGGCTTTGCGGACATACCTTCGACCGATGTGCTGCCGACGTGCTCAATACGGACAGCCAGCTTACCGAGTGCACTTTCTATTTCACTTTTGATTTTTTCAAAATCCGATTTCCACGTGCTGTCATACGGCAGCACGATCACCTTTTTTGTTCGCATAAGAAACCTCCTGCGAATTTTGCTCTTTCCAAGTAAAATTATGCACCTGCCGGTTGAGAAAAGCAAGAGATTATTCTAGGCAGGAGGAGATTTACATACTTTGAGATAAGCAAAAGAAGAATTGCCTCTGTTCATTTCGGTTTGCTGTGTTATAATGAAACCGATAAGAGTATACAGGAGTGTTAGAGATGAGTGAAAATACAATGCATATGATTGAAATAAAGAAAGTGGATAAGGATACCGAACTTGTCGAGAAACTGATCGATTTTGTTGCGAACTTCTCTTGGGAAGAGGTCAAGGAACATACGCTGCGTGTGCTTAGAAATTGGGAGTTTACCGGTTGGGATACAATGTTTGTTGCCATGATCGACGGAAAAATAGTCGGTATGGCATCCCTTGCGAAAGAAGATTACTACCCGCTGCCGGAGATTTTTCCGTGGGTATCTTCTGTGTTTGTGACGGAAGAATATAGGGGGCAGAGAATCAGTGCAAAGCTGATCGATTTTGCAAATGAACATGCAAAATCACTTGGATTCAGGAAAACCTATATCCCTTCCGAGCATATTGGTCTGTACGAGAAGTACGGGTATAGTTATGTTAAAGATATCGTCAATTACGGCGGCGGTACGGATAGACTGTATGTAAAGGAATTGGAATGAATAAATATAAAAATCCCTCTGTCTCATTCGGGACAGAGGGATTTTTTACTGTGATTTATTTGGTTTTGCGTTTTAGGCTTACATATCCTGAATGTGTTCAACTTCCGGATTTTCAATGATGATCCGTCCGTCTACCAGTTCTATGCGTACCTTGTTGCCGTTGATCTGCATTTTTTCGAGCATTTCGCGCGGGATCTGCAAACGGCCTGCACGGTCCAGAACAGCAAATTCGTCCTGAACCTCATGCTCCTCGGTGAATGTGGAGATGTCTGTCAGGCGGTCGCGATAGCTCTGTTTCATCAGACGCTCGGAGCTGATCTTGCCGTCGCGAATGGAAACAACACGATTGACCTTTTTGGTGAGCTGTCGGTCGTGCGTAACGATAACGATTGTCAGACCGGTATTTCGGTTGATGTCCCGGAACATATCAAGGATATATGCGCCGGTCTTGGCATCAACGGCACCGGTCGGTTCATCCGCCAGCAGAACCTTGGGGTTGTTAGCCAAAGCGATCGCAATGGCAATGCGCTGCTGTTCACCGCCGGAGAGCTGGCTGAGCCGGTTATTCTTTCTGTGGCTTAGACCTACCATTTCAAGAAGCTCCAGAGCACGCTCTTTCTTCTTCGCTCCGGTTTCGAAAAGCATGGGCATCTGTACATTCTGCCAGGCTGTCAGATAGGGAAGAAGATTTCGAGCATTGTTCTGCCAAACAAAGCCGACAGTTCTGCGTTTGTATTCCACGAGCTCCTGCTCGTTCAGCTTGAACAGATCCTTGCCGTCTACGATCAGTTTTCCTGCAGAAGGACGGTCAAGACCGCCGATCATGTTCAGAAAGGTGGATTTGCCCGAGCCGGAGTTGCCGATAATGGCCATCAGTTCGCCCTGATCAATGCGAATATCCAGACCCTGCAGTGCAAGCACTTCGGTATCCTTGGTTTTATAAATCTTTACGAGATTATCACATTCGATCATCGGTCGGTTTATCATTTCATTCTCCATGGACAACCTCCCCATCCTCGAGCTCATATACCATATCGCCGATTTCCATCAGTCCGGTATCGTGTGTGGTCATTACAATGGTAACGCCTTCCTTTTCGGTCAGCTCCTTGAAAATCTTGACGACCTGAAGACCCGTCGTCGTATCCAGTGCGCCGGTCGGTTCATCCGCGAAGATAACCTTGGGCTTGTGTGCGATAGCACGGGCAATGGCAACTCTTTGCTGCTCACCGCCGGAAAGCTCCTGCGGCATATGGCTCATTCGCTGTGCGAGGCCTACAAGCTTAAGGCATTCCATCGCACGTGCCGTGCGGTCTCCCTTGTAGTTCGTCAGACGCAGCGCGTATTCCACGTTTTCAAATGCTGTCATCATCGGAAGCAGTGCAACAGACTGGAAAACAAAGCCGATCTGCATTCTGCGCAGTCTGGAGCGCTCGGCTTCATTCATCTGCACAATATTCACATCTTCAAAGAGAACATTGCCCTCGGTCGGCGGGTCCAGTGCGCCTAAAATGTTGAGCAGTGTCGTCTTACCCGAGCCGGAGCGTCCTTTGAGGATGGTCAGCGCCCCTTTGGGCACTTCTATGTTAATATCCTTCAGCGCCCAGAAATCCCCGCCGCTTGTTTTAAAGCAGCGGCTGACGCCTTCGGTTTTAATCATGTATTCCATAGGATCAATCCTCTCCCAGTTTAAGTGCCTGCGCGATCTTCATCTTCGAGATCAGCCAGCCCAAGATCAGCATACAGATCAGGATCATCGCGCCCACGATCACAGCCAAACGGATCATATCGATCGGCTCGTTGATCACCCTGAGCGGCAGAGCGTTGTCGTAGGCGGCGTAAGCAATCTGAATGAGCGGCATATAGAGTTTCGAAGTGAGCCAGCCAACCAGTGCGCCGGTCGCAAGCGATGTGCCAGATATAAATATCTGCTCAACGATCAGCATGGTGATGATCTCGCGCATCGACATACCCATCGCACGATAAATACCGAACTGCAGTGAGCGGGATCTAATGGACAGGATCCAGTAAATCAGGAAGCCCACAGTACAAAGCATCAGCACAACGAAAAATCCAACGGTGAGAATACCGTTTGTTCCCTGGAACACCGGATCGTTTTTCATGGCTACGAGATCGGCGGCGGCGTCTTTAAACTTTATAAAATACAGCTTGTTTTCTTCAGCGAAATCGTAGATGAACTGGGTGGAATCCTTGGCTTTGATCCATACCTCATACGGTTGTACACCCCAACTGGCCTGCAGCTGGTTGAGGTTTGCGACAACCAGATAATTCTCCGTCTGTGTGTATGGGCCGGCACCCGGTACTTCTCCGTAAGAGATTGGCTGATAACCCGGCCAATAATCTACAAAACCGTAGATAATACCCTGTTCGGAATCTCCGTTATTGTTATGGAAGGTAATCTTGTCACCCAGTTTCATATTGTAATTTGTTTCCAAATTACGCGAAACCAATACGGCGTGGGCATTTGTTGACATGGCATTCAGATAGTCGTAGAAATGGCTCTTGAAGAGATCATCCTTAAACCATGCGGTTTCGCCGAACTCTTTTGTGTGAATGCCCATGATCTGCACTTCCTTCAGCGTAACACCGGTGGCTGTCATGCGGCATTTTTTCTCAAGCAGTACCTGTGTTACGGATTCCGCACCTTCGAGCATTTGATATCTCGTGAAATCCGGTTCGATCGGGACCGGATCGGCAAAGGGATCCTCTTCAGGAATGGCTTCGGCCCATCTTTCCTTCAGCACAATATCTGCGCCGGTGGAATAGCGAATGTCTTCTTCCTCGTTTGTGTTGATCGTTCTCGCTGCCTGCGCGTTGAATACACCCAGCGCGATCGTCAGAATCAGGAAGACCATAATAAAGCTCTGTCTGTAGCGTGTACGGATAACCTGCAGGAATGCCGCATACGGCGCCGGACTCCACAGTTTTTTGAATATACGGTACAGAAGGAAGGTGATCACCGGCAAAATACGCAGTGCGAAGAGACCTGCACCGATCATAAATACGGACGAACTGATAAACAGCAGCGGATCGAGCGAGGCACCTTCCGCAACACGCTGTGTGAGCTGTTCTTTCTGCCCGTTATAGTTATAGAGCAGATACAGAGAAGCTGCCAGTACAGCAACATCCAAAAAGATACGCTGCCACAGCGGCGCATCGCTTTTTCTGCCTTTTTTCTGCTTGTGGCTTACAATAGTGACATTGGAGTGCTTCAGCACCGGCAGAACCATGGCTGCCACCGAGAACACGGCTGCAATGCCGCAGAAGAGCAGCACGCGACCGTCAAATTTGATTTGCAGAGCGGTTCTCTTAACAAATTCCATAAAGGCATTCGCAGAACCAAGCACCTGCACCATGTACGCGCCAAACGGTATACCGATGATCAAACTAAGCAGTGCCAGCACGGTGCTCTGCAGCAGATAGGTCGTGATGATCTGCAAACGGGATGCACCGCGGCTTTTTAGTACCGCGATCTCGTTCTGTTCCATCTCCAGCATCTGACGCGACACCATGAAGATAAATGCACCGAGCAATGTGAAGATCGGAACCTGCAATACCCAAAGCGTAGTGTTTACCTTTTTGGTCGTCTGCTGGAAGTCCGACATGATCGAGGAGAAGTAGTCTCTGTAGCTCTGCCCATTGATCTTTTGAAAATATTCTCTGTATGCGGCGGAAGTTTCCGCGTAATGTATCGCTTGGTCGCCGCGCATCTGCGTATAGTCGAGCAGCATATGGAAATTGGCTCTCAGTACGGAATCATTGTAATCATCCGTAAAGAACAGTTTCGAGAAAATTTCGCCGGACATCAGGCATTCGCGCTTCATTGTGTTCGGGGGAGTTACCCAATAGGGGTCTCCGTCCGACTTGTTGCGGAATACACCGACCACCTTGATTCGAAGCGGCGTTCCGTCTTCACGTTCAAGTGTCTGCATGGTGAACGTCTCGTTCAGCGTCAGTTTCATACCTGTTATGCCTTTTTCACTGACGATAACTTCTACAAAGCCCTCTTCAGTCGGCGCATCGGAATACATTTTGCCAGCTACGATCTCAATATGATCTTCGAGATTTTTCATATAACCCAGTGAAACTTCCTTGACCATACCGCTTTTGCGCTCAAAATCGGCTTTGGCGTGGCTCGGGTTCAAATAGTAATACTCCACGCTTTCTAACTTTTCTACACCGAAAGCTTTTGGCATGGAGCGGACTTTTTCCGCGGATTCCATGGTCCTTTTTTTGCTGGAATTCGTTGTGGCCTCCACCGTGATAAGGCCGGGGTATGTATTCGAAGTTTCGAGATGTGCCGCCATCTTCTGCGTCAATCCGCGCTGCAGTACGGCGGCGCCGTACATGGCGTTAGCACCTGTAATGCTGATGAGCAGAATGTTGCCGATCAGAAGAGCGAGCACCATCCATTTTTTATTGATCATCTTTTGAAGGACAAATCGAAACATACGGTGCACCTCCTCTTAATTCAAAATCAGCGTCTCGCTTTCTTCGACGCCTTCCAGTACGTAGGTGTACTGGTAATTGTTCATAACCGGATAAATGTAGCGCTTCTGCACCACACCGTCCGTGTATTTCAGTACATATTTCTTATCTGCTTCCTGTCTTACCGCTTTATTCGGAATAAGCAGTACGTTATCCAATCGGTCTTCTGCAATGATTTTCGAAGGTTCCTGTACGGAATACTTCTCTTTATCGTAAGGATCGAGCTCAATGAGTGCAAATCCGCTTCGTTCATTCTGCGGGATCGCATCGTCTGCTACAACGACTCTGCCGGACAGGTATGTTTCATTCGGCTTGCTGCCGACCTGAAGCTGAATCGGCATATTATAGCGCAGCCCGGCATTCTGTACAAGAAGCAGCATGCTTTCACCCGACTTAACGGTTACAAGTGTTTCACCCGGTATTACAGCTTCATCTACTCTTTTAAAGGCGTAATCCGTTACAGTACCGTCTGCAGGTGAAACCAGTACGTCGGTCGTGCGGCGTGTATGTTCTTCGTTGTAGGCTTTACTCTTTTGGTTGATACTGTACTGCTGACGATGCTTATACTGCTGCAGTTCAATTTCATACTTTTTAAGCGTAAGTGTCAGAATTTCTTTTTCGTATTCGTCGGCTGCTGCCTCAAGTGCTGTACGTGTTTTGACTATGTTTTCTTCACGCTCACGGATACCGGCGTTCATCTGCTCCTGCGCTCTCTGCAGGTCGAGGCTCAGCCTGGTGATTTCCGCCTCACGCTTGTCTACGGTAAAACGTGCCAGTACATCACCTTTTTTAACCTTGTCGCCAGTTTTAACCGTGAATTCCAGGAATTTGGCCCCTGTTTGGTCAAACGCAACATTGTAGGTCATGGGATAATATTTGTGTGCCATCACATTTATTTCGTTTACAAAATCTCCGTACTCAGCCTGAGCGGTTTCACTGTATACCAGGTCTTCGGAGGGAATCTGAGTTATATCAATAAGATCCTGCGGCTCACGTTTTGCACCGTCCTGCAGCTCGGAAGCCGAAACAGCCGGGGTCATAAACAGGAGTGCAGCCAGAGCGAAAGAAATCAGACATATTTTCTTATTCTTTAACATAAACCACATCTCCTTCCTTTAATCCTTCCGTGATCTGTGTGAGGCTGTCGGTGATAAGTCCGGTTTTAACTGTGCGCTTTATACGCGTGCCGTTCTCTTCTATGTAAACGTATTTTCCGGCAGCATCTGTCTGCACAGCGTTGCTCGGAACCAACAGCGCGTCGGGTACAGAATCACGCCATATGGAAATAGCGGCATATTGGCCGGCTTCCAGTTCAGCGAGTTCTGCTTCTGTAGCAACGATTTCAAATTTAGTGTCAACTTTTTCGCCTGCGAGAATCATTTTTGTATACTCGTCCGGGTCAATGGGGATATGCTTGAGTTCGTATTCCTTTTCGCCGATACGTGCAAAAATACGGTCGGCTCTCTCAATGTAGGTCTCCGGAATATCCTGACATACGATGGAGAGTTTACTGTCATCCGAAAGGAAAATAACAGGATCCTCGGCCTGAACCCAGGAACCGGGTACCAATATATCACCGTAAATAATACGTCCGGAAAAAGGCGCGCGAATCACATTTTCATTGAGCGATATACCGAGCTTGTCCTGCTGCTTACGTTTGTCCTGAATATCCAGCGCACGAAGCGATTTCTCCTGCTGGTGGAGGGTTTGTGTTTGCTCAATTTCATTTTTCTTGAGCGCAACGGCTTTTTCGGCCAACGGAATCTCTTTCGCGATCATTACGAGCTCCTCAGCCGCCTGTGTGATCTCTGTTGCTGCGATTTCAATCTCTTTTTCTGCAATCGTGATCTCGTTTTTTACAAGTGCGAGTTCTTTTTCAGCCAATAAAAGTTCTTTCTGTACCAAATCGAGCTCACTTTCCTGCGGTGTGGGCTCACTTTCCTGCGGTGTGGGCTCGCTTCCTTCGGGTGTGGGCTCGCTTTCCTCCGGTGTGGACTCACTTGCTTCCGGTGCGGGTTCACTTTCCTCCGGCGCGGGTTCACTTGCTTCCGGTGCGGGTTCACTCGCTTCCGGTGCGGGTTCGCTTTCCTCCGGTGCAGGTTCGCTTACTTCCGGTGTGGACGCACTTTCCTTTAAGGCTGCTTCTTTTTCTTTCAGCGCAGCAATATTTTTCTCGAGTGCCGCTTCCTTCTCTTTTAAAGCAGCAATACTATCCTTCAGCGTCGTTTCCTTTTCTTTTAGTGTTGTTTCAGCTTCTTTAAGGGTTGTTTCTTTTTCCTTCAGGTCAGCTTCTTCCTTTTCGAGTTGGCGAAGTTCAACCGTAAGAATTTCAATATCCAGCGCAGCGATTTCATCGGTGTATGCGCCATCCTGCTGCGTATAGTTTATATCCTGCTGCAGCTGATTACTGCGCTCTTTCAGACTGACCTGATCCAGCTCGAGCAGAACGTCGCCTTCTTCCACCAGCATACCGGGATAGCCGTTGATTTCCATAACCTGGCCGCTTACTTTGAACGACAACGCTTCCACATAGGGCTTGATCGAAGCACTGTAAAAATCAGTTCTGTGAATCTCACCGACATAAGCTACTGTTGTATCGGTAGCCTGAACGCCTACCGGCTCCAAAAGCTCGGGGACTTCTTTTTTGGTTTTTTGCGCGCATCCTGTGAGCATCAACACGGTAAGGAGCAGCGCAGCCCATCTAATTTGCTTTCTCATTCTGTTTCGTCTCCTATTTCACAATAACGCGTTCGCCTTCGGTCAGACCGGAAACGATCTCCACCATGCCTTCGGCAACAAGGCCGATTTCTACCTGTTTGTAGGCCTTAAGGCCGGCCTCGTCCTGATAATAGACGATCGATTGGCCTTTCGAGGTCGAAACCGCACTCTCGGGTACCATCAGTACATTCTTTCGGCTGTCACGAAGCAGATTGAACGAGCCGAAGGTCTGTACGTCGAGATCAAGAGCGGGTTTCTTGAGCTTCAGATATACAAATTCCATTTCGCCTTCCTGTTTTTCAGTTTCCTCAATACCGAGTTCGGCTTCGGAAACTACGACTGCTTCATATTCTCTCTTGTTGGCGGTAATAATGTACTCGTCGCCGGGCTTAAGAGAATCCCAATATTTGGTTTCGGCTTTAAAGAGCGAGGTGCTCGTATCTGCAACCGTTACAACACGGTCACCGGCTATGTTCCGTTCTTCTTCTTCGACACTACGCACAAATGTTACCGTTCCGTCGAAGCCGGCACGTATCTGTCGCTCGCTGAGCAGTGCTTTTGCCTCTCTCAGCTGAATCTGCGCAACCGTCAGCTGATCTTCAAGCGGCTGCTTCTGTGCGTCAAACTGTCTGTTTGTTCTTTCGAGTGCTTCGTTCAGTGCTTCTTCCGAACCGTCGCTCAAAAGGATTTTTTGCCTTTCAAGTTCCAATGCCCGGTTTTCTTCCAGTGCGGTAATCTGCATTTCGAGCCTGTTGATCTGCGGGGTGCAGTTTTCTATTGCTTCTTCAGCGCCGGAAAGATCGAGCTGAGCCAACAGTTCTCCTTTTTCTACGCGGTCACCTTCCGAAACAAATATTTCGTCGTAAAATTCGCCGCCAACCGAAAAAGACAGGTTCTCAGTCTGCATAGGAACAAAGTTGCAGGTGATCTTATTTGTCAGTTCCATATCACCACGCACGACAACAGTCTGATTGAACTCTTCCTTTTCATATGTTTTGATCACAGGTGCCGTGCGGAAGGTCTCCTCTTCCGGCAGCAGGCCGCATGAAGTTAAGACCAACATTCCGCTCAACATGATCATCAATAATTTAAAACGTTTCAACGCATTCAACTCCTTTTCTACATACAATAGAATAGCATAGAATTTACTGAAAGTAAACACTGATTTGCGGTGTGTGTTTCTGTTTTTAACCGCTCTGTCATGTGTGTATGTGTCTCTTTACCGTTTTTTATTCCTTACAGTGTGATAGCGTGCCTGTAAAAACGGATACAAAGATAATCAAACACTGTACTTGATTTGACATTGGGTATATAATTAAATTATCACTTGTGACCGAAGGCCGAATGATATGTCTGATCAGCTGTGCAGACCGTTTATGAATGATTCAAAACAGCAGGAGAAATACGATATGAGAAAATACAACATAAAAAGAGAGTTCTTCCCGTGGAATCTGTTTGCGCCGCCGATCAGCGAGAAATTCCTTGCAATGTCTGTGCCGCATATGAAACCGCCGAAATCTCTTTGGCGGGACCCGGAACTGGAAGTGACCACGCATGAAGTACCGTGTTTCGATGGCGGGCGGATCACCTGCTTTGTAATATCTCCGAAAGGCCTTCCGAAAAAATCGCCCTGCCTGCTCTATCTTCACGGCGGTGGATTTGTACTGGAAGCGGCAGGATATCACTACAGCAACGTGATGCGATATGCCAAAGAGGTAGGCTGCAAGGTGGTATTCCCGTTATATCGCTTAGCACCGCAGCACCCGCATCCCGTATTCTTTGAGGATTGCTATTCGGCTTTGTGCTGGACATATGACCGCGCAGAGGCGTTGGGGATTGACGTGCAGCGCATAGGTATTGGCGGCGACAGTGCGGGTTCCACGCTTTCTGTCGGCGTATGCCTGATGGCGCGCGAACGGAAGCATCCTGTAAGATTTCGTTTTCAGATGCTCCCGTACCCGTTTTTAGATGCCCGGAATAACAGTGAGTCCGGAAAGCGTTTTACCGATACACCAATGTGGAATTCTACCTTATCCGAGCGAATCGGCCCTATGACGAAGGTGGATAAGACGCATCCAAATTATATTTGGTATTCTCCTGTAGAAGCGGAGCACTTCGAAAATTTGCCGCCGGCCTACATCGAGACTGCAGAATTCGATTGTCTGCATGACGATGGCATCCTGTATGCCAATTTACTGCGAAACACAGGTGTGGACGTGGTTTTAAATGAGACGGTGGGAACTATGCACGGATTTGACATTGCGGTACATGCTCCGACCACGCGGGCTGCCATGGAACAGCGTATCGCTTTTATGAAGAAGATGATATAATAACATACTGTTGGGGTTGCTTGTATTAAGTAAAAACGGCAATAGATTATACGGGTTTTGTTATGGAAGAAAGGTGGAGCTTTTGATGGAGCTTGTAGTATTTGTGGGAATCCCGGCGAGCGGAAAAAGTACCGAAAGCATGAAGTACCGTGCTGCGGGGTATACGGTATTATCTTCCGATGAGATACGCTGTAAGATCATGAACGGAGTATCGCTGGCGGAGGTTTCTGCTGAGGAGCAGAACCGTATCAATACCGAGGTTTTCGACACGGTCTACGCGAAAACCGAAGAAGCGCTGCGCCGTGGGGAGTCGGTTGTGGTAGATGCTACGCACATTAAGCGGAGCTACCGAATGGATTTTCTCAGGCATTTCGAAAAATTCCAATGTGTAAAGAAATGTGTGCTGTTTGTGACGCCGTTTGAAATTTGTCTGGAACGAAACCGTAAGCGCACAGGTTTTGCTCTGGTGCCCGAGAATATTCTGTTTTGGATGCTCGGCACCTTCGAATGTCCTTATTATCACGAAGGCTGGGATGAAATCATTCCGGTCGCGTCGGACGTTCCGTATAAGCGCCCGTTTGCCGAACTTGAAAATTTTGAATACGGCACACCGGAATATGACAGCTGCCGTGCATACATAAATCTTATTGAAAAATGCTGCCGGCATACGCTCTCGAAGGAAGAGGCCGACCGGGTTTTGTATGAAACCAATCTGATCAACTGTCACTCGCGTCCTAAACTTTGGCGCGATTCAGATGAAGTTTTGGAACAGGACAGAAAACTTTTCGGCGAAAAGTTTATCGCCGAGCTGACAGCGCTGTATAAGGCAGATTGCGCGGCAGAGTAAACAAACCGAATATCGCACAATTCTATAAAATAATGAATCCGACCCAAGGAACGCCTTCCGGGTCGGATTTTTGTTTGGGAAAATATGAATTACAGAAAGTTTTTCATCAGGAGGTATATGCCGAGTACGATATATACCGCCGGTACAATTATAGTTTTGTATTTCGCAAGGAAATTACGCAAAACGGGGAGGTTTGCAAGCACTTTTCCGAGAAAGCACCAGACAGCGATCAGAACCAAAAAGAGAAGAACAGTGAATACAGTTTGCCATACCGCAAAACCGGCGAATAGCGGAACATACACACCGATATTGTCTGCACCGTTTGCCATAGTGATGAGTGCCGCATTCAGCATTTTATTTGAGGATTTCTCCGTTGTATCGGTTGCTTTATTCGCTTTTTGGGCTTTGATGGCAGCGGTAATTTCTTTAATGCCCAAAGCTATCGGCAGAAGACCTAAGTAACCGATATAATGCTGCGGCAGAAATTGCAGTCCGCATGCACCGAGAACGCTGAACAGGATCAATACTCCGATTCCTATGTATTTGCCGATAACAATGTTTCTGTGGTCGGCCTTTGTTTTTGCCTCGGAGAAGAATAATGTATTTAGGAGTATATCGTCTATATTGGTGCCGATGAATGATGTTATACCAAGAATTACAGTCTCAATCATATTTCACTTCAAAACATTGCAGAACAATATCTTTGATCACTTCTGTTGGCAGCGGTTCATTATAAGGAAGATAGATGGCATTTTTCTTAATAATAAACCCGCTTAATTGTGGTTCGTATCTTTCAAGAATTTCAAGGTCTGCATAAAGGCTGATGTGCTTTTTGAAAGCGGCAAAAGAAACAGACTTTTTCTCTTTTTCGAAGAACGGCATACTCCATGCGATTCGTTCTTTGACATCCGGAACACGATTCAGAATGATACTTCTGAGTTCCTTCAAATGACTATGCGTTTCAAAAGGCTGCAGCTCAATATATTCATTTACGTCCGCAGGGGCTTTCCCGCAATAATGTCCCTGATTTGTCTTTTTGAATTCTCTTCCGCATTTCGGACAAGTCCACATATTAACTCCTCACCCGGTTCAAGTTTAACTAATCGTATTTTATCATATGAATGCGGATGGCACAAGAACGGAGACAGCGGTTAATATTTCTTGAGAGCAGGGCAATCCCGAATGGCATACAGGCAGAATGTTTATTGAATAATTTTGCTGCCGGATAAGCTTATGCAAAATAAGAGGACACAGGATCGTGAAGTTACAGCTTCAGATTCTGTGTCCTTTTTTGTTTGCGAATATGATTTTCTTAGAAGAACTTTGTTACTTCTTCAAGAGCTTTGCGCGGACGCGCGGTGGCTTCCTGCGCCGCTTTGCCGATGGCAATGACGGCCATAACTTCTTCGGTGTCGGGAATATCAAGGATTTGTCTTAAGGCATCGGAATCCCGAATGCCCATGATCAGGGTATCGCAGCCTGCGTCTTTAGCCGCAAGAACAAGGTAGGAATCGTGCAGACCAAGATCATAAGCGGCCCAGCCGTTGCCGATCTCGTTCATGGGTTCGCCGTCTCTGAAGCTGACCGTATCTCTAAGATATGTTGTCACGATGTAGGCTGCGTTTACGGTGCGGTCTGCGTTGAACGGCGGCAGAGCTTTCTCGCGAATTTCGGCTGTCTTCTCGGGGGATTCAGCCACATAGCAGCGGTAGCCCTGTGTGTTGGCCCAGGACGGAGCCTGCTGTGCTTTTTTCAGGATTTCCACCAGTACCTCGTGCTCCACTGCACCGGAATAAGCGCGGATGCTGCGGCGTTCATCAATAAGTTTGTTGAATTCCATAATTTACTCCTCCAATCGGTTTCTGTTTGTATGTTAATAGAAATTTACCTTTTTGTTTGATAAGTGGGACTTTATTTCTCGATATCTACCAATACGGCTCTGCACGGTGAACCGTCCGCACCCGATAAATTCAGCGGTGCAGCACTTAAGAAATAAATACCTTCAGGCACTTCTGATAAACGAATGCCTTCAAGTAAAATAACACCGGCACCTAAAAGCGCAAGATGCACTGCCATCGGCGCATTTTGCGGCCCGACTGTCTGAGATTCATTTCCTAAAAGTAAAGTATCCGAAGATGCAAATACCTTTGCCGCCTCTAATGATACCTCGGCATCTCCCTTGATCAGGATTCTCTTTGCCGTTTCCGGGTTCTGTTTTTTCGCTTTTTGAATGATTTCTGCAGCATCATCGCCGGTGACAATCCCTTGATGCTCTGCCACATAAGCCATTCCCACAAATGCCTCTAAGCATAGCTCATCCACGGTTTTTCCGTCTTTAATAAAATGAAACGGTGCATCTATATGCGTGCCGTTGTGTGCACACATATGAAATGCAGTCAAATTATATACTTCGCCTTTTTCCATAGATTTAAGCGTCTTTTTCTCCGGTATCGGGTCGTTGGGATACACCTGACAGCTGAAAACTTCCTGAGAAATATCATAGATTTTCATTTTTTAATGCTCCACTTCAAATTCGGGGTTGTCGGTTTTCACGTGATTAACAACTCAATGCGGTTCCTGTAATTGACTTCTATTGCATCTCCGCTGCGGAGGTACGTGTGTTTAAATAAATTATACTATGTTATCTCGTCGGAATCAACCGATTGTGCGGGAAACAATACGGCATAAATCAAAGGACACAGGATCGTGGAATTCTTTCTTCCAGTCCTGCGTCCTTTTTCTGTTGTAGATTTTGATGTTGTCCGATTTTCTTGTGGTGGGATTCAACGCGCCCCATGTCTGTCGGCGGGCATTATCCAGCTTGCGCTTTTCTTTTTTCGAAAGCTTCTCGTAGGGAATGAATTTTTCCATAGCATATGCCTCCTTATTATTTCCGTATTTATTATATCATGTCTGCAGAAAAAAGGATAAACGATTTGTAAATACCAAGGACTGTGCTATAATCAAATCAAAGCAATATGCTGCTGATGAATAAAGCTATGAATGAACTTTACATGAGCTGATTTTGAGAGGTACCTTTATGAAAAATAAATCCTTTTGCCGTATTCTTTCCGGTATCATGGCATTGCTTATGACCGGCTGCAGTACTCCCGCAAAAGCACCGGCTTCCGGTGAACCCACTCTTTCCAACCAAAATGCAAACGAGACAACGAAGGCGGTTTATCGCTATCTCGTTGAGACTTACGGTACAGCGACGCTCAGTGCGCAGCAGGAATCTACCTGGATGGGCAGCGTGGATTACGAGATGGACCACATTCTTGCACACACCGGAAAGCTGCCCGCTATGCGCGGACTGGACTACATGAACGATGATTTTGCCGGCGTAAACGAGCGTGCCGCAAAATGGTGGAACGAGGGCGGCCTCGTTACCATCTGTTGGCACACAGGCTATGACTTTAACGGCGAATGGAATGAAGCCATGAAAACAAAGGTGAATGACTGGGAAAAGGTCCTTACGGAAGGTACCCCGGAGCATGAAGCCTTTATTGCCGGTATGGATAAAGCCGCTGCGGCTTTAAAAGAACTGGAGGAGCAGGGCGTTACCGTACTGTGGCGCCCGTTCCACGAGTTCGACGGCAAGTGGTTTTGGTGGGGCAAGGACGGACGCGAGAACTTTAAAAAGCTGTGGCAGTTGATGTACGATCGCTACACCAACCATTGGGAGCTGAATAATCTCATTTGGGTATTGGGATACTCCACCAACGGCATCGGTTATAAAGCATGGTACCCCGGTGATGAATACTGCGATATCATCGGTGCCGACAGCTACAACGGCGGCGCACAGAAAAGGCTCTACAACAAGCTAACTACCTTTGCGGGAAATAAACCTATCTGTTTCCACGAATGCGGCACAAATCCGACTGCGGAAGAGTTCGAAGCTGTACCGTGGCTGTGGTTTATGACATGGCACACCGACCATATCATCAATCAAAACGATACGGAAGCACTCTCTGCGCTGTATAACAGCGAAAGGGTCATTACCCGCGATGAGCTGCCTGCATTCCGATAAGTGTTGTTTAGATCATCCCCCTGATATTTCCTTATAGTGGAAGTGTCGGGGGGGTTGGTGTAAGTCCTAATGAACTTGCGGCGATTTTGCAAACGATTCGGTCGAGGTCTGTTATAAATTTGAACTGTACCTGCTTAACAAAAAATCATATACAATTTGGTTAAAGTCTTTCGCTTCTTCATATGCAGCGTGTCCTAAGCTCTCATACATGTGTATTTTGCATCCGAGTTTCGCTGCAATTTCCTCGGAAGCCGCACAGGTAACGATTTTATCCTGTCTGCCGCCCAAAACGAGCGCGGGGCATTTGATTTTATCGAGCATTTCGTATGTGCTGCATGTAAGGCAGGCTTTAGCGAGGGTAACAAACCGCTCCACGTCCTTTGGCTTTTGCAGAATCGTCAGCAGCGGCATAAGCGGACGGTATTTTTTTACATAGGTATCGGAATACATTTTTTCAGCCATATCTACTGTGAGTTCCTTCATGGCTCCCGATTCTGCCATTTCGATCCAGCTGTTAATAACCTGTTTTACGGTATCGTTGTTTTTGGAAAGGGTTACGGCGAGAACCAGTTTATTGACTAAATCGGGCCTGTCGATTGCGAGGTACTGTGCAATCATTCCGCCTTGCGATACGCCGAATACATCGGCCTTGGTGATGCCCAATGCATCCATAGCCATAGCAATATCCGAAGCCATATCTCTTACGGTGATACCTTCCTGAACGGTCGGCCTTCTGTCAAACAGATAGACTTTATACTCCTTTGCAAAAATACGGTACATATAGGCAAGGGACAAGGCTGCACCTTTTATGCCGCGTGTGTTCAGCCCTTGTATCATAACCAACGGCTTCGTTCCGCTGCCGAATGTAATATAATCAAACTGCATATTCTGAATATTCAGTTTCAATTCTTTGGCATTGTACATCATGGTATTACCTCTCCAAATTTGAGCCTCTTAGGCGGACCTCAGTTTGAACGCTGAAACAGACAGTTCACATGAATATGATATTTCAAAATACCGATAAAATCAATGCGGAAAAATGTCGCAAGTCCCAATGTAATTGCAGTGAGGTGAGAGAGTTAAGGATTCGAACCCTGTGTTCTTTTATGGGCTTCGAGTCTTACAGGAAAAGTAAGGATAACGGTTCAATTTTGGCGGTCTCAGGTCGTTTTGTCCTAAGGCAAATAACCAGGCATAATGCGGCATTTCGGACATATCGGCCTGAAGCGACCGGTAAGGTGCAGAGATCAAATCAACCTGCCATTTTCTGCTTCTTGCGTCGGTTCTTGCTCGAATGCAAGAACTCAGGCAAGAACTCAGGGCAAATTAGCGGTGGAAGCGTCCCTTTCGGACCACATAAAGAAAGGAGCTTCAATATGATTTACAACCAAAAAGAACTTAACAAGTACCCCGACCTTATGAGCAAGGAAGATATGCGTAGGGTGTGCCATATCAGTAAACGCACCGCGCAGTTTCTTTTGGAGTTCAACCTTATCCCGCATATCAATACCGGGAAGAAAACGCGCTGCTATAAGATCAAGAAGAGCGATGCCATCGCGTTCATGATCGACCGGGAGGTAAACCCCGAGCGGTACATTGCACCCGAAAAGTGGTATAAATACGGCGGAAGTGCGAAGCCGTATAAGATCCGTATCCTGCCGAAGAACCCAAACCCGGACGTTGTGCGGTGCTATTACGAAAGCGCTTTGAAGGACAAACCGGATGTGTTCAGTATACATGATATCGTGGAGATCACCGGCTACAATTACCGTACGGTCGGTGATTGGATCCGGGAGAAGAAACTCCGTGCATTGGAACTACCGGGCAAGTACATGATCCCGAAGATATGGCTCATCGACTGGCTCAGCTCCGAAGCATACAACTCCATCATCCGCAAAACAAAGAAGCACGTTGATACGCTTTGGGCGATCAGTAAATGGAGCGACGAAGTGGAGTGTGAGAAAATTCGACAGAAAAATAAATAGCCACCATCAATCAGGGCCTGCCCGGCTCAATGCCGATATGTCCCAGTCGATCAATGGTGGTTAGTTATCACAGAGTTCCTTACTAGGGAAATATGGGCCGTTTGGGAAACTGTGATACCTGAAAGTGCCGTTATATCCGGACTCGTTTAGGTGTCGCAGATGGATTTTTTGCACTTCCAAAGTTTATATTATCATGAGTAGTAATGAAAGTCAAATTAGGGTAAGGAGGACTAATATGAAATCGGTTTATGAAACCATCGGCGGTACATACACACAGCAGGGTGATTATACTTTGCCGAATCTTACTGTGCTGAAGGAAAATGTACGCCCCACCGGCGTGTGGGCGCAGCGCAGAGAGGGCTACTTGAAGCAGAACCGCAAAACGCTCTATTACAATCTGCTCACGACCGGAAAGCTCCACGCTCACCTCGCAGACGTTGAACAAGAAGCCGAAATCCTCTTCTTTCAGCTTGTAAATCAGTACGCCGAAGAAGAGGGCATTACAGAAATGCTGAAAGCAGCGGATGCTATGGCGTGGGTGAGAAAGATGAACGCCGTCCGACAAAGAGCAGCAGAAGTCGTGCGTGAGGAGTTGATCTGCATATGAGGAAGACGAAAGTTCATCTCAGCCTGACTCCGGCAGAGCGCCGACTCGCGATCATTGCAATGATTTGGTTTCGGAATAAGATTGTGCGGAAAGGGATCGATCCGGTGGATGTGGATGGGGTGTTGGGGGGGTTGGTGAGGTAAAGAGTAACAGGGTAGTTCTTATGAGCCACCCTGTTACGTATGCGAATTGTACTCGGTATATCATTGTTAGCGTTGATATCGGCTTTTGAAGGTGTCTACGATACCCTTGCAGACAGTGTCTACATTGTCACAGAATAAGAAAGCTTCACTAGCTCCAAAGACAGGCAAATCCGCTAATATCTGTTTCTTGCTTTCTTTCGGAATAATAAATCGAGTTGTAATATCCTCATGATCCTTAGAAATTGCATCAATAGTCCAATCAAAAGCGCCATCTGGATATGTTTCATAATCAATATGATTTGGAAACAGAATGTACCGTCCTTGCTGTACTTGTTGACGTAAACTTCGGATAGGCGCATAAATGTAAAAAATACTACGGCAACATTCATCGACCCATTTTCCGCCAGTTTCATCATCGGCATGGCATACATCAAAAGTCTGCTTTTGCTCGAGACAATATGGCTGGTTCTTAATATCACCATAGAAATCAGACAGAGGAGTCCATGTGCCTCGAGAAGCAAACCGATAGCTGTCGGCAATTGCGTTTACAATCGGATAGTTGGTTACGTTCTCATGCTGATGCTTAAACACAATTACTTCACCGTCAGTATCGATGTTACTGCAGCAGGCAAAATACAGAGCTACTAAGGCGTTTTCGGTCACATCCAACAATCGGGTTGGGATGCCATGATGTTGAAGCAACGCAAGTAGTTCCAATGGCATCATATCGTTGCGAAAGATATCAGGCATTTTAAACTTGGCCATCTCTATCAAATTTCGCTCATCGTTAAAGATAGTGCACTCTGTTGGATAGTGCCGATTGCGAGCGATACTCGGCAGTAGTTCATATTTTTTATTAGACTGACCTCTAAACAGTAATTCCTGTGGCCAAAACTGAGAGAGTTTATTGATATTAGCGTTTAGCTGACAAACTTCAGCGACATATTGGGATATGCTTTCGATAATGATTTCTTTAGACATACATCTGACTCCTTACACGATATAACGGTTTCCAATCTATGTAATAACTTTGTTATGTTCTGATAAGGATTATAGCATATATTGTTGTAGAAATCAACGCACACGATACTATATATAGTATCGTGTGCGTTGTGCGATTGATGGATATCAATATGTAGTATTGGGTTAGAGCGATCCATCTCTCGAGTTGGAAAACAAATGTTATTCGAAAATTAGCAATTATTCATCTTCTGGCATTGAATTTTTAGGAGCTGCTTGGCGGAGTTTTTGTATATTTGTGGATGTCGGAGATTGTTGCTTTTTCGGTAAGTCGAACTTCTCAGAAGCTATTTTGTTGTAGACTGCGATATATCGCGATTGAATAAGATTAGTGATATCGAGGCTGTACCGTTCATCTTCTGATAGTGAAGCTATCATCTTTTGAAATTCCTTGGAATACAGATTGCATGGAGGCTCAATTGAATGGACGGCGAGTATCGTATATTGATCTTTCAATGTTCTGAAGTCGTAGCGTAAAAAACCAAGAACCACAAGATAACTTAAATAAATTCTAAGAACATCTTCTAACAAAGTGCTACCAGTAGCGAGTTCCCAGTCAACTTCAAAGAGGTTTTGATGTTTTTTCAGCCAACTGAATATCTTTTGGGGATATAGACCATCGTTGTCGCGCTTTCGATTGTATATGAATTTATCAAAGATTGCACCTTGCCATACTCGGCGGTCACATTTGAAAATCATTTCTCCGGCTATCGGAATATCCACAAAGAAAGGGACAGACTTGGTGTCTTTATAGAATGAAAACTCTTTGAAGTGTTTTGCTCCAACTCTGTGAAGTTGCTTTAGTGCAGCTTTGTAATTTTGAGGCTTATATAATTCTTTACGTCGGGCAGCGGATTTCTTTTTTCTTTCTAATTTTCTCTTTTCTTTTTCTCGATCGGCCAAATAGCGCTTTATTTCTGGCTGGTTCAGATGATAATTGCGCCCCCACGCTAATGCCTTATTTTGATCCGGACGAACCAACCATGTCTTATATGAAGTGCCGGTAATAATGATATCACGCAGCACATCCCTGCTGGCTCCCGTTGCATAAAAAGCATCTAATTGAATTTCAAGCATAGGTATGCCATGCTTTTTTGCGATCTCTATATTATCCGGGTTTGGATGATGTGTCACGTAAATTTCAATTAAGTATTGTCCAGAGGAAGAACCAATAATTATGTCCGGTCGAAATCCCATAAAAGTCGTTTCAGTGGAAACGTTGGTGTACTTTATAGACGAGGCTTTCCGATATTCATACTTTTCAGGAAAATTGGATGATATGTAGGAGGGGATATCTTTAAGTTCTAATATAGAGACCTCAATCGGAGGCAAAGTGATACGACCTTGTCCGTTTGTTAATTCTTCATTGATGATTTCTTTTGCA
>JAZNMV010000232.1:0-2594 GCA_045579885.1 Acutalibacteraceae bacterium | reverse complement strand
AAGGAGAATATGCTGAGCTGACGACGTGAAATTTTATATGTTATTAAAAGGGCGGAGGTTATCCGCCCTTTTTTGCGATATTTTCGCTTCGCGAAAGCGATATAAGACTTCGTCTTGCGATATAGTCCCTTCGGGACAGCGATATTCGTGCTGCGCACGAGCTTTTATTGATTTAGGAAATACAACCCGATATTGAGATACAGCGCGAAGGCGAGCCAGAGGAGATAGGGGATGAGGAGAAGCCCCGAAAGGCGGTCGGCTTTATAAAACTGCACCGCGGTGAGGACGACCAAAACAAAGAGCAGAATGAGCACCGCCATTGCCGCGCCGATGTTTTGAAACCGGAAGAACACGATGGGCCAGAGAAAATTCACAAGAAGCTGCACGCCGTAGAGCACGAGTGCGCCGGTTCGGTTTTCGGCTTCCGAATTATAGACCCGGTAGG
This sequence comes from Acutalibacteraceae bacterium, assembly GCA_045579885.1. Taxonomy (GTDB): domain Bacteria; phylum Bacillota; class Clostridia; order Oscillospirales; family Acutalibacteraceae; genus Hominenteromicrobium. The sequence goes on along the minus strand of JAZNMV010000232.1, from coordinate 2,149 downwards.
CCGCAATACCCATTAAGGCATAAAGCACCGTCCATACAACGGGAAAGAGCCAGCCGGGCGGCAAAAGCGGCGGCCTCTCGAGTGTTTTATAAAACCCCATGTCCATATTGGAAAGAAGCTGCGCCAAAAGCCCCGTAAGCTCCGCCATCGCGACTGATATACCGTACCCGTAAAGATCGTTTTTCTTGATTTTCATATATAACACGCTCCTCTTTCCGGTATCAGCATATGCAGCGTGCGTGGAGGATATAACTCGCACAAAGTGCGAATATCGCTGACACAGTCTCTGTCGGCATTGTTTACACAAGCGTGCCTTTTTTGAAATCGGTACAAGTGACATGAAAAAACCGACACGGTTTCCCGTGCCGGTCTTAATTTACAGCGATTAAGCTTCGTGTATATGCTGCCGTAGAGCATCTATCTCCTTGGCAGGGGATGCGCTTCGCTTTTCGGGCGGATGATATCCGCCCCTACGAGGTTGCCGCGAGCTTACGGAGAATACGTAGGGGCGGCAATCTGCCGCCCGTGAAATAAAAAAGGGAGCACCGTTTCCGGTACTCCCTCAAAAGCCTTATACAAGATTTTATTATGCTGCCGTAAAACCGTTCAGCTCCACGGCAGGGATAGTGTGAAAGGGGCGGACATGGAGCCCCTTTCGCGTATAATCAGAATCATGTTGCATTTATGCAACATATTGCTTTTGAAGCTTATGCTTCAAAAGCAATAGCCTTGCCTGTCTCGCTGGACTCGTAGCAAGCTTCCATGATGCGCAGAACGCGGAGAGCGTGCTCCTGAGTAACGATCTGCTCAGCCTGGCCGCGGCAAACCTCAACAAAGTTTCTGTAGAGTGTGTTGCGGTCGAAGTCGAATCTCGGCAGATCGAACTCTTCAACGGAGTTGCCGCCGGAACGCGGAGCCATGGTCTTTGTGAGACCTGCGCCGGCCATGATCGGAGTAGCGTCCTTGTCGTCCCAGGATACGAGGCGAGCCATCTTGCAGTCCTTGCCCCAGCCTTCGATCATTGCGGAACCCTTATCGCCGTATACGCACCACAGCGGCTCGTTTACGAAGTGGCATGTGCCGACTTCGAGGTTAACGGTGAGGCCGCTCTCGAATGTGAGGTACAGCTGGAAGCCGTCGTCGCATTCCGGATTGGTGATATATGTGAAGTGGCAGAAGAGGTTTGTGATCTTCTCCGGAACCATCTTAACGATACGGTCGATGATATGTACGCCCCAGTCGAGCATCATGCCGCCGCCGAATTCCTTGATACCGCGCCAGTCGCCCGGGATACCGCGGCTGCCCATGATGCGGCACTTAATGTTGAAGAGGTTGCCGAGGAGGCCTTCGTCATAGATCTTCTTGACCATGAGGAAGTCTTCGTCCCACTCGCGGTTCTGACGCGGGTAGAATACCTTGCCTGTTTCCTTGGAAACTGCCATAACTTCAACGAGTTCTTCGCTGGACATCATAACCGGCTTTTCGCAGAGAACGTGCTTGCCTGCGCGCATAGCTGCGATTGCGAGCTCCTTGTGCAGGTGGTTCGGAGTAGCGATGAGGATAGCGTCGACATTCGGGTCTGCCATCATTGCTTCGTTGCTCTCGAAAACATAAATGCCGTGGTCCTTAGCCCACTCGTTACGGGCGGGGTTGATGTCGTAAACACCGGCGAGCTCCAGGAAATCCGGAAGGTTGGAGGTCATTTCACCCGGGAACGGCGGAACGTAGTCGATCTGTGTGCTCCAAATCGTGTTGCCTGTGCCGCTGTGGATGCCCATTGCGTGTCCGCTGCCCATGCCGCCGACACCGATGATGCCAATGCGAATCTTCTCAATACTCATGATTTACATCCTTTCTCCGCGAAAAGTGCGGAACTGTTTCCTCTCTCATGAACCGGAAACCGGGCCCGGTTCGAGTGCCTGTGTAACTGTATTTTCTATACTTATACACAGTTCCTATTACCTCATATTATACAGAAAAAAGAATTAATTGCAAGATAGAAAATAAATTTCCTATCTTGCAAAATATAGAGAAATCTTCTATTTCTCTATATTTATCTGAATATACGCGAAAGGGGCTCCGGACCGTACCCTCGCCGGGCACGGCCCCCTTTTGTCGGCAAGCCGACATTTCCCCCGCCAGGCGGGGG
>JAZNMV010000231.1:0-10384 GCA_045579885.1 Acutalibacteraceae bacterium | reverse complement strand
AGTTTGCCCAGTATGCACGGGATGCTTCCGTATTTTCACCGAGACCCATAACACCCATGTACTCCTGCATAAGCAGACCTTCCTTGGAGTGTGCCAACGCGATCGGGTCACATTCGGCATCGCCTACGCCGCGGAACAAACCGGAAAGACCGAATTCGGTTTCGCGGTTTTCCTGTACCTCTTCAGCAGTGAGACCGATTTTTGCTTCTTGATTATTCTCCATAACAAATTCCTTTCCGACAGAACAGAATTATCTTTCGAAATATTTAACGCGCTGGATCGGTGTATCCATGGATAGACGGATAAACATCTGCTCGTCACCGTTGAGGATACGGCCGGGAATCCATTTTTCGTTTTCAAACTCGCCCTCTTCCTTGCGGAGGATGAAGGTAGTCTTGCCGCTGGAGGATTTGGAAGCCACAGTAATGGTACAAGAAACAGCGCTGAAAAGGAATTCGCCGTTTCCGAGGTAAATGATAAAGCCACCGGCAACCGGGTTTCCTTCCTTCTTTGGTATAGAGGGGGAACCGAAGACGAAGCTTCCGTCATATGTAACTGTAACGATCCAGTTGTCCACTTCGAAGACCGCACCGGAATCATTATACTGCAGGAAAGAGAAGATTCGATTTTCTTCATGCGCCTTGCGGATCAGCCCGTCCATAGAGAGAATACGCTCGTAACCTCTTCTCAGTGCTGCGCCGACATGTGAACCGGTGGTCAGTGCACCCATATCGATATTCAAAGCATTCATTAAGCCGGAATCAAGACCGGATGCAGCGGAGGCGCAGATATCCTCGCAGCCGAACGGATTAAAGCCGATGGCGTTGTGCTTGCCGATCGCATAGTACAGGAACGGAAGTGCATCGATAGAAGAACGAACTTCCGGAATAAACAGCGGATTACCGTTCTGTGCATATAGGTCACAAGTATCTCTGTAGTGAGAGACGTAGATGTCCGGTGCATAGAGATCGATGCTCGGTGTGAGCGGACGCCAGATATCGAAACGCTCAGCGACCGGACCACCGCTCGGATACTTACCGGCTTCCTGCGGGAACTGGTAGAGCCAGCTGTTGACATACATCGGCAGCGGGTATTCTGCTTTGCCTCTGGATGCAATTGTTTCAATGGCAGTTGCGTAGTGATAGCACATAAAGTATTCGTCTGCATCGCGGCCGAACACTTCATTCCAGGTGCCGGTCTTGCCGAAAATCTCAGAAATTGCGGTGGGAACCTGCTTTGTGATCTCAGCATTAGCAATTTCTCCGCAGTCGCGGGATGAACCAAGCACACCAATCTCATTTTCAACCTGTATCATGATAACGGTGTTTTCTTCGCCGTCGATCTCTTTAAGATGTGCCATCAAAGCGGCGAATGCTGCTGCATCCGCTTCTACTGCTTCTTTGCAGAGAGGGGAGATGCATTCGATCAAACGGCCGTTGGCGGTCTTCACATAATAGTACTGCTCATCGAGCTTGACCCACTCCGGAACATAGGTGGAATTACCGTTTTTCCAAAGACCGAACCAAAGAAGAGTCAGTTTGAAATTTTCACGGCGAGCCTGATTGATGATTCCGTCCACAAGATCAAAGTTGTAAACACCTTTCTGCGGTTCCACACATTCCCAGTAGACCGGCACAACAATGGAGTTTGCACCGAGAAGTTTTATAGACGGCCAGACTTTTTCTTCCATGTATTTCAAGCTGGATGCACTGGAATTATGGATCTCACCGCCCAAAGCACGGAACGGCTTGCCGTCAACGATAAGCTGTGCGTTTTTACCTGTGCCTTCAATGTAGGGAATCTTTTTCATGTGGATACCTCCAAGATTAAAATGATATTGCGTTGCGTTCGATTTTTACTTTTTCTCATTATAAGTATACGCCTGAACCTTGGTTTAAAGTCAAGAGGATAATGGAAATGAATTATAAATTTACTGAAAAAAGAGAACTTTGACATTCGAAGGGTGTGTCAAAGTTCTGAAACTCTTTAATGCGAAAGGCTGATCAAAAGTAGTATAACTACTCGGTATATTAAATTGGAATGGCTTTTTTTACTTATCCTGGAAATACTCTTGAAAACATTTTTTAAAACGACATTTATTAAAAATAAGAATTTTATATTTCTCTCCGTTATTCATATGAAATGTTGCTATCGGAAAAACAACCCATTTCCATGATACTTCTTTTATTTCATCCAACGGTAATACTAACTTTCTGTATTTTTTGTCGATCGTAATTTTTTGGCACATATAGGTAACGGACTGGCGGTCAAGATATAATGCACCTCCGAGTATTCCGTTGTGGCACAAACTGCACATAAATACCTTTCTCATTGTATTACCTCCACAAGTAAAGAAACTTTCGGAATTTTTGCGTATGAATTCAAACTCTTACATATTGAGTGATGTGTCGGTTGATGCCGAAGTGATATATTGCGCTTTGCGTAATATGATGTGTTGATTCGCTTCTTTACGAGGCAAAGCAACACATTATTAACGGAGCAACATCATTAGCGTAGCAACATTGTGTTCCCATAGGGAACGTTTCATTGAAAAAAAGACAAGTTTCGTTAGAAACTTGTCTTTTTTCTGGCGCGCCTGACTGGATTCGAACCAGCGGCCTACAGAGTCGGAGTCTGTTGCTCTATCCAACTGGGCTACAAGCGCGTATATAGTAAAGATCAGACCGTACGGCGCTGGTCTTTACGGCGTGAATTACGCAGAGATTCAAGCATCTCTTTGCGTTCGGAAGAGGTAGCGGAACGGTAATAAGCGAGTAACTGGCGTTCCTCAGAGGAAAGATCCTGAACGGATTCGAGGAGATAACGCTCTTTATCTTTACGATGGGAAACATTTTTTTCCGGTGTGCGCGGTTCACCAAATGCGAGAGGATCGGAACTGTCGGCGTGAAAACCGAGCAGATCATCCAGGCTGGTGCCGTACAAATCGGCCAAACGCATTAGATCGAAAACAACCGGTGTTGTTTTGCCGACTTCGTAATATGTGTAAGTAGAACGCTCGATACCAAGGATATTTGCAATGTGATTTTGCGAATATCCGTTTTCAATACGATATTTTCTCAGACGTGCACCGAGCAATCCTTTGGTATCCATCTCTATTCCCCTATATCATAAGACTATTACAATAATGTTTATTTATTATAATATGGGGGAGAGGATATAGAATATACGTGTGAAAACGTTTCACTCGGATAAAGTGGGATGGATATATAGTATATACGGTACAGTGAAACAAGTATACACCATACGGTGTGTCGGTGTTTGTCGAAAAATGTGCTGAAAAAACAGGCAAAACCAAATTTACGGTTTTGCCTGTTTTATTATTTATTGAGAATATCTTTGGTCAGTTCGTCGTCACCGGTCAGAGCAGCTAAGAGAAGATTATATACACGCTGCGGGTCACGGTGGAAATTCTTCTTAACGACTCGTGCCTGATATAAATCGGGAACATAGACAGAAAGCTTCATCAGTTCCATGTCACCGCCGGAAATATGGCAGGTTACATTATAACCGTTTTCCAGGCGCTGTGTAGTTACGGTGTTCTCGCGTTCTACTTTAGCGCTTGCAAGCATGTTCAGTGCGGCGGAAACTGCCTTATCGCGGACAGAGAGGGGAAGGAGGACATCAAGGCTGTCTGCAATGCTCTCTCCCTGCGGCTCGAGTACATAGGTTCCGTCTTCTTCGCGGCGAATATTGCCGAGAGATTCGAGTGCGGAAAGTGCATCGTTTGCTTCGAAGTAGTTTGCAAGAGCTTTTTCCTGCAGGATATGAATGATATCCTCGCCGGAAAGCGGAGCTTGTACACTCTTCAGAATATAACAGATGAGAATTCGGATATCACTTTTTGACCGCAGGCCGCCCGGAGCGATTCCACCGGTGAAAGCATCAAAATCCATAATTTACTGCTCCTCTCAATTAAATATAGCTGATCGATTTCCATTTGCCTTTTGCAAATCGAACGATAAAGAAGACCGCACGGCAGAGCCAGTCGATACACATGGCAATCCAGATGCCGACAACGCCGAGATCAAAGTACAGCGCGAGGACATAACTGAACGCAATGCGGAAAGTCCACATGGAGAACAGGGAAACCAACATGGTAAAGCGTACATCATTTGCTGCACGAAGAGCGTTAGGCAGTGTAAAGGCAAACGGCCAAATAACAACGGCGCAGATACCGTGTACGGTGAACACTTCCATAGTAAGCTTTTTGGTTTCCGGAGAAAGTGCATAGAAGGAAAGAATGAGATCGCTGAACAGAAGCATGAAGCCAGTCATGACCCATGTTACGATGAAGGTCAGCATCATCAGCTTTTTTGTGTACTTCTTAACATCATCGTAATTCTTAGCACCGACACACTGGCCGACGACTGTGATCATTGCCATACCGATCGCGGAACCGGGGATGATCTGGATGGATGCAAGATTACCTGCAACGGCATTCGCGGTAATTGCGACCGTACCGAAACCGGCGACGATGCTGGAAACAAGGATCTTACCGATTTGGAAAATACTGTTTTCCAAACCGTTCGGAACACCGATCTGCAGAATACTCTTAATGATAGAGAACTTGAATTCCGGTTTTTTGAGATTATCGTAATACAGCACACGATGCTTATTCAGCAGAAGTATAGTGATCAGAACAGCACCGACAACACGGGAAAGCAATGTTGCAGAAGCCGCACCGGTCACGCCGAGCTTTAAGGCATAAATACCGATCGCATTGCCGACAACATTGATCGTATTCATCAACACGGAAATGTACATGGAGGTTTTTGAATCGCCCATAGCGCGGAACAGTGCAGCGCCGGCATTATAAACACCAAGAAACGGGTAGGAGATAGCAGAAATCAGGAAGTAGATTTTTGCATTGTACATAACATCTGCTTCAATGCTGCCGAAAATCAGTTGCAGAGCCGTGGTACGAAGAGTGATCGCAAGGGCTGCAATAAACAGCGCCATGATCAAAATAGAGTAGAAAAGCTGCTTAGCAGCCAAATTGGCATTGTTTTTGTCGCCGCGGCCGATATACTGCGAACAGATGACGGCACCGCCGGTCGCAAGGGAAGAGAAGACCATTATGAGCAGAAAGTTTATAGAGTCGACGAGAGATATACCTGAGACGGCAGCCTCGCCGCAGGAGGAGACCATAACGGTATCGGCAACACCGATGGTGACACCCAAAAGCTGCTCTATGATCAGCGGAATGATGAGATTCCGCAGAGCTTTATTGGAAAACACATTTTCGCCTCATTTCATATATATAAGAAAATTTTACTATTTCCTGCGAATATTTGCAACTGTTTTTTGAAAGAAATAAACCGGGAGATTGGTTACGAATATTTAACCAAGTTTTAACCAACTTTTTTCTAAAAATCATTGCGAAAAAAATCAATTCATGGTAATATAAGACCATATTCTGATAAAATGCGGTAATATGTATTTTATCATGAATTTCATCCGTTTCAATTTTATGTTTTTATAACGCTCTTTTGAAAGGGGGTCAAATCATGGAAGTCAGTATGTTACAGGTAGTTGCAATGGGTCTTTGCACAGTTTTTGCGGTTCTTGTCTGTCTGATCGTAATCATTACAATCATGGGTAAGATCATGGAAAAGACTGCACCCAAGAAGGCAGCACCCGCAGTGGCGGCAGCACCTGCAGCGGCACCGGCTCCGGTCGCAGCTCCGGCTGCAAACAAACAGCAGATCGTCGCAGCGATCGCAGTAGCAATCGCCGAAGAAATGGGCACGGATCCTTCGCACATCCGTATCCACTCGATCAAGAAGATCTGATCCGCACAAAGCAACAATGTATAATTTAACAGATGAGAGGTAAGTTTCAAATGAAAAAGTATAATGTCAATGTTAACGGCACAATGTACGAAGTAACAGTTGAAGAAGTAGTTGGCGGCGCAGCTCCGGTTGCAGCAGCTCCGGCTCCGGTCGCAGCACCCGCTCCGGCAGCAGCTCCGGCTCCGGTTGCAGCTCCGGCAGGCGCAGGCGAATCCGTTACAAGCCCGATGCCCGGCAACATTCTTTCCGTCAACGTAAACGTAGGCGATACAGTTGCTGAGGGTCAGGTTCTGATGATTCTCGAAGCTATGAAGATGGAAAACGAGATCATGGCTCCGAAGGCCGGTACAGTTACAAGCGTTGCTGTTCAGAAGGGCGCAACTGTTGAAAGCGGCACACTCCTCTGCGTTATCGGCTAATTAAATCCGGTTCACAGACTATACTAAAATAAGGAGTGTAATTTTCCATGGATGCTATTGTAAAATTCCTGGAGAGCACCGGTTTTTATCTTGTTGCGGAAAATCCGCTGAAGCTGGTTATGCTGGCTGTTTCCTGTGTTCTTCTTTATCTTGCAATCGTCAAGAAGTTCGAGCCGATGCTCCTTCTGCCGATCGCATTCGGTATGCTTCTCACAAACCTGCCCGGTGCAGGTATGTACCATGCTGAACTCTTTGAGGGAGGCCATGTACATTGGGATATGTTTGCTAACGGTGTTCCGCTTGCAAACGGTGCAACAGAGGCTGTAGGTCTCATCGATATCCTCTATCTCGGCGTTAAGCTGGGTGTTTATCCCTGCCTCATCTTCATGGGTGTTGGCTGTATGACGGATTTTGCTCCGCTGATCGCTAACCCGAAGAGCCTGCTCCTCGGCGCTGCAGCTCAGCTCGGCATTTTCGCTACTTATGTTGGCGCTACACTGCTCGGCTTTGCTCCGAATGCAGCTGCTTCCATCGGTATCATCGGTGGCGCTGACGGCCCGACCGCAATTTTTGTTACATCCAAGCTGGCTCCGGAGCTCCTCGGCCCGATCGCTGTTGCAGCTTATTCCTACATGGCACTCGTTCCGGTTATCCAGCCGCCGATCATGTAGGCTCTCACCACCAAGCAGGAGCGTATCATTCAGATGAAGACTCTTCGCGAGGTTACCAAGACCGAGAAAATCCTGTTCCCGATCGTTGTTACCATTTTCGTTTCCTTTATGCTCCCGTCCGCAGCTTCTCTCGTAGGCTGCCTGATGCTCGGTAACCTGTTCCGTGAGAGCGGTGTTGTAGAGCGTCTGAATAAGACTGCACAGAACGAACTGATGAACATCGTTACAATCTTCCTCGGCATCTCCGTTGGTGCTACTGCAACAGCTGAGAACTTCCTCAACCTCGAGACAATCAAGATCATTGTTCTGGGCGTTGTTGCATTCGGTCTCGGTACCGCAGGCGGCGTTCTGCTCGCAAAGGTCATGAACCTGTTCCTCAAGGAAAAGATCAATCCGCTCATCGGCTCTGCCGGTGTTTCCGCTGTTCCGATGGCAGCTCGTGTATCTCAGACTGTCGGTCAGAAGGAAAATCCGCGCAACTTCCTGCTGATGCACGCAATGGGTCCGAACGTAGCAGGTGTTATCGGTTCTGCTGTTGCAGCCGGTGTATTCCTCGCACTGTTCGGCTGATAACGCTTTGGAAAGGAAGTATTGAAATATGGCAAAGAATCCTCTTAGAATTACGGATACCATTCTGCGTGACGCGCATCAGTCTCAGGCTGCTACCCGTATGCGCATCGAAGACATGCTCCCGGCTTGCGAAATTCTCGACAACATGGGTTACTGGTCTCTCGAATGCTGGGGCGGCGCAACATTTGACGTTTGCATGCGCTTCCTGAATGAAGATCCGTGGGAGCGTCTTCGTACGCCCAAGAAAGGAATGCCGAAGACTCCGCTGCAGATGCTTCTCCGCGGCCAGAACCTCCTCGGCTACAAGCACTATGCTGATGACGTTGTAGAATCCTTCGTTAAGAAGTCCATCGAAAACGGTATTAACGTTGTTCGTATTTTCGACGCTCTGAACGACCCGCGTAACATGGAAGCTGCAATGAAGTTCGTTAAGGAATACGGCGGTACTGCTGAAGCTGCTATCAGCTACACACAGAGCCCGGTTCACAACGAAGACTACTTTGTAAAGCTTGCTATGCAGCTTGAGAAGATGGGTGCAGATACCATCTGTATCAAGGATATGGCAAACCTGCTGCTTCCGTATGATGCATATTCCCTCGTTAAGAAGCTGAAAGCTAATGTTGGTGTTCCGATTCACCTGCACACCCACAACACCTCCGGTACGGGCGATATGACAAACCTCATGGCTGCACAGGCCGGCGTTGATATCGTCGACTGCGCACTGTCTCCGCTGGCTAACGGTACTGCACAGCCGGCAACTGAGTCTCTCGTTGCTACTCTGCAGGGCACAAGCCGCGATACAGGCCTCGACCTCGAAAAGCTCAGCGAAGCTGCTGCTCACTTCCGTGGCGTAGCTGAGAAGCTCGATATCAACCCGAAGGTTCTGAAGGTTGATACCAATACTCTGCTGTATCAGGTTCCGGGTGGCATGCTCTCCAACCTGATCTCCCAGCTGAAGCAGGCTAACGCAGAAGATAAGTACTATGATGTGCTTGCAGAAGTTCCGCGTGTACGTAAGGACTTCGGTTACCCGCCGCTGGTTACTCCGACCAGCCAGATCGTTGGTACTCAGGCTGTTATGAACGTTCTCGTAGGCGAGCGTTACAAGATGGTTACCAAGGAAAGCAAGGGTATGCTCCGCGGTGAGTATGGCCAGGTTCTCGGCGAAGTCGATGAGACTGTCCGCAAGAAGTGCATCGGTGATGACGAAGTTATCACATGCCGTCCGGCAGACCTGCTCGAGCCCGAAATGGAGAAGTACAGAGCAGAGCTCGGCGACCGTGCAAAGTCCGAAGAGGATGTCCTCTCCTACGCACTGTTCCCGGCTGTTGCTTCCAAGTTCTTCGACTGGCGTGAGAATCCGACACCGGCAGAAGAGGCTGCTCCGGCAGCTGCTCCCGCTGCAGCACCGAAGGCTGCTGTAAGCACCGGCCCGAAGTCTCTCTATGTTGAAGACCTTACAAACGGTAATTTCTAATTGAATTTTATTTCAGTGGCGCAGACCATCGGTCTGCGCCATCTTTTTTGTGTATGTCACTTTGCTGAAAAAGTATTTACAAATCAATGGCAAAATGTTAAAATTTATATATAAATCTTTGTGTTATACCCTGAGAGATCGATTAAAGGGGAGAGTAATATGGGTAAAAAGGGTTTTTGGTTTGCTACTGCGTTAGCTGCGGGAGGCGTACTTGCTGCAGCTAATTATATGCTCGATACGGCTTTAAAGCGTAAGCCTTCAAATGATTCCGGTTTATCCGATGATGAGACTAATGAACTGGATGTGTGGTTTAAGAAATATGCAAAACGTGTGGGCCGCCGTACGCTCGATAGAAAGTGCCTGAGTGCATGGTTTCTGCCGAATGGAGAAAGCCACCGCTATGCGATCGTTTGCCACGGCTATACGTGCTGCGGCAGAGCAATGCGGCATCGCGCGAAGCCTTTTTTCGATATGGGCTTTAACATTCTTTTGCCGGATGCCCGTGCGCACGGAGGCAGCAGCGGTGAAATGATCGGTATGGGCTGGCCGGAGCGCCGGGATATTGTAGACTGGATCTATGAGATTCTGAAGCGGGATGCAGAAGCCGAAATTATTCTTTTCGGTGAATCTATGGGTGCAGCTACAGTTATGATGACTGCCGGTGAAGTATTACCGCCGAATGTAAAGCTTGTAATAGAGGATTGTGGGTATACGGATGTTATGGAAGAAATGAATTTTATGATCCGTAATAAATATAAACTTCCTCCGTTCCCGATTGTCCCTGTTGCATCGATGCTGTCGCATTTCCGTGCGGGATACACTTTTACACGTGCAAGTGCGGTAGAGCAGATTCGTCGCTGTAAGCTTCCGGTGTTGTTCATGCATGCGGAACAGGATAACGTGGTTCCGTATCCTATGGTATTCAAGCTCTTCGCCGCGGCGAACTGTGAAAAGGAACTTGTGACATTCCCGGGTGCGGGACACTGTCAGTGTGCGGAGAGCGATCCTGAACTGTACTGGGGTTCGATCTGTAAGTTTATAGATAAGTATATGTAAGAATTGAGGGAATGATAAATGGCTGCCGGACGGGATAAGCCGCAGCTTCCGGAAGTGTTTCACAGACCCGGAGAGATGTCGGACAGAGATATGCTGACACAGTTGCTGCAATTATTGGATCCGAATATTAACGCCGACACGGTTGCAGCAGCGCTCCTGGATCGGTTTGACCGATTCTCCAATATTATGGACGCTTCTGCGGATCTGCTCGTTAAGATCCCCGGTGTGGATAGGCGGTTAGCGGAGATATTGTCTTCCTATCCGAAGGTTCTGCGACAGTATCAGGATTCAAAAAACAATAACCGAGAACGGATCATGGATACTGCAACCGCATATCAGCAGGTTCAGGGAAAGTTCCTAGGCAGGAAATCCGAAATC
>JAZNMV010000230.1:0-6294 GCA_045579885.1 Acutalibacteraceae bacterium | reverse complement strand
TCTTCAGCATTACGATGGCGGTGCGGTTCATTTTTGCGGCCGCGGAGATCATTATATGGATATTTTGTGTGCACTTCCGAAGCTGTACGGTATCAATATGTCACAGCCGGAACTGAATGATATGGAGAAGATCTATCGCTGTACATTGGACAAGGGAATAAAGCTTTTGGCTTTCTCTCCGGAATATGCAGCTAAGGATCGTATAAGAGTCGGCGGTTTTGGAGGCAATATGCATTGTTCCGAAGTGCTCGAAAAGGAAGATACGGCGCCGCGTGAAATCAAAATGTAATTTTACGTTTGTTATACGGTGGTTTTATGAAACAGAAAAAGATAGAGTACTATCTCGGTATTGACGGAGGCGGCACAAAAACCGCGTTTATGCTTTGTAACAGCAATGGTATTACGATTAAGCATTCGTTATTTCCGGGGTGTAATCCGATTGATATCGGTATGGAACAGGCACAGGAAATTCTGAAAAAGGGCATAGAGGAAGTTTGCGAAGGCATAGATTATTCGAAGGTTTCCGTTTATGCCGGTATAGCGGGCGGGATCACAGGTGACAACAGAGAAAAGCTTCAAGCGTTTTTTGGTACATTCGGATTTGCTGCTTCCAATAACAATAGCGATGCAATGAATGCAGTGGCTGCGGGATTAGGGGAAAAAGACGGCGTTGCGGTTATTATGGGAACCGGCTGCGTAGCTTTTACGAAAATCTCACAAAACTATATCAGAACCGGCGGTTTTGGCTATTTGATCGATGCCGGTGGTGACGGTTACTCTATAGGCAGAGACGCACTGCGTTATGCGCTTTATACAGAGCAGCGGAATGAGCCTGAAACAACTCTTTTGAAGCTTCTTCAGGAAAAGGCAAACGGTCGTATTATAGATAAGCTCAGCGATATCTATGCTGGCGGAAAAGTATATGTTGCGTCATTTTGTCCTGTGGTCTTTGAAGCAATGCGAAAAGGCGATACAGATGCCTTTTTGATAGTAAAAGATAATGTTCGCTGTGTCTCGAAACTGATTTCGGAAGCGGCGAGTAAGATGCAGAAAGAGGGGCCGACGCCTGTTGTAATGATTGGTTCTGTTGCAGGTCAGCCGGAGATTCTTCCGATGCTGAAAGCTGTCCTGAATGAAGAGAAAAGCGGCGTATATTATGACCTTTCCGTTTCCGATGTAGAACCGGTTATTGGTGCAGTTCGTCTTGCGATGGAGGGAATGTAATGCTGAAAACCGAAAAGAGAAATCCGAATACCACGCACATCGATAAAATGTCAACATCCGAAATGCTTGCGGTTATACAGCAGGAAAATCTGAATGCGGTGCAGGCGGTCGGTACGGTTCAGGCGGAAATTGCAGCAGTTGTAGATGCTGTAACAGAGCGTATGGAAAAAGGCGGCAGACTTTTCTATGTTGGCTGCGGCACATCCGGCAGATTGGGTGTGCTGGATGCGAGTGAGTGTCCGCCAACGTTTGGCGTGAGTAAAGATCTTGTGATTGGCATTATAGCCGGTGGCGACGGCGCTCTTCGCAACGCGGTTGAAGGTGCGGAGGACAGCGCAGAATTCGGTTATAGCGATCTGAAGAAATTTGATTTGTGTGATACAGACAGCGTAGTCGGTATATCCGCTGCGGGCGGTGCGGCTTATGTGCTTGGTGCTTTTGAACTTGCGAAAGAGTGCGGCGCGCTGACGGTTGCGATCACATCCAATTCGGTTTGCAAGCTTGTGGAGTGTGCAGATCTTTCCATTAGTCCGGATACGGGACCGGAGGTTGTTACCGGCTCTACACGCATGAAGGCCGGTACAGCACAGAAGCTGATCTTGAACATGATTTCGACATCGGTTATGATTAAGCTTGGCTATGTATATGAAAATCTGATGATCAACCTGCGCCCGTCAAATATTAAGCTGAAAAAGCGTATGATCTCTATTGTATCGGATATTACAGGAGTGGATATCCAAACAGCAGAAAAGCTGTTAAACGAAAATGATTTTAATATCCGAAAAGCTGTGGAGAGCTTTTCAAGCACCAAATAAAAAAGTAAAGCCACCGATATTTCCGGTGGCTTTTTGTATTTGTGTTTGCGATATGGAATATGTTTAGATTTCATAGGTGCCTTTGCGCAGGAGCTTTCCGGAATCCAGGAGGACTGTTCCTTTAGCGATAACGGTATCGAGTTCCAGATTTTTATTTAAGAGCAGCAAATCGGCATCCGCATGTTCCAGGATCACGCCTTTACGGTTATTAAGACCCAGTGCGTTGGCAACATTGGTCGTGAAGAAAGGCAGAGCAGTCTCCAAAGGAAGTTCCATCCTTTGTACCATATAGCGAAGTTCAGACAGCATGCTCTCTACACCGGATACTCCGATTTGGAGCAGGTTTCCTGCTTCATCATACGTGGACCAGCTGCCTTGGCCATCGGAGCTGACGGTGATATGAACAGTAGAAAGACCTCTCTTAATCGCTTCAAGAATATGTTCACCGGCTTCTCCTGCTTTTTGAGAATCACATGTAAAATCTGCATAGCCGCCGATCCTTAAGAGGTCGAAAGCTTGTTCTCTCAAATCATTGCAGCGTCCTACATGAGTTGGTCTAAAAATACCGACGGGAATATCGCTTGTTTCTATAGCTTCAAATACCGGCCGCAGGCCGCGTTTTCCGCTTCCCATATGCAGGGTGACGATACCCGGCTTACCGCTTAGCATTCCGGCAATACGTGCCTTACTCGCTAACAAGATCAAATCCCGTGTGGTAATATTTGAGGAGCGGTGGTCAGAAAGTGCCAGTTTTACGCCAAGGACTTTCTCGATAAATACGATATCCCTGTCAGGTTCACCGGTAATTGTCGGACCGTTATAGTTGTAGGCGCCGGTCATCATAAATGCGGTTATGCCTTCTTCATTCAGTGCCATTGTTTTTGCATAAAGATTTTCGACCGTGCGAGTAGATCCATCGGTACCAAGCAGACCGACTACAGTTGTGATGCCGCCGTTGATCAGTTCAGATAATTGAATTTCAGGTGTGCGGGTATGGAAACCACCTTCACCGCCGCCACCTGTAACATGAACATGCTGGTCGATCAAACCGGGGATAAGATATTTACCCGCAGCATCGATCACACGGCAGGGAAGGTTTGGAGCATCAATTTTGCAATCAATAGCAAGGATTTGTTTTCCACAGAGTAAGATATCTTTTTGACCGAGATAAGCCGGAGAATAAACATCTGCTTTTTTGATCAATAATAAAGATTTATCCTTAACCATATAGAGTAAACTCCTCTCAAAGATAGGGTATGTATATTTTGTTTATACAAGTATATCATGAATGGAAGCATTTGAAAACGGGAACAAATAAGATAAGTTTCTTTAGGTTGTATAATGAAAATTTCCAAAAAAACTCTTGCTTTTTTCGGTTGTCCGTGCTATACTCTTTGAGTATTCAACGGGGGCGTAGCTCAGCTGGGAGAGCGCTTGAATGGCATTCAAGAGGTCATCGGTTCGATCCCGACCGTCTCCACCAAAACCTTGAGAACATTATGTTTTCAAGGTTTTTTATTTTATGTAGTCATAAAAGGAGAATGTCTGGTGTTCCAAGCGGCATATGCATGGAAATTAAAGATAATTCGAAGCAGACGTAAAACGGTTTCGATTGAAATTAGACCAAATGAGATACTTGTCAGAGCACCGATTCAAATGACAGATCCCGAGATTCAAAAGCTGCTGGAACGAAAGCGTGAATGGATCAGGAAACATCAGCAAATCGTGCAGGAGCGTCAGCAAAACTTAAAACAGGCGATTACGATTTCCGAAAGCGAAATTCATGTTTTAACCGAAAAGGCAAAACTTGTTATTCCCGAAAAAGTGAAATTCTATGCTGAGAGGATCGGTGTAGAGTACGGGAAAATAACGATACGCTGTCAAAGAACGCGGTGGGGCAGTTGCTCCGGAAAAGGAAATCTGAATTTCAACTGTCTTTTGATGCTGTTTCCGGATAAAATTATCGACAGCGTTGTTGTTCATGAATTATGCCACAGAAAGCATATGAATCATTCTGCAGCTTTCTATAATGAAGTAAGAAATACTTTTCCTGATTATGACGAATGTTATTTGTGGCTCAAAGAAAACGGCGGCAAATATCTTCGCAGTTTGCCGAATAAGTAAAGAAATAGCAAAAGCGATATTCCGAGTCCAAAGGAATATCGCTTTTTTAGTATTGTAATTAGTCGGATTTAATCCAGTGACGGAAAAATATCACTTTCTATATTTGCGATCAGGTCAATAGAAACAGCGTGCCCTTCCCGAAGAATGATCGTTCTGTTTTCAATGTCGATTTTTTTTATTGTACCGGAAACGGTAATATAAGCTCCGCCGCTTTTGAGAGGATCAGGTTCAAAATAGGTGATTGAAACGTCCGGATCCCTATCTTCGTTTTCTAAAAGAATTTGAATTTTTAAGTTCAAATCAGCGAGAGAGTCTTCATCGAAGGTTATCTGCGCATCAGTCAATCGAGCTGTTTCCTGAATAGCTGCATCATGGCCTGTAAGTGCCGCAAAGGGTGAAAACTGTGCGGCTCGGACCGCCATAGACATTTGCTGGCGTTTTTTTGAAACGTGATGCGGAAGATCGATGATATCTGCGTATTTTTTCTCATTATCGGTCATAGGGTGATTCCTTCTCAGCCGTGCTTTGCCTTTTTGCTGTTGACGATTTTTTTTAAGTCCTGTGTGTCGATCCACTCCTCGGTAAATCCACAGGTACAGCAGATGTATCGGTTTACATTTACACCAGAAAAAATGGTAGCACCTGTCATAATATTATTTCCTGTACCGTACGGTCCGGAGTAACCGTCGAATCTGACGATGTTTGTTGAATTGCATTTGGGACAGATCTTAGTGTTTTTCATGAAATCAACTCCTTGATAAATTATGCTTTGTGTCCACCGATTTGAGAGTTTCTGTCTTTTGCGGTAGCACCTTCTTCAAGACTTATACCTTTTAAGATGGCATTTTTGCCGAACTTCTTTTTTATTTCCAGCATAGCTTGCTGCATTTTCTTCTCACGTGCCAATTTGGCATTTTCCTCTTTGGTTTGTTTTTCGACCAATGCATAGTTGGTGAAGAGATCCAGCTGTTCGGGGGAGGTATCTTTCAGCTGTGCCGAAGTTTCGTCTATAACGCGTTCGGCAGTAATATTCAGTCTGCGGACAGTGAGCGAAGGGTCGATGATCTTGTCGTACAGCTCGGAAACCGCGGAAAAAATCCTTTTGCTTGAAGATGAATATTCACCTAAATGCGTTGTGCCGTGTGCGTGTTTCGGGATAAGCCGACCGTACGGATCGGTGACCGTGGGACCGTGGTAATTCTTTTTTCGTTCGGGGTCGGAGAGATTCTCGATATCATAGCCTATTGTGACAACGATTTGATCTGTCACAAGCTTCTTATCTACGAGATCCAAAGAAAGAGCATCGGCCATTTCAAGTAAAACGATTTTTGCTTTATGTGTTTCGTACGGATGCTGCAAGACCTGCCCGGCGCCGATACTGTTTGTACTGGGCTTATATGCTTTGATCGCCTCTACGGTACAAGGTTCCCATCCCCAGGCATGATCGATAAGGAGTTCCGTGTTTTTGCCGAAGAGTTTATAGAGGAAATCTTCGTTTTCGATGGAGCCGCGTGCGATGTCACCCATGGTATAGAAACCGTACTGTTCGAGCTTTTTTGCGTAACCTTTGCCAACGCGCCAAAAATCGGTGAGAGGACGGTGCGACCATAATGTTTTGCGGTAGGTCATCTCGTCAAGTTCGGCAATACGGACACCGTTCTTGTCTGCAGGGATATGTTTAGCAACGATATCCATGGCAACTTTTGCGAGATAGAGGTTCGTACCGATTCCGGCTGTAGCAGTGATTCCGGTTGTGTTCAGTACATCGAGAATGATCTTCATGGCAAGATCGCGCGGAGAGAGACCGTAAATACCCAAGTAATTTGTAACGTCCATAAAGACCTCATCGATCGAGTAAACAATGATATCTTCCGGCGAAACATATTTCATATATACCTGATAGATTCGCGTGCTGTATTCCATGTAGAGGGCCATTCGCGGCGGTGCAATGAGAAAATCTACTGCTAACGTTGGATCTTTTTGCAGCTCGGAATGGAAGTGAGATGAACCGGTCAGCTTATATCCAGGTGATTTTCGCTGCCGAGCGGCGTTAACATCTCTAACGCGCTGCTTAACTTCAAATAAACGGCCTCTGCCGGATATCCCGTGGCTTTTAAGGGAAGGCGTGACC
>JAZNMV010000229.1:0-16435 GCA_045579885.1 Acutalibacteraceae bacterium | reverse complement strand
TCGGTACCTTCGACAGAGCGATCGCCGCAAGACACATCGCGATCGTAAGTACCATTGTAACAAAATTCTTTGCACAGAAGATCATGACAATGAAAAACACGGTAAGACAAAGCTTTACGCGCGGATCCATACGGTGCATGACCGACTTACCGGGGAAAAACTGACCCATAGTGATATCCGAAATCATTTTGTCAGCACCTCCCTGTTTTTCTGTGCCAAAAGCGGAAGCAATTCTCTGAGCGCTTCATCCACATTCAGTACGGTCTCGCTGACCGGAAGCCCCATGCCGCGCAGTTCGCGCATGATCGAGGTGATCTGCGGCAGACGAAGCCCCATGGGCTCAAGCACTTCGCCTTTAGAGAACACTTTACGTGTTTCTTCAAGCATTTCGGCATGACCGCCATTCATAACGAGTACACGGTCCGCCGTACGTCCGATATCCTCCATGCTGTGAGAAACCAGCAGCACGGTATTTTTTCTATGTTCGTGATACTGCGCGATCTGTGCTAAGATCACGTCGCGGCCTTTCGGGTCGAGACCGGCAGCCGGCTCGTCCAAAATCAGTATCTCCGGGTCCATCGCGATGACACCGGCAATCGCCGCACGGCGTTTTTCGCCGCCGGAAAGCTCAAACGGAGATTTTTCGAGCAGCTCAGGCTTTAAGTCCGTAAAACGTGCCGCTTCCTTTGCGCGTTCCATGGCCTCCTCATCGGAAAGTCCCATATTTTTCGGACCGAACATGATGTCCTTGAGCACGGTTTCTTCAAAAAGCTGATATTCCGGATACTGGAATACCATACCCACCTGAAAACGCACGCGGCGAATCTCCTTCGGCTTTTCCCATATATCCTGCCCATTCAGCAGAACCTGTCCCGAAGTGGGGCGGATCAGACCGTTGAGCATCTGGATGAGTGTCGATTTACCGCTGCCCGTGTGACCGATGACACCGACAAACTCGCCTTTTTCGATAGAAATAGATACGGAATCCACCGCTGTCTTCTGAAAAGGCGTACCGACACCGTAGATGTAGGATAAATTTTTCGTTTCCAAAATTGCCATTTATAATAACCCTGTTCCTTTCCGCAAAGTGCAGGTCTTAAAGATCCTGCCTCCGCCCGGAAGATCAATAAAAGGATTTAAACATTCTGAGTTTCGAGCCCGATATACGTCTTAAGTGCCTCAAGACACTCCGCTTCATCGAGCGGCATACCGGGAATAGAACATCCTGCCGCATTTAAGCGATAAACAAGCTCCGTTGCCTGCGGTACATCGAGATGGTGCCGTTTCAAAAGCTCCACCTGCGAGAAAACCGTTCTCGGGTCACCGTCTGTAAGGATCTCTCCGCCATCCATAACGACTACACGGTCTGCACGGACTGCTTCGTCCATGTAATGCGTAATCAAAATGATCGTGATTCCCTTTTCACGATTTAAGTACGTGATGGTGTCCATAACTTCCTGACGGCCGCGCGGATCAAGCATAGCGGTCGGTTCATCGAGAACGATGCAGTCCGTTTCCATCGCGATAACACCGGCGATCGCAACCCTCTGCTTCTGACCGCCCGAGAGCTTATGCGGCGCATGCTCACGGTACTCGTACATGCCGACAGCTTTCAGTGCATTATCCACACGGCGGCGGATCTCTTCGGGTTCAATGCCGAGATTTTCCGGACCGAAGGCTACATCTTCCTCTACGATACCGGCAACCATCTGATTGTCCGGATTCTGCTGTACAAGACCGACTCTGCGGCGCACATCAAACTGGCGCTCTTCAATTCCGGTGTCGATACCGTCTACTTTCACAACGCCGGAATTCGGAATCAGCATGCCATTAAAAAGCTTTGCCATTGTGGATTTACCGCAGCCGTTATGACCGAGCAAAGCGATAAACTCGCCTTTTTCTATATCCAGATCAATGCCGTGCAGTACCTCTCCCGTTTCTTCCCCGTAGGAAAAACGCAGATTTCTGCATTCAATAAAACTCATAAAAACAACCTTTCCTTTTCGAAAAGCTTAATGATCAAACCGGCTCGCTCGACCAGATCGCCGTACTGCCGCATGGCAGCGTGAGTCCTGTCGCAGTGACCGGCAGACCGATCTCATCCGCAGAAACATAACCGCCGAACTGCGGCTTTAAGAGCACACCGAGCAGATATGCCATAACGGACGGAGAAAGACCCGTCGTATAAGAATTCAGAATAAAGAAGAGCGGATCTTCCGTGAGGATCGGGATGCACATCTCAATGAGACCGTGCAGCTGCTCTTCAAGCTTCCACACTTCGCCGCCCGGGCCGCGTCCGTAAGAGGGAGGATCCATGATAATGCCGTCGTAGTGGTTGCCGCGCCGTGTTTCGCGCTGTACGAACTTCACGCAGTCGTCTACGAGCCAGCGTACGGGACGCTCTTCGAGGCCGGACGCTGCAGCATTCTCTCTCGCCCACTGTACCATGCCCTTCGAAGCATCAACATGTGTTACAGTCGCACCGGCTTCCATGCAGGCAAGTGTTGCCGCACCGGTGTAGCCAAAGAGATTCAGCACTTTAAACTCTCTGTCGGGATTTTTCTGCTTTGCTTCACGGATGCGCTGCGCGGTGTATTCCCAGTTTGTTGCCTGCTCCGGGAAGATACCCGTATGTTTAAATCCCATCGGCTTTAAACGGAAGGTAAGATCATTCCACTCGATCTTCCACACATCGGGCATTTTCTTATAGACCTGCCACTTGCCGCCGCCCGTATTGGAACGCTTATAGCGCGCATGGGCATTTTTCCAGCGGGGATCTTTCTTGTCGGATGTCCAGATAATCTGCGGATCGGGGCGGATGAGGAGAATATCTCCCCACCGCTCAAGACGCTCACCGGAGCCTGTGTCTATTAATTCGTAATCTATCCAATTTGCTTTTCTCATCAGGTCAACTCTTCCTTGATCACTTCGGCAATATCATTTGCCAGTTTGCGGATCTGCTCGGGATCCTGTCCTTCTACCATAACACGCAGGAGCGGTTCCGTACCGGACGGACGAACCAGCACACGGCCGTTTCCATTCAGCGCCTCTGTTGCCGTATCAATAGCCTTCTTAACCTTCGGATCGGTATAAAACGCAACCTTGCCGTCGGGTGTAACACGAATATTCACCATCACCTGCGGATAGCGTTCCATAACCGTTTTGAGGTCGGAAAGCTTAGCGCCGCGGCGTTTCATAATACTGAGCATCTGTGCCGCCGTAAGCTGACCGTCACCGGTCGTCGCAAAATCACGGAAGATCACATGACCGCTCTGTTCACCGCCGAGGCTGTAGTTTTCAAGCAGCATCGTCTCAAGCACATATCTGTCACCGACCTTTGTGGCTTCAAAACGGATGTTATTCGCTTCACAGAACTTGATGAAGCCGAGATTCGTCATAACCGTGCCCACAATGCAGCTCTTGTTGAGCTTACCGCGGCTCTTCATATCCATACCGCAGATTGCCATAATGAAATCGCCGTCGACCTCATCGCCGTTTTCATCTACGGCAAGACAGCGGTCCGCATCTCCGTCAAACGCGATACCGGCATCGACCGGATGTGTCTTTACGTACGCACTAAGCGCTTCCATATGCGTGGAACCGCAGTTGTCGTTTATATTTGTACCGTTCGGCTCATCCGACAGCATGTGTACCTTTGCACCGAGCTCCGTAAACAGGATCTCAGCCGTTTTCGAAGCCGAGCCGTTCGCACAGTCGAGTGCGATCTCGAGTCCGTCAAGCGAAAAATGAACGGTGGATTTTACATGATCAACATAATCACGGACCGCATTCGGCGCCGTAGTTACCGTACCGATATCGAAGTCCGCAGGCTGCGGCGGCATGGGTACTTCGCCGAGAATGAGCGATTCTATACGTTCCTCCAGCTCATCGGGCAGCTTATAGCCGTTGCCGCTGAAGATCTTAATGCCGTTATACTCATAGGAATTGTGGGATGCAGAGATCATAATACCCGCATCCGCTTTATATTTTTCAACAAGATATGCCACAGCCGGGGTCGGTACAACACCGAGCAGAACAACGGAAGCACCTACGCTGCACAGGCCGGCAGCCATAGCGCTTTCCAGCATGTCACTCGAAAGCCGGGTATCTTTACCGATGATCACACGCGGGTGGCGTGTGGATTTATTTGTAAGAACAACAGCCGCAGCGCGCCCGAGCTTTGTCGCGAGTTCGCAGGTCAGCTCTTTATTCGCAATGCCGCGGATACCGTCCGTACCGAATAATCTACCCATAAAATAATATCTCCTTTACAGGCTAAAACTCATATTGTTTGCACATTACACGTCCAAACGAAGTTCATTTTCCGCTGCCGTTCCCGGCGGGGTCAGACCGAGATGCAGATACGCAGCCTTTGTTGCACAGCGTCCGCGCGGGGTACGCTGCAGGAAACCGATCTGCATGAGATACGGCTCTACAACATCTTCAATAGTGACCGCCTCTTCACCGATGGCAGCAGCCAGTGTTTCCACGCCGACCGGACCACCGTTGTAAAACTGAATGATCGCATTCAGCATTCTGCGGTCGCCGGAATCGAGGCCGAGCTCATCTACCTCCAGGCGGTCAAGCGCAAGCTTCGCCGTACTGTACGTGATAACACCGTCACTCATAACCTGTGCAAAGTCGCGTACACGCTTTAACATGCGGTTTGCAATACGCGGTGTACCGCGGGAGCGCGAAGCGATCTCCAAAGCACCGTCCGCTTCAATTTCAATGCCGAGGATACCGGCACTTCTTGTTACGATCTGTGCAAGCTCTCTCGGCTCATAGAGTTCCAGACGAAGCACAACACCGAAACGGTCTCTGAGCGGCGCGGTCAGCTGACCGGCACGCGTTGTGGCACCGACGAGCGTGAAATGCGGCAGCGGCAAATGGTAAGAAGCTGCCATCTGACCCTTACCGGTGATAATATCGAGCGCAAAGTCCTCCATAGCCGGGTACAGGATCTCTTCGACGGTACGCGGCAAACGGTGGATCTCGTCGATAAACAGAACATCTCCGTTATTGAGGTTTGTGAGCAGTGCCGCAAGATCACCCGGCTTTTCGATGGCCGGACCGCTCGTGATGCGCAGATTTACGCCCATTTCATTCGCAATGATACCCGCGAGCGTTGTTTTACCGAGACCCGGCGGGCCATAGAGCAGAACATGGTCGAGAGACTCTTTTCTCTGCTTTGCAGCGGCAATAAATACTTCCAGATTTTCTTTTACTTTCTCCTGACCGACGTAGTCCTGAAACGTACGCGGACGAAGCGGATTTTCCACTTCCGCGTCTTCGGGAGAATATTCCGGCGCGATCACGCGGTTTTCAAAATCAAAATCGTCATTTCTATCAAATGTCATGGAAATTCCTCACCTTTCCTTACAGGTGTTTTCAAAATTCCTTCTTCTTAAAAACGGGATGCCATACCTTTCAGTGCCAGACGGATCATTTCTTCCGTGGAAAGCGAAGCATCGAGCTTCGCGACCGCTTGTGCCGCTTCGGACTGCGAATATCCCAGCACACAAAGCGCCTGAACAGCCTGCTCCGCATTTTTGGAAGCAGAGACCACACCGATATCGCCGCCTGTAAGCGGAAGCTCCGCACTGACAGCACCCATTTTCTTGACTTTATCTTTCAGTTCCAGCACGATGCGCTGTGCCAGCTTCGGGCCAACACCGTTCGCACGTGTAAAACTTTTGCTGTCTCCGGATGCGGCACACATGGCAACTGCCTCCGGGGTCATCTCCGAAAGGATGGCAAGTGCTACCTTCGGGCCCACACCACTGATGCCTGTGAGCATCTTGAAGCAATGCATTTCATTCTTTGTAGCAAAACCAAACAAATCGAGTGCATCCTCACGAACATTCAGATGCGTATAGACCGTTGTTGTCTCGCCGATATGCGGCATATTCTTCTGTGTCTGCATGGATGTGGCACACTGGAAAGCAACACCGCCGCATTCCACCGCGATCATACCCGGTTCCATATAAACGAGCTTGCCGGTCAGGCTGTAAAACATAGCTTCATTTCCTTTCTGTCTATCATATGCACCGAAACTGTATTTCAGCGCAGAAACTGCCGTAATGCTGTGCCGGAAGCATGGCAATGGCAAATCGCAATGGCTAAAGCATCCGCCGTATCGTCGGGCTTCGGCACTTCCTTAAGGCATAAGAGGCGGCGGGTCATTTCCATGACCTGCGGCTTTAACGCCTTGCCGTACCCGGTGACGGCCATTTTAACCTGCACCGGTGTATATTCAAAAACCGGTACACCGGCTTTCTGTGCCGCAAGCAGGATGACACCGCGTGCCTCCGCAACACCGATACCGGTCGTTTTGTTATTTGTAAAATACAGCTTTTCCACGGAGACGGCATCCGGACGGTAATGTGCCAGAATAGCCGAAATATTATCATAAATGATCTCCAAACGGCGGTTAAAATCCTCTCCGGCTTTTGTCGTCACGGCACCGTGCTCCAGCGTGCGGTAACGGTTATTCTTCATTTCAATTACACCGTAGCCGACGATGGCATAGCCGGGGTCAATACCGAGGACGATCATGCGTTTTTCCCTTTCCTGAGTAAAGGGCAGAAAAGCCCATATTTCCTGTAGTATACCATATTTCAAGAGGTTTGAACAGCAATTTTTACAAAAAAATTGTAAACGGTATATAAACAAAAACGGGTGCGTTGCAAAATGCAACGCACCCGTAGAAATATGCAGGGACAAATTTTGTCTCTGCATATTTCATTCTAATTACACGCGAAAGGGGCTCCAAGACCGCCCCTTTCACACTATCCCCGCCAGGAGATAGCAATAATTATGAATATTTTTCTATTGTGCAGCAAGCTCTTTTTTGTTTTATGCATTCTCTGCTTTTCGGTGACCTGTATGATAATACTTCGATGTTTTCTGTCTGTAGAGGATCAAAAGTCCGCGTACACAGAGCTCCACAGCCATCGCGATCCACATACCCATGAGGCCCAGCGGGCCGACAAGCAACAGGGCTAAACCGATACGTACGATCCAGATGCTGCCGAGATTCATGAGGCTCGGCACCAATGTATCACCCGTTCCGCGCAGCGCACCTGCCGCAACGATAGATACCGCAAAGAGCGGCTCCGCAAGAAGTTCAATGCGCAGCACCTTTACCGCAAGCGCCTGTACCGCCGTATCAGGTGTAAGCATACGGAACACATACGGACACAGCACCATCATCACAAGACCGGTGCCCGTCATAAACAGAACACCCATGACCGTACAGATATTTCCGAAACGCTTCGCCGTTTTCTCGTCTCCGGCACCAATGCTTCTGCCGACAAGTGTAGTCGCCGCAGAGCCGATACCGTATCCCGGCATATAACAAAGACTTTCCGCCGTGACCGCAAAGGCATTTGCCGCAATGGCTACCGCGCCAAGCGGTGCAATAATCATAGTTGCAGCGACATTAGCCGCACACATAGCGATTTCCTGCACAGCAACCGGCATACCGATCTGCACAGCTTTACGCAAAACCGCCTTGTCCATACGGGTCTTCTCTTCGCGCCGCAAGCGCAGGCGCGGATTATGTATGCAGCAGAAAAATGCCATGATAAGGCTGATCACCGCACAGGCAAGTCCGGTACCGATACCGGCACCGAGAACACCGTATTTCGGAATAAAGACCGCATTGAATCCAACATCCAGTATGCACATGACCGCATTCAAAATACTCGGTGTGATCATATCGCCGCAGCACTGCAGGAAAGAAGACGTCAGTGCGTTCAGCTGCATGAACGGCAGCGTGAGTGCAAACACGAGAAAATACAGCGTTGCGTCGCGGTGCAGCGCTTCTTCGCCGCCAAGCCACACGGGAAGCGGACCGCTCAAAGCAACACCGAGCAGACAGGAAAGCCCCGAAACGACGAGTGCCGCCCACAAGCCGTGCTTTACAACACTGCGTGCTCCGGCATCATTCTCTGCACCGATCTCATGTGCCACCTGCACGGAAAAGCCGGCCGAAACGGCGTATATCATGCCGCTTAGAAGCCATGTACTTGTGGAAACAAGACCGATCGCCGCCGATGCGTTCGCACCGAGACTGCCTACCATCGCCGAATCGATATACTGCATGGCGATCGTCGTGATCTGTGTTAAAATCGCGGGAAGGCTCAATCGCCAAACCTCAGCGATCTGTTTTTTCAATTCTGTTCTGTTACGCATTGGAAGACCCCTCTGTCGTCCGAACCGTTTCACTCAAAACGATTCGTTTACCTCAGTGTTACACGGAAAGTAACCGGACCTTCCGCCATGTAACTCGTACGAATATGAAGACCGTTTTCATCACGTGTCCACACCGGTGTTTCGTCGCATCCGAGCACATCCACATTCAAAATCGGGCTATGCAGCAAGCTTCCGGCTGTGTGTTCCTGCGCACGAAGAGATTTTACGCTATATTCCCCGCTTTCACTTGCTTTAAGACACACTGCATAGAGCTTATCGCCCTTCGCTGTAAAACGGAAATCTTCACTCGTAAAGTTCTTCTTCACAGCATCTGTAAAATGTCCGTCGAGTACCTGTGTGGGACCTTCGCCGAATTTTTTCCAAACGTGTGTGCCGTAGATTGCTTCACCGTTTATATGCATCCATTTACCGATAGCCTTCAGCACAGCGGTATCCTCCGCAGAGATCGTGCCGTCAGCCTTGGGGCCGACATTCAAAAGCAGACATCCGTTTTTCGATACGATATCTGCGAGATCGCAAATAATACCGGTTGCATCACGAAAATCGTTATTTTCCGTGTAACACCAGGAATTCAGCGCGATCGCGGTATCCGTCTGCCAGAAATACGGCTTTACATCCGCCATCTGGCCGCGCTCAATATCCGGAACAGCCGTACCAAACAGGAACGCGTCATGTTTATAATTGATCGCAACCTCAATGCCCCATTCGGCAGCTCGGTTATAGTAATACGCAGCGATCTTTTTGAGATAATCCTTCGCCGAATCGATATGGATCCACCAGTCAAAATAAAGAATACGCGGGTGGAATTTATCGATGAGTTCACAGGTGCGCACAAGCCAGTCATCCAAAAATTCCTCATTCGGCTGCTCCACGCTCATTACATCGTCCCAGTTTGCGGATTCCGGCATGGACGGCCAGTACAAGTCCCCTCTCTCCAGCGGTTCATGCAGATCGCTTTCGAACTTCTTGCCGTTATTCATGAACCACCAGTGTTCAATGCGGTGTGTGGAAACACCGAGTTCCATACCCTGTGCTTCACAGGCATCCTTCAACTCCTGTACCACATTGCGGCACGGACCCATCTTCGCTGCGTTCCATTCGGAAATTACGCTGTCGTACATCTGAAAACCGTCGTGATGCTCTGCAACAGGCACAACATATTTGGCACCGGCCTCGCGGAACAACTCTGCCCACTGTTTTGCATCGAACTTTTCGGCCTTAAACATCGGGATAAAATCCTTGTAGCCGAAATCTTTATGCGGCCCGTAAGTTTTAATGTGGTGCTCATATACACGGCTGCCCTCTATATACATATTGCGCGGATACCATTCTCCGTCAAAGGCAGGTACGCTGTACACACCCCAATGAATAAAAATGCCGAACTTTGCCTTTTCGTACCATGACGGCACACGGTATGCTTGCAGCGATTCCCAATCTGCAGAGAATGGTCCCTTTGCGATAACTTCATCGATCGTATTGAGATACGGCTTCAGATCATACATATACATTTCCTCCCAATCGCAAAGCCGACAGAAAACTGCCGGCTTTTTTGATTTATATTCAGATAGATTCTACGTCGATTTCGCCATCCTTTACAACAACAGCGATACCGGAAATCATACCCTCACCCTTTTCGACAAGCAGAGCGGTGATCTTATCCTCCACTGTCCGGCGGATCGTGTTGCGAATGTCGCGGGCGCCGCTCTTGCCGCCGATCGCCTTTGATGCGATCAGTTCAACGGCTTCCTCACTCCATCGCAGGGAAACACCGCGTTCGGAAAGCGTACCGACATACTCATTCAGCATGAGAACGGCGATCTTACGATAATCCTCTTCATCGAGCGCACGGAAAATAACAACTTCGTCAACACGGCTTAAAAACTCCGGTCTAAGGAACTCAGAGAGCGCACGCATGGTCTTTTCACGGTTTACATCCGCTGCTGTGCGGTTAAAGCCTACAAGTGCCTCGCGGTTATTGCTTCCGGCATTCGAGGTCATAACAATAACGGTATTTTCGAAATTGACGGTTCTGCCGTGTGCGTCGGTAATGCGGCCCTCATCGAGAATCTGCAGCAGGATATTCATAACATCCGGATGCGCCTTCTCGATTTCATCAAACAGCAGCACGGAGTACGGACGGCGGCGAACCTTCTCGGTCAGCTGACCGGCTTCGTCGTAGCCGACATAACCCGGAGGAGAACCGATGATCTTCGAAACGGAATGCTTCTCCATAAACTCGGACATATCGAGGCGGATCAGTGTTTCCGGAGAATCGAACAGTTCCTTGGAGAGTACACGGACGAGTTCTGTTTTACCCGTACCTGTGGGGCCGACAAAGATAAACGATGCCGGACGGCGGCGCGGATTGATCTGTACACGGCTGCGGCGGATCGCAGCGGAAACAGCCTTTACGGCATCGTCCTGACCGATGATTTTTTCACTCAGCTTATCTTCGATCTGAGAAAGCTTGCCAAGCTCGCTCTGTTCGATCTTGGATGCCGGGATGCCGGTCCAAAGTTCGATAACATAAGCGAGGTCCGCTTCATTTACCGCAGCGGTGATCTCTTCGGGCCCAAAGCTTTCGAGTTTCTTTTCAAGTGCCGCGACCTGATACTTTGCCTGTGCCAGTGCTTCAAAATCCACAGTCTCGGCATTTTCTATTTCTTCCAACTTATTGCTTTCTTTTTCAAGCTGCATGACGGTCTCATCAAATTCAACCATCTTCTGGTTGCGCAGCGCAGCACACGCACATGCTTCGTCAAGCAGATCGATCGCCTTATCGGGCAGATAACGGTCGCTGATATATCTTTCGGAAAGCACAACGATGCGCTTGGCGATAAAATCGGAAACCGTAACACTGTGGTACTGCTCATAGTACCCCTTAATGCCGCGAATAATCGCTGCAGAGTCTTCCAAAGACGGCTCTGTGACTGTAACGGGCTGGAAACGGCGCTCCAGTGCTGCATCCTTTTCGATGTACTTGCGGTACTCGGAGAATGTCGTTGCACCGACGACCTGAATCTCACCGCGGGACAGTGCGGGCTTCAAGATATTTGCAGCATTCATACTGCCTTCCGCATCACCCGTGCCGACAAGGTTATGCACCTCATCGATAAACAGAATGATATTGCCATCCTGCTTCACTTCATCAACAAGTCCCTTGATACGGCTTTCAAACTGGCCGCGGAACTGTGTTCCGGCAACGAGTGCTGTAAGATCAAGAAGCTGAACTTCTTTCTTTCTGAGCTTAGCGGGTACATTTCCCTCAGCAATACGCAGCGCAAGACCCTCTGCAACAGCCGTTTTACCGACACCGGGCTCACCGATGAGACAGGGGTTGTTCTTTGTGCGGCGGGACAAAATCTGCACAACACGCTCGATCTCGCGCTCACGGCCGATGATCGCATCTAATTCACCGCGGCGCGCTTTCATCGTCAGATCTGTGCAGTAAGCCGCAATGTGCTTACGCTTGGATTTATGAAAATTCTCTTTCTTTCTCTTTGTATCACCGGCTGATTGTCCTGCGGGATCCATGCGCTCCTGCATCATACCGTCTCCCTGTGCGTTCATACCGAACTGACCGAGAAGCTCTGCCGGGAACGGAATCGCTCCGCCGGGCTCAAAATCGCCGTCTTCCATATTCATGAGGTTTGTCATGCTGTCTGTCATGGCCTCAAGCTGTTCTTCCGTAATGCCCATTTTCTCCATAAGATCATTGACCGGCTTAATACCGATCTCCTTCGCGCAAACCAGACAGTAACCCTGTGATGCATTCATATCCGTAGACGGAGATACAAAAACCACAGCAGGTCTTTTTTTGCAGCGTGTACACATCATCATACTGTGAAATTTCCTTTCTTTTTCAGCAAAAGATCAATTCTTTGCTTATCAATATATCCTCTAAACCAAAGATTCAGTATCAGTCTTCTCTGCTCTTTGTCGCCCGGATCTCTTCGGGCAGATTCAAATCATAGGTACCTTCCGTATCACGGAGGATCTCTCTAAAAATAGCGGTATAACGTACAAACGTATAAACCATGGATGCACCGGTCACAACAAGCGCAAACGTCGAAACAAAAACAAATGTCGGCTCCGTTACATGCATAAAGCTGTCGAGCACAACGATCAGTGCGATTGAAAGATAGAACAGCACCGTGGAAACTTTTCCGTACCACTTTGAAGCACAGGGCTTCTTCTGCTTTTTAAGCAGATAACACGCTCCGCAGAGCATCGTGAGCTCTTTTGCAACAAACAGGACCAGGAGCGGACAGATACTCGGATAACGGATCGCAATACAAATGGCCACCGCACCCTGTGTCAGCTTATCAGCGAACGGATCAAGCATCTTGCCAAGCTCTGTGATCTGGTTAAATCGTCTTGCAACAAACCCATCCAGCGCATCGGACAAGCCGGAAAGTCCGAGCGCGATCAGCGCACCGGGAATATTATCATTTACCGCAAACACAACAAAAACCGGGATCACAAGAATGCGAAACAGAGACATAGCATTCGGAATCGTCAGATTTTTATTTCTTTCCTTTTTCTTTACATTCGTCTGTTGAGACATTTTCTATATTTCCTTCCTATAACTTTAAGCAAATGCCTTTCAGCCGATCAGACTGTAAGCAGGATTAAACCGATACAAAAAACCGTACAGAACGGAACTCTCCTGTGCATCTATGATCTTCATCTGAAGTTCCACGCTGAAAAGCGGCATAAACGCATGCACACAGGCAAGCACGACCCAAACGGATACTATAGCGAGCAAAACACCAAAAACAAATCCCAAAAGCTTATTCATACCGTTGAGCAGCGGCAAAGAGAACAACCCGGAAACGAGTGTCCCCAAAGCGCGGATCACAACCAGCAGCAGAATAAAAAGTACCAGCATAGCTAAAACCCGTACAAGACCGATCAGCATGGGGCTAATGGCAGCAGTGATGGCTGCAGCCATATCGAGTGTGCTGCCATCCACCTGTGCCTGTACGCTGCTCTGCGTAATTCCGGCTGCACTGAGTGCCCGGATAACAAGTTCGGGAAACTCCGAAAAAACAGCCTGTACCGCACCGACCGCATCCAGACCGGTGACTGTAGAAGCGATTTTTTCCATTAAAGCCTCGTGGAAAAAGGTATCGTAAACCCACTGCGCTGCCGGCAAGCTTAAAATACCGGCCGCGATCATAGCAACAAACGCACCCAAAAAGTCGATAAGGGACTTAACAAATCCTTTTTTTGCACCGACGAGTGCGAAAATAACTATAACTGCCAATACAGCAATATCTAAACCAAAACGCATCGTCTCATCTCCTTTTTATTACGGTTAGTATAGCATATCAGTTGTCCTGAAACAACTCCTCCGCATTTCGAATTACCTTAAGATTTTCTTTCCTTATTTCACGGACACCGAGCAAATAGAGCGAGCCCTCATCTGCAACCGCCACACACTTTGTATCCGCCGTGATATCACAGTTTGCCTCAAGCTTACCGAGAGAAAGGTCTACGGAAACCGCAGACTCCGGAAGCATTACGGCAGCTTTTGTACCCAAGCAGGAGATCCACTCCGCTCTGCCCGGCAATTCAACCTCCGTCGGTTTAGCATTATTTTCAAAGATAAGAAGTGTACTGTTGCCGCCGTACGCATAGTTGGATACGGAAACCGCGGCGCGGCTTCCCGCAAGGCCAACCGCAGTTACGGTACGTCCTTCGTAATCGAATGCATCAAATTCAAACTGCGCATTACTGACGAGCGTCTGTGTATCGCCAACAGCGATCACGCGGTTTGTAGCGCTCCACATCAGTGAAAGGACCAGATTTCCGCTGCATTCATACACTGCGAGCGGTTCCTCTTTTGAAAAATCGAGCACAGTGATTCTGGACAAAAGCTCACCGCTCTTACTCGTGACGGATGCTACCGCGCCGCGTGTACCGTCCCGGTTCAGTGCAATCGCACTGATGTATGTATCTGCAAACTTATAACTGTACTGCAGTGTTCCGTCACTCATGTAAACACACAGCTCTGCCGCATAATCGGCCGGCTGCAGAGCCAAAGCGAACTTACCGGATTCAGACATAGCCGCTGTGGTAATATCACTTTCCGATACACCTGTGATCTCCGTGCCCGATGCTGTATCCACCTGATACCCAGTACCACCTGCATTATACAGAAGATATCGGCCGCCGGAAACGGAAACTGCCGGATTATTATAGCTGTGCCGTACCGAAAAGAGTTCTTTTGCAGAACCGTTCATCACGGTCAATGCCGTATCACTGACAACATATGCGTTACCATCGATTGAACCAAAATTACCGGGATCCGCCGTGCTGCCCGTCAGATCGGTCGGATATCCGTCTCCAAAGCCGAAACCGACGGCTTTTGTTCGGATCCAGTTGCCGATATTACCGGGGGTCAGGCTCTCCCTGTTTTCCAAAACAACAAGCAGCAGCGCTGCCGCAAGCAGCACCGCAATAATCTTATATACACTTTTTGAAACCTGCATACGACTTTTTTCCGATTTCAGCACCGGATGCTCGACCGGATCGGGCATATCCTGCATCGGTGTCGGATGCGGTATTTCACGTATATTGTCTCTATTCCGTGCGGCATGTCTGCCGCCGGGTTCAAAGCGAGTTACTTTCTTTGCCATACCGCTTCTCCTTCTTTATTTTATCAACAGATCGGACGGATCGTAGAATACCTTTTGAAGATATAAGCCGTGCGCCGGCGCTGTCGGTCCGGCCGCCTTACGGCTGCAGCTTTTTATAATCTCCGGAATATCCTTCGGTTCAAAACGTCCCTGCTGCACGGCAAGCAGCGTACCCGTCATAATACGGACCATATTATACAGGAATCCATCTGCGGCGACCGTAAAGCGTACCATATCCCCTTCACGCGTCACGCAGCTTTCCGAAACCGTTCTTGTAAAATCTCCCATTTCGCGTCGGTCCAGCGTGCAGAACGACGTAAAATCGTGTCTGCCGATAAAATACTGCGCAGCCTCATTCAGTTTATTTTCATCTATGTGATGGTAGTAGTGCAGCGCACGGCCTCTGAGAAACGGATCGCGCACCGCACTGTTGTGGATCTCATACACATACCGTTTTCCCTTGCAGGAGTATCTCGCATGAAAATCAAGCGGGACCGCCTGGCAGGAAAGCACAGCCATATCATCGGGCAAAAAGTGATTCAAAGCACCGACGAGCCGTTCTTCGGGAATACCGTGCGTGAGCTTCATGCTGAGGCAGAACTCCCGCGCATGTACACCGGTATCGGTTCGGCTACAAGCCTTGATATCCGGCTGTACACCAAGTACATTTTTGAGCGCTTCCTGAAAAGCGCCCTGTACGCTGCGAGCGTTCTCCTGTATCTGCCAACCATGGTAACCGCTGCCGTCATATTGAATTTTCAAAAGCAGATTGCGTTCCATAGCAGACTCCTTATTATATGTTTATCGAATGATCGGAGGGAACAGCATATTCAGCGCGATGAATACGCCGAGGAAAACCACACATACGACCAGTGTGCCGAAATCGATCTTTCCGAGCTTTAAAATCTTCATTTTTGTTCTGCCCTCACCGCCGTGATAACAGCGGCTTTCCATCGCAGTCGCAAGATCGAATGCGCGGCGGAATGCCGAAACGAACAACGGAATGAGAACCGGGATAAGCGCACGGATACGCTGGATCATACCGCCGCTTTCCATATCGGCACCGCGTGCCTTCTGCGCAGCCATGATCTTTTCCGTCTCTTCAAGCAATGTCGGTACAAAGCGCAGTGCGATCGTCATCATCATTGCAAACTCATGGACAGGAATATGAAGATAACCGAGCGGCTTCAAAAGGCGCTCAATCGCGTCTGTCAGCTGTGTCGGCGATGTTGTAAATGTTAAGACAGAGCTGATGAGGATCAGCACAATGATACGCACCGCGATCATAATGCTGTTTAAAATACCGTTCAGTGTGATCTTGATCGGACCGAGTGCAATAAGCGGATCACCCGTACCGTAGAAAAGGTTCAGGATCGCCGTAAATGCTACGATAAACAGAATAGGCTTTAAGCTCTTCATGTAGAGCTTCATCGGTACCTTCGACAGAGCGATCGCCGCAAGACACATCGCGATCGTAAGTACCATTGTAACAAAATTCTTTGCACAGAAGATCATGACAATGAAAAACACGGTAAGACAAAGCTTTACGCGCGGATCCATACGGTGCATGA
>JAZNMV010000228.1:0-5751 GCA_045579885.1 Acutalibacteraceae bacterium | reverse complement strand
GATGTCTGCCAGAGAGTAGCCGGTAGCCTTCGAGAGGAACGGTACGGTACGGGAAGAACGCGGGTTAACTTCGATGATATATACATTGTCCTCGTTATCTACGATGAACTGGATATTGAACAGACCTACGATGCCGATGCCGAGGCCGAGCTTCTTAGCATACTGCAGGATGATGCCCTTGACCTTGTTGGAGATGGAGAACGGCGGGTAAACGGAGATGGAGTCGCCGGAGTGAACACCGGTACGCTCAACGAGTTCCATGATACCCGGAACGAATACATCGCGGCCGTCGCAGATCGCGTCGATCTCAACTTCGCGGCCCTGGATGTACTTATCAACGAGAACGGGCTTGTCTTCGTCGATCTCAACAGCGGTTCTCAGGTAGTGGCGCAGCTGCTCCTCGTTTGCAACGATCTGCATTGCGCGGCCGCCGAGAACGAAGGACGGACGAACGAGAACCGGGTAGCCGATCTCTGCCGCAGCAGCAACACCGTCTTCCATCTTGGTAACAGCCTTGCCCTTTGCACGCGGGATATCGAGCTCATTGAGGAGATTTTCAAATGCATTTCTGTCCTCTGCACGGTCGATCGCAGCACAGTCTGTGCCGATGATCTTTACGCCGCGGTCATGGAGCGGCTGTGCGAGATTGATCGCGGTCTGACCGCCGAGGGAAGCGATAACGCCTTCCGGCTTTTCAAACTCAACGATATTCATAACATCTTCCGGAGTCAGCGGCTCGAAATAGAGCTTATCGGCTGTGGTGTAGTCGGTGGAAACGGTCTCCGGGTTGTTGTTGATGATGATCGCCTCGTAACCGGCGTTCTTAATGGTCATGACCGCATGTACGGTGGAGTAGTCAAACTCAACACCCTGACCGATACGGATCGGGCCTGCGCCGAGAACGATGATCTTCTTCTTATCTGTGAGGCGGGAGGTGTTCTCGCCTGTGTAGGAAGAGTAGAAATACGGGATATATGCGCCCGTGTGGCAGGTGTCTACCATCTTGAATACCGGGAACAGGTTGAGTTCCTTGCGCATGTTGTAAACGTCCATCTCGCTGCAGTTCCACAGACGTGCGATGAACTTATCGCCGAAGCCCATCTTCTTTGCCTTCTCGAGGATCTCTGCATCCTTCTGCACACGGAGCTGATTTTCCATGTCGATGATATTCTTAAAGGCTTCGAGGAAGTACGGTGTGATCATGGTGATCTCGTGGATCTTCTCGAGGGAAACACCGTGGTAAATGAGCTCTGCGATCGCAAAGATATTGTCGGAACGGAACTCTGTGATGTACTCGAGGAGCTCTTCCACGCTCATGTTATCGAACTTCGGCAGGTGGAGGTGGTTTGCACCGATCTCAAGGGAACGAACGCCCTTCAGAAGTGCTTCTTCGAGGTTGGAGCCAATGCCCATGATCTCGCCGGTCGCCTTCATCTGTGTGCCGAGCTTGTTTGTAGCGGAAGCGAACTTATCGAACGGGAAGCGCGGGAGCTTTGCAATGACATAATCGAGCTTCGGTTCGAAAGCGGCGTTTGTGTTTGCGATCTTGATGTCTTCAAGAGCCATACCGACAGCGATCTTTGCGGTAACGCGGGCGATCGGGTAGCCGGAAGCCTTGGAAGCCAGAGCGGAAGATCTGGAAACACGCGGGTTAACTTCGATGAGATAATATTCGGAGGTGTGCGGATTCAGAGCAAACTGAACGTTGCAGCCGCCTTCGATCTTGAGCTCCTTGATGAGCTTGATCGCGGAATCGTTCAGCATCTTTTCGTCTTCCTTGCTGAGCGTCATGATCGGAGCAACAACGCAGGAGTCACCGGTATGAACGCCGACCGGGTCGATGTTTTCCATACCGCAGATGGTGATCGCGTGGTCGTTTGTATCACGCATAACCTCGAACTCGATCTCCTTATAGCCCTTAACGGACTTCTCGATGAGAACCTGATGCACCGGAGAAAGCTTAAATGCGTTTACGCCGACTTCATAGAGCTCTTCATCGTTATAGGCAAAGCCGCCGCCTGTGCCGCCGAGTGTAAATGCCGGACGCAGAACGACCGGATAACCGATGCGGTTTGCAGCTTCCTTTGCTTCTTCCAAAGAGTAAGTGATCTCGGACGGGATGACCGGCTCACCGATGGATTCGCACAGTTCCTTAAACATTTCACGGTCTTCCGCACGCTCGATGGAAGCACTGGAAGTACCGAGCAGCTCAACGCGGCACTCCTTCAGAATGCCCTTCTTCTCAAGCTGCATAGCGAGGTTCAGACCGGTCTGGCCGCCGATGCCCGGGATGATCGCATCCGGACGCTCGTAGCGGATGATCTTAGCAACATATTCCAGAGTCAACGGCTCCATGTAAACCTTATCGGCAATGATGGTATCCGTCATGATGGTAGCCGGGTTGGAGTTGCACAGAACGACCTCATAGCCTTCTTCCTTCAGTGCAAGGCAAGCCTGTGTACCGGCATAGTCAAATTCTGCCGCCTGACCGATAACAATAGGACCGGAACCGATGATCAGAATTTTCTTAATGTCTGTTCTCTTACTCATTGTTTATGACCTCCTGATTTTTATCTATTCATAAAAAAACGGTTTCATGGAGCAACTACACACCATAGAAACCGGAAAAATCTAAATTAACAATTCAAAAAAAGGAGCACGAATCCCCATAGAGGAATCGATAGCAAAAAAAGAAGAAATAACGTTGACTTTCATTTTTTTAGTCATATTACTTCTCCTTTCCCCAAAAATATCATATTCTCAAACACAGCACGGCAGGTATTTAGCATGCCCGAACACGCTGTCCTTTATCCTTAAGATAATATCATATAGCGAAAATAATGTCAACTGGAATACCGCCAAAACAGCCTTCCACACTCGGTATGGTTTTTCAGCAAAAATCCCGAAACACAGCGTTCACCGTGTTTCGGGATCCTTATGCGGAAAAATTATTCCTCGACCTCGTCGATGTCTTCTTCGTCGAAATCGAACTCAAGAAGCTCCTCGCAGTTCGGGCAGTTGATGGAGCCCTCGTCGAGCATAGCCTCTGTCAGCATGATGTGATCGCCGCAAACGGGGCAAACAACTTCGAACTCGCAGCCGTCGTCCTCGTCGTCTTCACAGTCACAGCAATCGCAGTCGTCACAATCGCAGTCGCAATCGTCGCAATCGCAATCACAGTCATAATCCTCGTCGTCGAATTCATAGAATTCTTCTTCGAGTTCGCCGAGATCTTCGTCGATCTCATCGACCTGACCGCAGAGCTCGTCGTATGCGTCTTCCATTTCTTCCATGGAGAGGCACAGATCGTCGAGAAGATCTACGATCGCATTGAAAAGCTTGGTCTCCTTTGCCTTCGGGTCGAGCTCAAGGCCGTCCATCAGGCCGCGGATGTAAGCAGCTCTTTCGGAATTGGTCATAGTAATCGCTCCTTTCAAAGCGTTTTCCAAATCAGTTTGGAATGAAGTGCGTAAATTATGCGCGCTCCATGTACTCGCCGGTTCTGGTGTCGATACGGATCATTTCGCCCTCGTCGATGAACAGCGGAACCTTGATCTCTGCACCTGTTTCGAGTGTAGCCGGCTTTGTAGCGTTGGTAGCTGTGTCGCCCTTGAAGCCCGGGTCTGTCTGTGTAACCTGGAGCTCAACAAAGTTCGGCGGTTCTACACCGAAAACGTTGCCCTTGTAGGAGAGGACCTTGCAAACCATGTTTTCCTTAACGAACTTGAAGTTGTCGTCGAGGATGGACGGGCTGATCGGAGTCTGCTCGTATGTCTCAGCGTCCATGAAGTAGTACAGATCGCCATCGTTGTAAAGGTACTCCATGTCCTTTCTCTCGATGTAAGCGGTCGGATACTTGTCGTTCGGGTTAAAGGTTCTTTCTGTAACGCCGCCGGAGATCACGTTGCGGATCTTGGTGCGAACGAAAGCTGCGCCCTTACCGGGCTTAACATGCTGGAATTCGACGATGGAGTAAACGTTGCCGTCCATCTCGAATGTAATACCATTTCTAAAATCGCCTGCGGTAACCATAGGTTAATACCTCCAAATTAATTGTCTCTTGCTATTGTATAATAATTTCGCGGATATTTCAAGCAAAATTCTCACGTTTTACGGAATTTACGAAAAAATCAGAGAATAATAAGCTCCTTCGGGGAATGTGTCAGGTTGCGGCAGCCGTCTTCGGTGACGACGATCATGTCCTCAATGCGAACGCCGCACTTGCCTGCTACGTAAATACCAGGCTCCACCGTGATGACCATGCCCGGCTCTGCGATGGATGTGTCGAGCTTAGAGAAACGCGGCCATTCGTGGATCTCAAAGCCTACACCGTGGCCGAGGCTGTGGCCGAAGGTATCCGGATACGGCGTCTCGATGATATCGCGTGCAACCTTGTCGATATCGCAGCAGCGTACACCTGCGTGTACGGCTTCGATTGCAGCAAGCTGTGCCTTGAGAACCGTATTGTAAATATCCTTCTGCTCGTCGGTGACATAGCCTACCGCTACGGTACGGGTCATATCGGAGTTGTAGCCGTTAAGCATAGCACCGGTATCCATCGTGATGAGGTCGCCCTTCTGCACGACGGTATCGCCCGGAACACCGTGGCAGTGGGAACCGTTCTTGCCTGTTACAACGATCGGCGGGAACGCATTGCCGTCCGCACCGAGCTTTCTCATGTAGAACTCGATCTCGAGTGCGATCTCGCGCTCGGTAACACCGGCACGGATGAAATCGAGAATATGTGTGAAGGTCGCGTCGGTGATCTTCTGTGCTTCGGCAATCTTCTGAATTTCGTCTTCGCTCTTGATGATACGCTGTGCTTTGAGTGCATCGTCGAGCGTAGTATCGAACACAGCCACAGCACCTACAGCCTCGCAGTCGTTCTTATAACGCATCGCAACGCCGTACGGAAGCGCAGCATACTCCATGTATACTTCGCCTACACCGTGCTTCTTAAGGAGCTCCTTGATCGTTTCGTCCGCGTTCGTAATGCTTACGACCTCTGCGCCCTTTGCGTTCTCGCTGCCGGCCTCCGCATAACGGAAGTCGAGGAGATAATACGCCTTTTCAGCCGTTACGAGCAGTACGCCGTCGGAAGACGGGAACGAAGTGAGATAGTAGCGGTTCGGTCTCGAGTGAACGAGAACGGCCTTTTTGCTGTCGCCGTGAATCAGCTTTTCGGTAAGTCTTTCGATCGGATTCATTATAATGACCCCTTTCTGTTAAGAATGTCTGTGAAGAGATCTCTTTTCCCGCACCGCTTCCACCGTTAAGGGTTTATAGTGCGGGCGAAAAATGTTTTCAAGGTAACGCTTGAAGCGCACCGTCCACGCCGGGTCGGGCGCGAGCGGATCGAGGAGAACGGACCACATGCCGCAGAGGTTCGCACCGATGATGTCGGTGAAGATCTGGTCGCCCGCAACAAGGCACTCCTTTACCTTTACTCCGGCGATTTTCTTCGCGCGAAGATAGCCGAGCGGAGAAGGCTTGCAGGCAAAGTAAACGTAAGGAAGCTCAAATTTCTTTGCAAACGGTGCCACACGCTTTTCGTAGTTGTTGGAAACGAGGATCAGCCTGATACCGGCCTTTGTGAGCTCTTTCGCCCACTCGGGTACACCCTCAAAAGGCTCCTGCGAGCCGTGTGCCGCCATGGTATTGTCGATATCCAGCACGATCGCACAGACACCCATTTCGTCGAGCAGCTCTTTCGTTATCTCTGTCACGCTGTGGAGCGTGCCTGTCGGTTTG
>JAZNMV010000227.1:0-2497 GCA_045579885.1 Acutalibacteraceae bacterium | reverse complement strand
GGCTGCCGGAGACCAAATTTGTTGACGGCATCCAGAAGACGATCCAGTGGTATCTCGATAACCGTACATGGTGGGAGACGATCATTTCCGGCGAGTATCAGGATTACTACGAAAAGATGTACGCTAACCGATAATTTGATCCCACATCGATAACGGGAGTGAAA
Source organism: Acutalibacteraceae bacterium (assembly GCA_045579885.1). Taxonomy (GTDB): domain Bacteria; phylum Bacillota; class Clostridia; order Oscillospirales; family Acutalibacteraceae; genus Hominenteromicrobium. The sequence continues at coordinate 2,333 of JAZNMV010000227.1, read as the reverse complement.
TCATGGATAATTTAAAGGCACTGTTTTTGTCCCAGTCCTATCAGGATGCGTGGGATGATTACAACCGTTCTCTTCACAATAAAAATTTCCCTGTATGGGACTACGTGATCCTGACAGCCTCCAATGCACAGCAGGCGGAAGGGTTTTATGCGCAGCTTGAGGCAAGAAAGGATTTCCTGCCGTCCCGTACCCGTTTCGCGGTCATCCCCGATGAGGGCGGTGTCCGTGTCGGTTCCGGCGGCGCAACCTTGAGTGTTATTCGCTATATCCGTCAGCAGGAGACTTCCTTTGAGGGTATGCGTGTTCTGGTCATTCACAGTGGCGGTGACAGCAAGCGTGTCCCGCAGTATTCTGCGCTCGGTAAGCTGTTTTCTCCTGTCCCGCACGAACTGCCCGACGGCAGAAGATCTACACTTTTCGATGAATTTATGATCGCTGCAGCCTCTGTACCTTCCCGTGTACGCGAAGGTATGCTGCTGCTTTCCGGCGACGTACTTCTGCTCTTTAACCCGCTGCAGATCGACTACTCCGGTAACGGTGCAGCTGCACTTTCCTTTAAGGAAGATGTTGAGACCGGCAAGAATCACGGTGTTTTCTTAAGCGGCGGTGACGGAAATGTTTCCCGCTTCCTGCACAAGCAGACGGTGGAGACCTTAAAAGCACAGGGGGCCGTGAACGAACACAACTGTGTGGATATCGATACGGGCGCGGTCATTTTCAGCGCTCAAATGCTGGAAGCATTGTACTCGCTCATTCCAAATGACGAAGCTTATTACAGCTATGTCAACAGCACCGTGCGTCTTTCTCTGTACGGCGATTTTCTCTATCCGCTCGCATCCGATTCCACGCTCGAGCAGTTCTATCTCGAAAAGCCCGAGGGTGAATTCTGCGACGCGCTGCATGATGCGAGAACTGCGGTGTGGAATGTATTGAGACCGTTCCGCATGAAGCTTCTGCGTCTTGCACCGGCGAAGTTCATTCATTTCGGTACAACCCGTGAGATCATGGCGCTTATGAATCACGGTATCCACGCCTATAAGGAACTCGGCTGGCGCAATCAGATCGTCAGCAGTATTGCGGACAAAACCGCGGGATACAACAGTGTTCTGTCCGACCGTGCACAGATCGGCGAAAACTGCTATCTCGAGACTTCCTATGTACATTCGGCAAGTAAAGTCGGCAATAATGTACTGCTTTCCTATATAGATATTCATGACGAAGAAATTCCGGACAACGTAGTTCTGCACGGCTTAAAGCAGAAGGACGGCAAGTTTGTCGCACGTATCTACGGTATTGCAGATAATCCGAAGGAAAATCTCCTGTTCGGAAAGCCGCTTGATACACTTGCCGGTATCTGGGACGGTGATGACCGCACCCTGTGGTCTGCAAACCTCTACCCGGCATGCGATACGATCCATGAAGCAGTTGCAGCGGCACTCAATGTATATGCGATCATGCATGACGGCGGCGATATGGAAAGCTGGAAAAACAGCAGCAGAAAGTCTCTGTGCTCCGGTTTTAACGATGCGGATGCATCTGCAATCGTTGCATGGGATCAGCGTATGGAAGATCTTGTCCGTATGGATGAAATTTTGAAGCTGATCCATGCCGGAAAACCTGCGCACGAGGGAAAGGCGATCCTGAATACCGATAAGCTGACAAAGATCCAGGAAGAATGGCTCAAAAACAATCTCGAAAAAGCGGATTTTTCCACAGCGATGCGCCTGTACTACTATCTCGGTACAGCGCTTGGCAATGAAGAATATGTGGCACAGTGTTTTTCCACCATTCAGAAAAGTATCCTGGCTTCTACATTAGATAGTCTTCACTATAACGAGAATGCTCATATTACGGCGGATACACATACGGTAAAACTGCCGCTGCGCGTAAACTGGGGCGGCGGATGGTCCGATACACCGCCGTACTGCATGGAGCAGGGCGGTACCGTATTGAACGCTGCTGTGCTGCTTGACGGTGAATATCCGGTTGAAGTTAAACTCGAAAGACTCGATGAATATAAGGTCGTTTTTGACAGCCGTGATATGGATGTACACGGTGAGTTTGACTCCATTGAACCGCTGCAGGCGACCGGTGACCCGTATGATCCCTTTGCTTTGCAGAAGGCATGTCTTCTGGCCTGCGGCATCATCCCGAAAGAGGGCGGCGAATTAAAGCAGATTCTGGAGCGTCTCGGCGGCGGCTTCATCATGCACAGTGAAGTTACCAATGTACCAAAGGGTTCCGGTCTCGGTACGAGTTCCATTCTTTCCGCAGCCTGCGTGAAATGTGTGTTTGAATTCATGGGAATCGAGCATACGGAAGATGACCTGTAC
>JAZNMV010000226.1:0-8572 GCA_045579885.1 Acutalibacteraceae bacterium | reverse complement strand
CCGACGCACCAGAGCAAGCGCGCGCTGATCGCGAAGATGAAGCTGATCCCGATCCATGACCTGATCGACGGTAAGAGCCTCCTGCTCATCGACGACTCCATTGTCCGCGGCACACAGCTGCGCGAGACGGTTGAATTCCTGTACGAAAGCGGTGCCAAGGAAGTGCACATTCGCCTTGCATGCCCGCCCGTTATGTACAGCTGCAAATATCTCGGTTTCTCCCGCTCCAATTCCGACCTCGACCTGTTTGCGCGCCGCGTGATCTGCGAGCTTGAAGGCTGCGACCCCGCACCGGAGATCCTCGCAGAATATGCAGATCCGGATACCGAGCGCTATGCAAAGATGGTAGACCGCATCCGTGAGATCCAGCACTTTACATCGCTTGGATACCACAGACTTGACGATATGCTTGAAGCGATCGGTATTCCCGAAGAAAATCTCTGCACGTACTGCTGGAACGGAAAGTGAGTTGTTGCTCAAAGCAACAACTCAAATATACAGGAACATTGCTTGTTCCTGTATATTTCATCTGAATAAATGCGAAAGGGGCTCCAAGACCGCCCCTTTCACACTATCCCTGCCAGGAGCTATAAGTTTTTACAGCACATCTATCTGGCTGAAAATCCCAAACAAGTACTATCACAAACAAATTCGACCCCGAAACACATTTACGGTGTTTCGGGGTCTTTTCATACTTTTCTGTTTACTTCAGCATTTCTTCCAAAGCGCGAACGACAATACCGTGCTCATATTCATCACCTGCAGGGCCGGATACAGCGATCACGCCGATCTGGCTGCCGTCCTTCAGAAGGATCGGGAAGCCGCCGCCGCAGAAAACAAGCTCACCGGAGGGTACCATCTCTCTCGGGCGCTGGAAGCCGAAGGCCGCCATGTCCGTCCACAGACGCATGGTGCTCTTATTCATCAGGCGTACCGTGTTCTTTTTCTTCTGCAGCCACAGGTCATTGTAGCGGTTTGTGCCTTCCGGCATGGAGCGGTAAACCTCAAAGCCGTTCAGTTCGATCTGAATAGCGATCTTATTGCCGTCCTGTGCACTCAAGGTCTGCAGCTTTTCGGCAAGCTCAAGCGCTTCCTTCGCGGTAAATGACTCGAAACGAAGTGTTTCTTCATGTGCCTGAAGCTCTGCACGGGTAAACTTTGTCGGCTGCTTTGGATCGTTCTTCTTCAGAATGAGATCGACTTTCTCAGCAAAATCCAATGTGAGGCTCAGCGGATTTACATCACTCTCGAGCTTGCCGTCGCGAACGAGACCGGCAAAATGCGCGATCTGATGCACAAAGCCTTCCTCTTCCGGATCTTCGTATGTTTCAACCAAACCCTCTCTGCCCTGATACAGTTCCATCTTACGGCAGCCGAGGAAATAATACTGCTTAATATAGCCCTTCGTACCGCTGAGTACGGATTCACTGTCCATATAACCGCCAATGGAAGTAAGGCAGTCTGCGATCACACCGTTTTCGAACTTCATGTTCATCGTGACGGTTCTATCCACACCGGTCGGTGCCCAGTCTACCATGGTCTGCAGTTCCTTCGGCGGACAGCCCATAATACCGGTTACATACTCGTACGGATATACACCTGCGTCGAGCAGCGCGCCGCCGCCGAGTGCCGGATTCCACAGACGGTGCTCCTTGAGCGCGTCCATGTACGGCATCGGGAAGCAGAATGCTGCGCGGATCATGCGCAGTTCACCGATCTTACCTTCGCGGATCCACTCCATCATCTTCGTGTATGCCGGCTGTGTGCGCGTCCAAAACGCTTCCATGATCAGCACTTTCTTTTCTTTTGCGAGTGCGATAACTTCTTTCGCTTCCTTACTGTTTACAAAGAACGGCTTTTCGCAGATCACAGGTTTACCTGCTTCAATTGCCATTTTAGCAAGCTCAGCATGTGTTGTGTGCACCGTTGCAATATACACAGCCTGCACCTCGGGGTCATTGAGCAGCGCTTCATAGCCCGTATATGCTTTACCGCCGTGTGTCTCCGCAAACTTCTCTGCCTTCTCCGCACTTCTTGCTGCAGAAGCGTAGAGCTCTGCCTCTTCGGATTTATTCAGCGCTTTTGCAAATCTTGCTGCGATATTGCCGCAGCCCAAAATACCGAAACGGATCTTTTCCATACAGTGATTTCCTCCTATACCGGCTTTTTCCGGTCGATTCTAAATTCATTATACATTCACTTTTCGCCATGCACAAGTATAATTTTATTCTGCTTACGCACCCTAACGGCAGAAAGGAAGTGCATACAATGTTTAAGCACGAAAAGCAGTTGTTCCACCCGGTCGGCGTGGAGCGCGTCAATCCGCAGTACGCTGCACTTTTACAGGAGCAGCTCGGCGGCGGCAACGGTGAACTGAAAGCCGCCATGCAGTATATGTCGCAGAGCTTCCGTATCAAGGACCCGGAGATCAAGGATCTGTTTCTCGATATTGCAGCGGAAGAACTCGGCCACATGGAAATGGTCGCACAGACGATCAATCTCCTCAACGGACACGATGTCGATGCCGCATCCGTTCCGGCAGGTGAAATTCAGACCCATGTCATCTTAGGCCTTAATCCCGGCCTCATCAACGCTTCCGGTTACTCGTGGACAGCGGACTACGTCACCGTAACCGGTGATCTGTGCGCTGACCTGCTCTCCAATATCGCCTCCGAGCAGCGCGCAAAGGTGACATACGAATATCTCTACCGGCAGATCGGCGACAAACGTGTACGTGAGACGATCGATTTTCTTTTAAATCGCGAGGAAGCACACAACGCCATGTTCCGCGAAGCGTTCAACAAAGTGCAGAAATCCGGTTCAAACCGCGACTTCGGCACAACAAAGGCGGCAAGAATGTATTTCAGCCTCTCCGAACCTTCTCCGGAAAGCACACCGTTCCCGAATACCAACGTCACACCGGTTACTTTTAAATAAGATTCGCCCCGACTTTCCAGTGAAAGCCGGGGCGTTCGTCTTTATTTACTTCTTCGGTGTTTCTGTATCCATAACTTCTTTGAGGCTTGCTGCAAGACCGGCGATGCCCTGAATGTTCGAGGGAATAATGATCTTCGTCGCCTTGCCGTCCGCTGCTTTTTCGAACGCCTCGAGGCTCTTGATGGTGAGTACACCTTCACTCGGTGCAGCTTCGTTCAGAAGCTTAATGGAATCTGCCAATGCACGCTGCACGGAAAGAATAGCCTCTGCTTCACCCTGTGCTTCGCGAATCTTTGTCTCCTTGATCGCTTCCGCACGCAGAACAGCAGATTCTTTCTGACCTTCGGCAATGAGGATCGCACTGCGCTTTTCACCCTCTGCATCGAGGATCTTCGCACGGCGTTCACGTTCCGCCTTCATCTGCTTCTCCATGGAATCCTGAATTTCCTTCGGCGGGATGATGTTCTTCAGCTCAACGCGGTTGACCTTGATGCCCCAGGCATCGGTTGCTTCGTCGAGAATAACGCGGATTTTGGAGTTGATGATATCACGGGAAGTGAGTGTGTGGTCAAGCTCCATATCGCCGATGATATTTCGAAGTGTCGTAGCGGTCAGGTTTTCGATTGCGGAAATCGGGCGCTCAACGCCGTATGCGTACAGCTTCGGGTCCGTGATCTGGAAATAAACGACGGTATCGATCTGCATCGTAACGTTATCGCTCGTAATAACGGGCTGCGGCGGGAAATCGATGACCTGTTCCTTTAAAGAAACCTTCTTGGAGATACGGTCGATAAACGGGATCTTAAAATGCAGGCCGGTGCCCCATGTTGCACAGTATGCACCGAGACGTTCGAGAACGTATGCGTTCGCCTGCGGAACGACCTTAATGTTTGAAATAATAATTGCAATAACAACAATGATCAATACGGGAATAATAATGTACTCCATAAACTCTCTCCTTTACATTAACAGTATACAGACTTTTCTTTTGTTTACTCCTTGGTTACGATGAGCTTAACACCCTCGATGCTTTTCACCGTTACGCGTACGCCGCTCTCGATGATTTCACCGTTTTCACTCTTTGCGCGCCAGTCACTGCCGAGCACGGTAACACGACCCTGTTCGAGAACATTATCAATACTCTCGGTAACCACTGCAGTCTGACCGATGACGCGGTCCGCATTCGTAGGCGTTTCCTCTTTTTCAAGGAAACGGCGCACAAACGGACGTGTTGCAATAAGCAAAATCAAAGTGACCGATGCCGCAAGAATGACCTGCAGCCACAGGGGTGCATGCAGAAAGTGAGCTGCGAGACCCACGATTGCGCCGCCCGCAAACCAAATGCACACAAGCTGCGTCGTCATCATTTCAATAACGACCGCCAAAATGAGCACTAAGAGCCAAAGCCAAACTTCCAAAAAATCCCCTCCCATTTCAGAAAACATATTGCGGATAATTCTTTTCGAACATACGCCGCACTTCTATATTTTTATGATACAGGAAAACTTCATCAATTACAAGTATTTTTCAAACTGTATAAAAATCATGCGCTGTGATCATATAACTGCCTGAAAAAACAAAACACCCGGAAAGCATATGCTCTCCGGGTATCATTTTATGATTTAGTTATCAGTACATGCCGCCCATGTCCGGTGCTGCGGGTGCTGCCGGAGCCGGCTCCTTGATGTCTGCTACGAGGGACTCTGTAGTCAGAACAACGGAAGCGACGGAGGAAGCGTTCTGCAGAGCGGAACGGGTAACCTTTGTCGGGTCAACGATGCCCTGCTCGATCATATCGCCGTAAACATCGGTAAGTGCATTGTAGCCGTAGCCAACAGTTGCCTTTGTCTTCAGGTTCTCGATGATAACGGAGCCTTCGAGACCTGCGTTTGCTGCGATCTGACGAACCGGCTCTTCGAGTGCTTTCAGAACGATCGCTGCGCCTGTCTTCTCGTCGCCCTCGAGGGATGCAACGTATGCCTTAACAGCCGGGATAGCGTCGATGAGTGCTGTACCGCCGCCTGCTACGATGCCTTCTTCAACAGCTGCCTTTGTAGCTGCGAGTGCGTCCTCGATGCGGAGCTTCTGTTCCTTCATCTCGATCTCGGTAGCTGCGCCGACCTTGATAACTGCAACGCCGCCTGCGAGCTTTGCAAGACGCTCCTGGAGCTTCTCACGGTCGAAATCGGATGTTGTGGTGTCGATCTGGGTTCTGATCTGTGCAACGCGGCTCTGAATTGCTGCCGGATTGCCTGCACCGTCAACGATGATGGTGTTTTCCTTATCGATCTTGACCTGGCGTGCGCGGCCGAGCTGTGCAAGAGTGGTATCCTTCAGTTCGAGGCCGAGTTCACCGGAAATGACCTGACCGCCGGTCAGAGTTGCGATATCGATGAGCATTTCCTTTCTTCTGTCGCCGAAGCCCGGAGCCTTAACAGCAACACAGGTAAAGGTACCGCGGAGCTTGTTGAGAATGAGCGTAGTGAGTGCTTCACCCTCGATATCCTCTGCGATGATAACGAGCTTCTTGCCGGACTGTACGATCTGCTCGAGGACCGGCAGAATCTCCTGAATGTTAGAGATCTTCTTATCTGTGATCAGGATGAATGCGTCGTCGATGACAGCAACCATCTTGTCTGTATCGGTAACCATGTACGGGGTGATGTAACCGCGGTCGAACATCATGCCCTCAACGACCTCGCTGTAGGTCTCAGCGGTCTTGGACTCTTCAACGGTGATAACGCCGTCAGCCGTGACCTTCTCCATTGCATCTGCAATGAGTGTACCGATCTGCTCGCTGCCGGAGGAAACCGCAGCAACACGAGCGATATCCTGTGTACCGGAAACCTTCTTTGCGTTATCCATAACAGCCTTAACAGCAACGTCTGTTGCACCCTGCATACCCTTACGGAGAACCATCGGGTTTGCACCGGCTGTAACATTCTTCATGCCCTCACGGATGAGTGCCTGTGCGAGCAGAGTAGCGGTTGTTGTACCGTCACCTGCAACGTCGTTTGTCTTTGTAGCAACTTCCTTAACGAGCTGTGCGCCCATGTTCTCGAAAGCGTCCTCGAGCTCAACTTCCTTAGCGATGGTAACACCGTCGTTTGTGATGAGCGGAGCGCCGAACTTCTTATCGAGCACAACATTTCTGCCCTTCGGGCCGAGTGTGATCTTAACTGTATCTGCGAGCTTATTGATGCCGCCGAGGAGTGCCTTGCGAGCGTCCTCACCGTAAATGATCTGCTTTGCCATAATTACGTATCTCCTTTTCCTATATAATTAGTCTTCAACAACTGCGAGAATTTCGGACTGACGAACGATGGTATACTCCTCACCGTCGATCTTGACCTCTGTACCGGTGTACTTGCCGGTAATAACACGGTCGCCTGCTTTCAGCTGCATAACAACTTCCTTGCCGTCTACCATGCCGCCCGGGCCAACTGCAACAACAACGGAGATCTGCGGTTTCTCCTGAGAAGCGCTGGTCAGCACAATGCCGCTCTTGGTTGTTTCTTCTGCCTTTTCAGCCTGAATGAGAACTCTGTCTGTCAAAGGTTTAATAGTCATTATAGTCACTTTCCTTTCTTAACAATACAAATGCACATCGCGTCGGAGGTTAAAGTTGAAATTTCCTAGCCCAAGATTTCCCCCGAGCCCGGAATTTTGCGGTCTTGCGTAAGCAAGATTGATGTCTTGCAGACATCAAAGCAAAATTTCATAGCTCAACTGCTTTCAGCAGTTGAGGTTTGGCACTCTTCACCCCCGAGTGCTAAAGTTATTCTAATCGCTTGGTCAATAAAAGTCAATACCAATTCTGTTAAAAATTAACTTTTTACACTTCCTTCATAAATGCCGCATGGGCCAATTTGCTTATATTCATTCGTACACGGAATATCACTTTCCTATATAAATATTCCCAATATTTCAAAAACATTCCCTGAATCGGTAAAAAACAGGCTTCCGGAAAACCGGAAGCCCATTGATCAGATCATATTCTTATATTCCACAAACGGCGCCAAGCTGCGCTTTAAGATACCGTTGATATACGCGATGAGGATACCGTAGTTTGTGTACGGAATACGGCTTTCCTCCGCGGAAGTCTGGCGGTTCTGCATTTCGCGCTCGTTCAGCATACAGCCGCCGCAGTGCACAACTAGCTTATACGGAGAAAGATCTTCCGGGAATGTACCGCCGGATGTAAACGCAAAGCGAATATCCTTACCCGTATGCTTTTTGATCCACGCGGGTAGCTTCACCGTACCGATATCTCCGCACTGTCTGTGATGCGTGCAACCCTCGGAGATCAGCACCGTATCGCCGTCTTCCAATGTTTCAATGGACGCAGCACCGCGGATCGCGGTCTCCAAAACGCCCTTATATCGTGCAAAGAGAATGGAGAACGAAGTCAGTTCAATTTCTTCAGGCACAAGATTTTTTACCTTACCAAACGCCTGACTGTCCGTTACGACCATACGCGGCGGCTTCGAAAATCCCTTGAGCACACCGGGCAGCTCTTCCACCTGTGTCACGGAGCAGGTAGCACGTGCATCCAGAATATCACGGATGGACTGTACCTGCGGCAAGATCATGCGGCCTTTCGGCGCAGATTCGTCGATGGGCGTCACGAGCACAACATGATCGCCCGGCTCCAAAAGGTCACCGAGGATCTTTTTATTGTTCGCACCGGTCTTCGCGAGTGCCGCGAGCTTTTCCTTCAGTGCCTCTACGCCGTCACCGGTTTCTGCGCTGACGGACAGCGCTTCGGGCTCATCCACCGGCTTCAGGTCGGACTTATTATAGACCGTGATGTACGGCACGCCTTTCTTCTGGAACAGGGAGAGAAGCATATCGTCTTCTGCACTGCGGCCGACACTGCCGTCAATGACGAGCACAGCAATGTCCGTTTTGTTCAGTACCTGACGCGCACGCTGTACACGCAGCTCGCCAACATTGCCCTCATCATCCATACCCGGTGTGTCGATGATGAGCACCGGGCCGACAGGCAAAAGCTCCATAGCCTTCTGTACAGGGTCCGTCGTCGTGCCCTTTACATCGGAAACAATGGACACCGTCTGCCCCGTTACAGCATTGACAAGGCTGGATTTACCGGCATTGCGCCGACCGAAAAAAGCAATATGCACCCGGTTTGCAGCCGGAGTCTGATTTAAATTACTCATAGTTTTCCTTTCTCCGAGGAGTGGGGCGCTGCCCCTTATCCCCGCGAACTTTTGAAAAAGTTCGATCAAAACTTTTATCTAAAGCATTTATGTGAGCTTACTTAAAGCTTTTTTCCTGCGCGTTAGCCTCTTCGGCGCGTGGAGCGCGAGCTCACTAAAAATGGGAACGGCTCGCTACAGACAGGGAACCCCCGGCGAGGGTTCCCTACGACGAAACAGTCCACCGGACTGTCCCGCCTACCCTCCTGCGCTATGGATTTCAAAGTATTTCGTGATCTGCGGATCACGATAAGGGGCGCTGCCCCTTATCCCCGCGAACTTTTGAAAAAGTTCGATCAAAACTTTTATCCAAAGCATTTATGTGAGCTTACTAAAAGCTTTTTCCTGCGCGTTAGCCTCTTCGGCGCGCAGAGCGCGGGCTCACTAAAAAACCGGAGGGCGTGCTCATTAAAAAC
>JAZNMV010000225.1:0-9988 GCA_045579885.1 Acutalibacteraceae bacterium | reverse complement strand
TGTGTAGGCTGCGGCAGATGTATCGGACGCTGCCCGTTCGACGCTGTTGAAGCTCCGAACGATGAGTCTAACGATATTCTGAACTGCAAAATCGCAGAGTACACATATGCGGTCATCAAAGACAAGCCGAGTTTCCATATCAGCCTTGTAATTGATGTTTCCCCGTACTGCGACTGCCACGCAGAGAACGATGTGCCGATTATTCCCGACGTTGGCATGTTTGCTTCCTTCGACCCGGTCGCTCTGGATCAGGCTTGTGCTGATGCAGCTAACCGTCAGCACCACGTACACGGCAGTGTACTTGATGAACGTGATCATTGCCACCACGATCATTTCAAGAATACACACCCGGAAACAAACTGGGAAAGCTGCCTTGAACATGCAGTAAAGCTCGGTATGGGCTCCCGCGAGTATGAGCTTGTTGAAATCTAAATAAAAACACCACAGGGCGAATGATGTAAACCACATCATTCGCCCTGTTTTCTTACTCTATTCCAAGCGCGTCCTTCGCCAAACGATCCGCAAGATCATTATATTTGTCGCCGGAATGTCCCTTTACTTTTACGAAACGAAAACGTACTTTTTCGGCTGCATTCGTACAAAATGCTCTGTACGCCTTCGTTCCTTCTTTGTTGGCTTTCCATTCCCCTGTTGCCCATTTTGCAACGCCTTCATAATCGTGATATATCGTGATCTCCGGTATATTATGCTCAATGCAGTATTGCAGCACCGTCTCGGAGCCTTTGATTTCGCCGGCAACATTGCGCATTTCAGAAAGCAGCGGATCATTATACTTCTTCGAAAAATGCAGTTCCTCTCCATTTAAGAATAAAACCGCACCGCAGGAAAACTCTTTTGTTCCAACATGATAGCTTCCGTCTACATAAGCTATTGCGCCCTGCGCAGACATTTCCTCCGCTGCAGCTGTAACTGCAGATTCTCCGCGCATGTAACTTTCGGCCTCCTGCAATGTTGGAAAGCTTTTGAACACAGCACCTTTAAAACCGATCGTTTGTGCCTTGCACGCATCCCAGGAATCAAATATGCCTATTTCTCTGCCGACACGCACAGCATAATATTTCTTTGCCATTTTCATAACCTGCCTTTATTGTAACTTCTACAGTATAGCAGGCTGTTTCTTTTCACGCAAGTTTTTCCTGAATCTTCTTTTTGTTTTATTTTGTTGTAATTTGTTGACCACGCATTCTGTTTGCTGTAAAATCAACTTATATTCTATGACAGGACGATGTGTTATGCCCCGTGCTTTGCTTAAATTTAAATCAATCACGTTTATATATTTATTTTTTCTGTTGCTCTTTTTCTTCGGTCTGCCTGTAAACGCAGTTGAAAAAGATGATTCCGTTCATCCTATATATGCGGGACCGTCTACATACACCGTATCCGTCTGTACTGTTGAAAACGGTGACTCTGTTGCTGTACTTTCACAAATAAACGATAGCTGGTCACAGATTCGCCTAACAAACGGTACAATCGGTTACTGCAAAAATAATCTGCTGCAGATCACATATACCGAAGGCGAGAACGAAACGAAAAGAGTAAGAACAACTCAAATTTCAAAGCTTTTTTCTGCTCCGGATATAAACAGTTCCGTCATAGCCAGTATCCCGGTAAATATACAGCTTTCCAAATCACTCGATACCAATAACGGATTCACCCTTGTCGAACTACCAACAGGAACCACCGGATATCTTCTTTCCGATACACTGACACTCGCTCCCCTGAGCTCAGCAATTATTCGCCCCATCCCTGAACTCGCTGCCTCTACAGGTATAACTACGGAAACTGCCGCAAAAGAACGATTAACAGAGCTGTCCGCTTTTTTTGAAGCCGGTCGTTACTGGAATGACTATGGAGCCGCTGAAAGCATCGAAAACCACAAATCTTTTGTTATTTCCGATACACCCTGTCAGCACGAAAATTATGGCTACGGCCACTGTAATTATTACACGAGTAAGATCAGTGCTGCACTTGACTACTCATATGGCTCTCAATGTGTCGGTTACGCCGGACTTATCAGCGATCTTATTTTTGGCACGGAAGCGCCTATAACCGAACACAGCGATTTTGATCGACTTCGTGTCGGAGACCATATTCGCCTTGTACTTTGGGATCATTCCATGCTTGTCACCGATGTCGGTAAAGACGAAAACGGAAAGACATTTGTATACGTTACTGAAGTTAACGCTGACTACGAAACTTGCAGAATCGACTGGAATCGAAAATTCACCCAGGACGACTTACGCCGATTAGGTGACTATATCGAAGTACATTCCAGATATCCAGAAGCATCCCAAAATTAAAAACAGAGCGCTCTGCAGTCACCTTCTACTGCAGAGCGCTTCTCTGTTTTACTCAAAAATGGGTGTTGAAAAATAGCGGTCACCACTATCAGGAAGTAAAGCAACTAAACACTTGCCCTCGTTTTCCGGACGGTCCAAAAGCTTTACAGCAGCTGCAAGCGCTGCACCGGATGTGATTCCAACAAGCACTCCCTCAGTTGCCGCTAAGCTCTTAACGGCAGCATAGGCCTCTTCTTCACTTACTGTCAAAACTTCATCCACTAAAGACGGATCATAGTTTTTCGGTATAAAATTCGCGCCTATTCCCTGAAGGCTGTGCGGCGCGCTCTGTCCTTCCGTAATGAGCGGTGAAGACGCAGGCTCAAAACCAACGATCCTGATGTCCGGATTCATCGATTTAAGGTAGGATGCTGTACCTGTTATGGTACCGCCGGTTCCGATACCGGCAACGAACAGATCTATTCTTCCATCTGTCTGCTGCCAAATCTCCGGCCCTGTGGTTTCAACATGCGCCTTGGGGTTTGAAGGATTATCAAACTGTGCCGGAATGAAACTATTTTCAATAGCAGCGGCCAATTCCTCTGCTTTTTCTATAGAACCCTTCATACCCTCTGCACCGGGTGTCAAAACGATTTCTGCACCGTAAACAGCGAGAAGCTTTCTTCTCTCCACACTCATGGTATCGGGCATCGTCAAAATCACACGGTATCCACGTGCAGCAGCAATAGCTGCCAAACCGATTCCGGTATTACCGGACGTAGGTTCTATGATCACCGCACCGGGACACAACTTTCCTGATGCTTCCGCGTCATCGATCATCTTTAGTGCAGCACGATCTTTTACACTGCCGGTCGGATTCAAATATTCCAGTTTCACAAACGGAGCGGTTTCAATCCCGTTTGCCGCTGCGAATCGCGAGGCTCTCAGCATCGGTGTATCTCCCACTAATTCAGCAACATTATTTACTGTTTTATTCATATCTTTCACTCCGCTTCATAGGATAAAAGCCCGAATCGATTAGGAAGATCGGTTCGGGCTTTTTTGATCTGAGTTTATTAAAGGTGCATCTCAATCAGATTCACATAGAAAGCTTTCGGATGTGCGCCAACCTCTACGTTGATCGGCTGTCCATCTTTAAAGAGAATCACTGTCGGAATGCTCTCAATGCCGAACTGTGCTGCAAGTTCCGGCTCTTCATCCACATCGATTTTAGCCACTGCAGCTTTAGCTGCATACTCCTCTGCTACCTGCTCGATAAACGGTGCAATCATTTTGCACGGTCCGCACCAAGTTGCAAAGAAATCCACCAAAACGATTTTGTTTTCGCTCAGCATACCCTTGAGCTGTTCTGCTGTTGCATGTACTACTGCCATCATAAAACCTCCTGTATAATTTATTCATACACTACGATTTCAGCCGAAAGGATCTTAACATCCTCAAGCGGCTTATCGTAGTCATCCGTCTCAACTTTCATGATTTCGCGAACAACATCCATTCCCTCAAAAACCTGACCAAAAACTGTATGGCCGCGTCCGTTTACAGAATATGCCCCGTCCAAAGTGATATTGCCGCCGTGTTCATCATAGAGCGCTTTATATTCATCTGTCACCTTATTGAAATCTATGGTTTCACCATACATCTGAACAAAGTAATTTCTACCCTCTTCACCATACATTTCAATATACTGATCCAAATACATCATATACTCAATACAGTAAGATTTATAACTATCCCAATTGATCATCCCCGGTTCAACCGCATTGATAAAGAACTGACTTCCGTTAGTATCCGGTCCGGAATTTGCGCAGGAAAGTGCACCGGAAATATTCACAAGATTCGCCTGAAACTCATCTTCAAAATCCGCACCCCAGATACTCTCACCGCCGCTTCCGGTACCAACCGGATCACCGCCCTGGATCATGAAATTATCGATCACGCGGTGAAATGTGAGCCCGTCGAAATATCCCGACAAGGCGTGTGCTTTAAAGCTGTATACAGCCTTCGGGGCAGCTTCCGGGAAAAAACGGATCTTGATTTCTCCCTTATCCGTTGTCAGAACACAAATCTCCTCACCCTTTTCAGGTGCCTCAAGCTGATATCCGAGTTTTCCCTGCTCAGCAGCCTTCGTCGTCTGAAGTTCTTCTGCAGAAACAATTTTATCCTGTGTGCCGATAACCTTCGCAGCCGGATGTCCCGCAGTCGCTGCACAACCGGAAGACATTACCGCAATACATACAGTAAGCAAAATTGCCAATATTTTTTTCATTATGAATATTTCCTTTCGGTCAGCATCTGTTTTACGCTGAAATATGTATCTATTTTACATTATCTGTACCGCATAATCAAGTCTTTTAGCAAAAGTAAAAAATTGCATCTTTTCCGATTCTAAATCATATTCTTACTTAAAATCAGAAAATTGAAACGATGTATTTTAATTTTCACAGAAAGGAAAACGGTTGCCAATATGAAATTTCATCCGGAAGGTCATTTGATCGACAAGCCTGAAAACCGAGCCGCACTGTGTACCCCGGCAGCGTTATCTGACGCTATGCGTGACGGCAAGATTTTAGAAGCCCGGTGTATGATTTGTGACAACGATC
Organism: Acutalibacteraceae bacterium; assembly: GCA_045579885.1. Lineage (GTDB taxonomy): Bacteria > Bacillota > Clostridia > Oscillospirales > Acutalibacteraceae > Hominenteromicrobium. The sequence goes on along the minus strand of JAZNMV010000225.1, from coordinate 5,067 downwards.
ATAATCTGATCGTTGACTTAAAATGTATGCGAGGCATCATTCCACGTGAAGAAGGAGCATTGGGTATCCGCGAAGGTACTGTTCGGGACATTGCGATCATTTCACGTGTTAATAAACCAGTATGCTTTGTCATTACTGACTTTATTCGTGATACCGACGGGAGAATCACTGCTCTTCTGTCGCGCAGACAGGCTCAAGAACGCTGTTTAGATCAGTATATTTCCAACCTGATTTGCGGCGATGTCATCCCGGTTCGCATCACGCATCTAGAATCGTTCGGCGCATTTGCTGATATCGGCTGCGGCATCGTATCATTGATGCCTATAGACTCCATCTCCGTATCGCGGATCGATCATCCAAAAGAGCGTTTTACCGTCGGCATGGATATCCGTGCAGTAATACGAGCTAAAGACGGAAATCGCATTACACTCAGCCACAAAGAACTTCTCGGGACGTGGCTCGAAAATGCTGAACGCTTCAAGGTCGGAGAAACCGTTGCAGGTATTATTCGCAGTATTGAACCGTACGGCATTTTTGTTGAACTTACTCCGAATCTTGCCGGCCTCGCTGAACTTAGAGAAAATGTTCGTTCCGGACAGCAGGCGAGTGTTTTTATTAAAAATATACTTCCAAGCCGAATGAAAGTCAAACTTGTTATCGTTGACAGTTTTAACTATGCTTATACGCCTGAACCACCGCAATACGTTAATCTCACAGAGCATATAGACCAATTCATTTATTCTCCCGAAAACAGTGAAAAATACATAGCAACTCATTTCGTATAAAACACGGGTGTACACCGATATGGATGTACACCCGCATTTTTATTGCTCCGTAAAACTAAATCTGCCGTCTGTAAAATGGCATATATAGCTGCCGCCGGAACGGATTGTTCCTTCAAGCATAGCCTCCGAAACCGGATCCTCCACTTTACTGCGAATCGCTCTGCGCAGCGGACGTGCACCGTAAATCGGATCAAATCCGGCATTCGCAACAGCATCCACCGCATCATCACTGAATTCCATACGGATATCCATTTCAAGCAGCTGATTCTTCAAACCGTTAAGCATTTTCTCTGCGATTTTACGAATATCATCATGCATAAGTTTCCGGAAAACGATGATATCATCTACACGGTTGATAAACTCCGGGCGAAACACCTTTTTCAGTTCTCCCATAACGAGATCACGCGTACGCTCAAAATCATTTTCGTTTCGTGTCTTTTCAGATTCAGCAGCAAATCCCAAACGCTCCTGCTGCTTCTCTGTGATCAGTCTTGCTCCGATATTGGATGTCATAATGATAACCGTATTTTTAAAACTTACGACTTTTCCTTGAGCATCTGTCAGTCTTCCGTCATCTAAAATCTGCAGAAGCATGTTAAAAACATCCGGATGTGCCTTCTCGATCTCATCAAACAAGAGTACGGAATAGGGCTTGCGGCGTACCGCTTCTGTCAGCTGTCCGCCTTCGTCGTATCCAACATATCCCGGAGGAGAACCAACCAAGCGGGATACCGTATGCTTTTCCATGTATTCGGACATATCAAGCCGTATCATTGCTTTTTCATCTCCGAACATGGCTTCTGCAAGCGTTTTGCACAATTCGGTTTTACCAACACCGGTTGGTCCAAGGAAGATAAACGAACCGATCGGACGGTTCTTATCCTTCAGTCCCACTCGGCCGCGGCGAATTGCCTTAGAAACAGCTGTAACCGCTTCATCCTGACCGATTACACGTTTGTGCATAGTCTCCTCAAGTTTTAAAAGACGTTCACTTTCTTCCTGTGTCAACTGAACGACCGGAATACCGGTCCACATAGCAACAATTTCTGCAATATCTTCAGCTTTTACAACGCCGCTGCTATGCTCTTGTTGTGCAGACCAGGCATTTTTCTTTTCGTCCAGTGTACTCTGTAAAGCTTTCTGCTTATCTCTAAGTTCGGCTGCACGTTCAAAATCCTGTTCGTCGATCGCCGCAGCTTTATCCAGCTCAACATCCTTGATCTGCTTTTCAAGCTCCTGCAAATCGTCCGGTGCTGTAAAGGTTTTGAGTCTCACACGTGAAGCGGCCTCATCGACAAGGTCGATCGCTTTATCCGGAAGATAGCGATCTGCAATATATCTCGAAGATAAGCGCACCGCACTTTCAATGGCATCGTCCGTAATCTGCACTTTATGATGCGCTTCATAGCGGTCTTTTAATCCGTGCAAGATCAGTATTGCCTCATCCTCACTCGGCTCCCCAACATGTACCGGCTGAAAGCGACGTTCAAGTGCCGCATCTTTTTCGATATGCTTGCGGTATTCATCAATTGTTGTAGCGCCGATTACCTGAAAATCACCGCGAGCCAATGCCGGTTTCAGAATATTGGCAGCGTCTGCAGAGCCTTCTGCAGCGCCTGCACCGATAATCGTGTGCAATTCATCGATAAACAAAATAATATCACCGTTATTCTTTACTTCATCGATTGCAGCTTTGATTCGCTCTTCAAAATCCCCTCGGTATTTAGAGCCGGCCACCATGCCGGTCAAATCTAAAGATACCAAACGTTTATCTTTCAGAAGTTCCGGCACCTCGCCTTCGTGGATCTTAAGTGCAAGACCTTCTGCAACAGCTGTTTTACCGACTCCCGGCTCACCAATAAGAACCGGATTGTTCTTTGTTCTTCTGGAAAGGATCTGAACTACACGTTCAATTTCAGTATGGCGGCCAATTACGGGGTCTATTTTACCTTCGGCTGCCATTTTCGTCAGATCTCTGCCATATTTTTCGAGAGCACTGCAATTATCGGACTCCGCGCTCTCGTCATTCATATATGGCATACCTGATTGTTTTTCAGCCGGTCTGCTTTCCGAAAAAGCAGCGGACAAACCCTGAATAACATGCTGCGGATCAGTTCCAAGCATTTGAAGAAAACGCACTGCAAAGCTTTCTCCATCTTCGATGATTGCGATCAGCAGATGCTCTGTGCCGACATATCTGCTTTGAAGCTTAGAAGCAGCAAGCTTTGCCATTTGCAATATTCGCTTTGTACGGGGTGTAAAAGCATTCGGCCCAAGTTTCGTTTCAGTTGTACCGGTCCCAAGTTTCTCACGCATTAAAGCTTCGTATGCCGCGGTCTCAATATTAAGTTTTTTTAGCACATGAAACGCAACACCGCTGCCTTCTGCCAACAAACCGTAGAGAACATGCTCGCTTCCAATGTAACTGTGACCCATTTCCTGCGCTTTAGAAACGGCAAGATTCATAGCTTTATTGGACTTTTCCGTAAAACCTTCAAATCTAAACAAACAAATCACCTTTTCCTTTTTTCATAGTATTCCGGCTATTCCGGAAAATACATTTTTAGTGCAGTTTTTCTAAAGCACTTCTTACTTTATTTGCCCGCAGAATATCTCTTTGTACAGGCTGCAGATTCGCACCATGTTCCGCAAGGATCGCCGCAGGCTGTACCGCCGCTGTCAGGGTTTGTATTTCTTCCATAGTAACGCCGGAAAGAATCTCTTCAGCTAATCCCAAACGAACATTAGAAATCATGTTCATATATTCGTCGCAGGAAAGCATTTTTGCACCGCGCATAATTCCTGCAGAGCGACCAATCTTATCCTGTACCGTAATATTGCGGACAAGCTCCTTTCTCGCTTTTCTCTCTTCCTGCATCAACTGTCTCGTGATATTCTGCAGATTCTCAACCGCTTCTTTCTCGCTCAATCCAAGCGTAATTTGATTGGAAAGCTGATACATCGCGCCGACAACATTGGAGCCTTCTCCGTATGTTCCTCGAATCACAAGTCCCAGCTTGGAAAGGTTGGCGGAAATTCTTCCCATTGCACCGCTTTCCGTTAATGCCGGCAAATGCATCATAACCGAGGCGCGCATCCCTGTTCCAAGGTTTGTCGGACACTGGGTCAAATAGCCAAGTTCCGGATCAAAAGCAAAATGCAGTGTCTCGTTTAGGAGTGTATCTACTCTATCCGCAAATTCCGCACTCTCCTCGAGTGCAAGACCTTCTTTAAGAATCTGGATGCGCACATGGTCCTCTTCATTTAGCATGATGGAAATGCTTTCATCTTTCGAGATAAGCACGCCGCGTCCTTTGGAATTCGCCGCAAATTCAGGGCTGATAATATGTCGCTCCACAAGAGAAACGGCCTGTTCACGGGTTAATGTATCCATCGGTAAAAAATCGAACACAGAAGCAATCGCGCTATTACTGTACAAAATCGCATCGCAAACCTTTTTCTCTGCTTCAGCTTTTTGCTCGGGCGTCATACGGTTCGGAAACGGGTACTCCCTGAGATTTCTTGCTAAACGCACACGCGTACTGATAACAACATCGCTGTCATTCCCGGCTTTCTCATACCACTTTTTCATTGTATCAGACATCCTGCTTACCACCCTTCTCCATCTCGCGAATCTCATCCCGAAGCACAGCAGCCTGTTCAAAATCCTGGGCCTCAATTGCAGACTTTAACTGTGCACGTTTTTGCTCTATGGGATCTGTCTTGATCACAGCAATCTTTCCGGCAGGTTCAACGATTCGAAGTGCAGATGTTCCTGGAATCTTCCCCTTATGTTTAGCTGTTCCGTGAATTCTGTTTACAGTCGGCATCAATCTGTCACGGAAAACCGTGTAGCACTCAGCACATCCGATTTTTCCGCTTTCGGATATCTCGGCAAAAGACGCTCCACACTTTGCGCAGCGGAGTGCGGATGTTCTCACAGGCTGTGAACCGATAAATCCACCCATAAGATTTCCGAAATCCAAATGCATATCCTTAAAAAAGTTTGTATACCCCTTCTCTCTCGCACACTCCGAGCAAAGGTCATACTCGGTCAACATACCGTTTACAATGGTTTTTACATGTGTAGTCGCTGTATTCTTACCGCAGTTCTGACAAATCATACACTATCTCCTTTCCGGTTTACATATTCAATACCAAAAGCATATTTTTAAAGAGCGATGCGCGAAGTTGATCTCTGCACTCTCTCGGTGCTGCCGAAAGAGATTTTTCCGAAAGCGCCGCTGCAAACAGCGCAACATCGGAATCGCTCATAATATTA
>JAZNMV010000224.1:0-3076 GCA_045579885.1 Acutalibacteraceae bacterium | reverse complement strand
CGCCACGCCATAATGAGGTTGCTCGGCAGACCTAAAACGAGCTCCACGGGCGAAATGTTGATGTTATCCACCCGAAAACTCATCACAGCCGAGAGCACAAGCGTGTTCGCAAAGCCGCAAAGTCCCTTTATAAAATAAGCCGCCGTAACCGCCGCGGCGAAAAATATGTAGTCCGTCATGTTACACCCCAAAAGCTGTTTTGTTCAGTATAGCATGGGGAATCAAAATTTACAACTCACGCGAAGCGTGAATATAACTGTGCGGTGCACAATATCACTGCCGAAAGGCAATATCACTCGCGAAGCGAATATAACTCTGTTTTAGTTATATTCCGACTTTGTCGGAGTGATATTTTCGCTGCGCGAAAGTTATATTAAACACTTTGTGTTTAGTTATATTGAAACCTACGGTTTCAGCTGATCAGCGCGGATACCGCGCTGATCAATCCGCACAGCACCACGCCGCACACAGTCGGGATCACCGCCGCGAAAACGGTCTCTTTCAGGCTGCCGGTCTCTTTTTTCACGGTGAGGAGCGTTGTGGCACACGGCCAATGGCAAACGGAAAAAATCACCGTGCAAAGCGCCGTTGTGAACGTCCAGCCGTTTTGCGTGAGCACACGCTGCAGTTCGGAAAGCGCGGGCAGCTCCACGAGCGAGCCGTTTGCAAGGTACGTCATGAGGAGGATCGGCAGTACGGTCTCGTTTGCGGGCAGACCTAAAATGAAGGCCAAGAGGATCGCACCGTCGATCCCGATACACTTAGCGAACGGCTCCAAAAATCCGGCACAGTGCAGCAGAACGGACACTTCCCCTATTTTCACGTTCGCCAATATCCAAATAACAATGCCCGCAGGCAGCGCCGATACGACCGCGCGCCCGAGCACTTTCACCGTGCGGTCCAGCACCGAGCGCACAAGCACTTTTTTCATTTCCGGCATGCGGTACGGCGGAAGCTCCAGCGAAAACGAAGACGGTGCGCCCTTCAGCAGCGTTTTGGAAAGCAGAAACGAAACGCACAGCGTGATACCCACGGCGAAAACGATAACAGCCAAAAGGTACAGCGCCGAAAATATTGAGCCGTACGCCGCCCCGCCGACAAAGAAAGCAGAGATCAGCGTGATGAGCATGGGAAACCGCCCGTTGCACGGCATGAAGCTGTTTGTAAGCACGGCGATTTTCCGCTCGCGTTCCGAATCGATAATGCGGCAGCCGGTCACGCCGACCGCGTTGCAGCCGAGCCCCATGCACATTGTGAGCGCCTGTTTGCCGCAAGCGGCGCATTTCTGAAAGCTCTTATCGAGATTAAAAGCTATGCGCGGCAGATAGCCGAGATCTTCCAAAAACGTGAATAGCGGAAAGAAGATCGCCATCGGCGGCAGCATAACGGAAACGACCCAGCTGAGTGTTTTATATGCGCCGTCGAGAATGAGTGACAAGAGCTTTGAGGGCATGTTCACGGAAAGAAAAAACGATCTCAGCGCTTTTTCCAAAATGCCGAACAGCGCGGAAAGCCACTGAGACGGGTAATTCGCACCGTAGACCGTGAGCCATAAAATAAGGAGCAAAAGCGCGAGCATCACGGGGAAGGCGGTGAATTTTCCGGTTAAAACGCGGTCTATCTTCCGGTCGCGCCGATCGTGTTCGGTGTTCCCGTTTGTTACCGCTTCGTTTGCGATGCGCTGTGCGTGAAAAATGAGCGAAGCCGCGATTTTATCCGCAAACAGCGCGCTTTCCGCGTCGCTTAGAACGGGCAGCATCCCCACACCCGTGTGGTTTGCGATATTTTGAAGCACGGCAGCATCGCCCTCGATGCAGCGCAGCGAAAGCCAACGTGCAGGTACAAGGCCGCCTGCCGCACACCCGGCTTCCTCGCTGATTTGGTTGATAACGCGCTCCACATCCTCCGTGTACGGCACGGGCGGCGGCGCGGGCGGAGATTGAATTACGCTTTCCACCGCGGCCAAAAGGCGCTCGAGTCCGCGGCGGCGGCGCGCACTGACCGCAACGCAGGGCACACCGAGCAGAGCTTCGAGCTTTTTCATATGTACATGAATGTGCCGTTTCTTCGCTTCCTCTACAAAATTCACACAGAGGACGGTTTTCGGCTGCAGCTCGATGACCTGCAGAGCGAGATTCAAACCGCGCATAAGGCTCATGGCATCGCACACAACAACGGCGGCATCCGCTTCCCCAAAAAGGAGAAAATCCCGTGCAGCCTCCTCCTCGGCAGAATGTGCCTTTAAGGAGTAACACCCCGGGAGATCAAAAAGCGCGAACCGGCGGCCCGAAAAGCTGCACTCCCCTGCCGCCGCGGAAACCGTTTTCCCCGCCCAGTTGCCCGTATGCTGATTGAGCCCCGTTAAGGCATTGAACACCGTGCTCTTTCCCACATTCGGATTCCCCGCAAGGGCTATGCGCAGCGGCTTCATGTGTTCCGCGTCTTCTCGCACGTTTTTCTTTATCTTCATATCCATCACGCTCCATCCTATACTTTGCAGTATATGACACAGCCGGTACGGATATCTCAGATTCTCGGGAACGGTTAACAAGTACTCCGCTGCCCACCGTACAGCGCAAATCATAACCACCGCAGATGCTGTTGAGAACGCGTTCAAGGCCCCCTCTGACGAGGGGGCTGTCATGCGAATAGCATGACTGGGGGAGAGAATTTTTTCTCTTCTTGTTTCTCTCCCTCCGTCAAAAATCAGAGATTTTTGCCACCTCCCTCATCAGAGGGAGGCTTGCCGCTGCGGCAGACTAGAGGTAACTAAAGTTTTCTTTAACCAATAAAAAGGAGAGAACCTCCAAAGAAGTTCTCTCCCGAAAATCAAATATTTACTTTGCTGATCACATTCCGCCGTGCTCCACGGTGGGGACAGTGTGAAAGGCGCTATATCAAGCCTTTTTAGGTTTCCGGCTCAAGCACTCCATATTTTCCGTCGTTGCGCTTGTAGACTACGTTGATCTCGCCGCTTGTTTCATCGCGGAACATGAAGAATGTGTGGCCTAAAAGATTCATCTGCAAAATGGCTTCCTCGACCGTCATCGTCTTGACATAGAACGATTTGCGCTTT
>JAZNMV010000223.1:0-6302 GCA_045579885.1 Acutalibacteraceae bacterium | reverse complement strand
ATGGTCTCAATGTCTTTCTGAAAAAACATAGTGATTTCATCCCTTCCGGAAAGCTGCACACCCTTCTGTGCAGCGCGTGAATTTTTGCAGTCAATCTGCAAAAGCTATACATTTTATAATACTGCAATTTCGTTTATTTTGCAAGAGAAAAGACATTTTTCATCAAATTTGGAAGGCATCCTTCGAATTTTACGCCCCAACGGGTATCTTTTCTTCCGGATTTGACGGTATAGGCTATTGCATCCGCCACACCGCACACGGCACAGCTGCACGCATCGTGTGTGGAAAGCCCCTGCATAAGGCCGCCCAAAAGCACCGACGCAAAAAGATCTCCCGTACCGTGGTATGCACCGGGCACACGGGGATGCAGAACAAAATCTACTGTGTCTGTCTTTTTGTCATAACAGGCTGCGCCGATATCCTCATCGTTCAAATACACACCGGTGAGAACCACGGTTTCCGGTCCCATTGCGGCGAGACCGCGCAGAATACGTTCGATCTCTGCTTTTTCATACGGTCCTTCTCGATAGGTTTCGCCCAGCAGGTGATACGCTTCCGTCAGATTCGGCACAATGATATCCGCCTGTTCACAAAGCTCCGCCATACCGTCTGCCATTTCTTTTGTATAGGTCTTATAAAGCTTTCCGTGATCTCCCATAACGGGATCTACGAGAATTTTAACGTTCGGGTTCATTTCTCGGTTCATACGGAAGATCTCGCGCACAATACCGATCTGTTCCGCACTACCCAAAAATCCGGAATATACGGCTTCAAAGCAAGCGCCTTCTCTTTTCCAGTGTTCAGCCATCGGCAGCATATCCGCTGTCAGATCACGCACGACCGGATTTACAAAACCGCCCGTATGGGTCGAGAGAATCGCTGTCGGCAATACCGACACTTCACATCCCAGTGCCGACATGACCGGCAGTACGATCGTGAGCGCACATTTTCCCGCGCCAGAAAGATCGTGGATCGCAGCCACCCGCATTTCTTTTTCCATTTTATTTATCCTCCCGGGAATACGGCAAAACGCCGCCTGATTTCATCATTCTTCACGTTCATTGTACCGCCACCGGAAAATAAAGTCAATCTGCGGCTTTACATCCGAAAAAAAGAGTGGTAAAATTAAATGTAATTTTATATCCGAACAGTGAGGAGGGATATATCCATGCAAAAAGAAAAAACGCGCAAGCTTTTCGTTCGCATCACCGCTATTCTTCTTGCGGGGATGATGATCTTATCCGCCCTGTCTGCGGTATTATTTTCTTAAACGTATATTATCAACAATCATAAAGGACGGATCAAACCATGTGTAAACCCAAGTATTATATTACTACGGCGATCGCCTACACTTCCAGCCATCCGCACATCGGCAATACCTATGAGATCGTGCTGGCGGACAGCATCGCTCGTTTTAAGCGTCGTCAGGGCTACGACGTATTCTTCCAGACCGGTACAGATGAACACGGTCAGAAGATCGAAGAAAAAGCAAAGGCTGCAGGTCTCTCTCCGAAGGAGTATGTTGACAAAATCGCAGCTGTTGTTCGTTCCAACTGGGACGTTATGAACACTTCCTACGATAAGTTCATCCGCACTACAGACGATTACCACGAGAAGCAGGTACAGAAGATCTTTAAGAAGCTCTATGAGCAGGGTGATATCTACAAGGGTCACTACGAAGGCCTCTACTGCACACCGTGTGAATCCTTCTTCACCGAAAGCCAGCTTGTCGACGGTAAGTGCCCGGACTGCGGTCGTCCGGTTCAGCCCGCTCAGGAGGAAGCATACTTCTTCAAAATGAGCAAGTATGCAGACCGCCTCATCGAGCACATCAACACACATCCGGAGTTCATTCAGCCCGTTCAGCGCAAGAACGAGATGATGAACAATTTCCTGCTGCCCGGTCTGCAGGACCTCTGTGTTTCCAGAACTTCCTTCAAGTGGGGCATCCCGGTCGATTTCGATGACCGCCATGTCGTATACGGATGGCTCGATGCACTCACCAACTACATCACCGGCATCGGCTATGACTGTGACGGTGAGCATACCGAGCAGTTCAAGCATGACTGGCCGGCTGATCTCCACCTCATCGGTAAGGATATCATCCGTTTCCACACGATCTACTGGCCGATCTTCCTCATGGCACTCGATCTCCCGCTGCCGAAACAGGTCTTCGGTCACCCGTGGCTCCTGATGAACGGCGGTAAGATGAGTAAGTCCACAGGCAACGTAATCTATGCGGAAGATCTTGTTGATCTCTTCGGCGTAGATGCTGTCCGCTACTTCGTACTCCACGAAATGCCGTTTGAGTCCGACGGTACCATCACATGGGACCTCATGATCGAGCGTACAAATGCAGATCTCGCAAACACACTCGGCAACCTCGTTAACCGTACCATCTCCATGAGCAACAAGTACTTTGGCGGTGTTGTTGCCGACAAGGGTGCAGCTGAAGAAGTCGATGCAGACCTGAAGGCTGTGGTACTCGGCACAAAGGCTAAGGTAGAAGCTAAGATGGAACAGCTCCGCGTTGCTGATGCGATCACCGAGATCTTCGCACTCTTCAAGCGCTGCAATAAGTATATCGACGAGACCATGCCGTGGGCACTTGCAAAGGACGAAGCAAAGGCAGACCGTCTTTCCACAGTTCTTTACAATCTCGTTGAAAGCATCGCGATCGGCGCTTCCCTGCTCGTTCCGTTCATGCCAGATACCGCAGAGAAGATCTGCGCACAGCTCGGCACTGCTGTACGTGAACTCGATACCCTCGAGACCTTCGGCCTCTATGAGAACGGTGCAAAGGTCACCGAAAAGCCGGAGATCCTCTTCGCACGTATCGACCCGAAGGAGATGGAAGTAAAAATCGCTGCAGTACAGGAAAAGTACGCACCGAAGGCTGAGCCGGTACAGGAAAAGAAGGAAATTGTCGGTCTCGCACAGATCGGCATTGAAGATTTTGCAAAGGTCGAGCTCCGCGTTGCAAAGGTCACCGCATGCGAGCCGATCAAGCGCGCAAAGAAGCTCCTGAAGCTCACACTCGATGACGGTACCGACACACCGCGTACCGTAGCTTCCGGCATTGCAAAGTGGTACAAGCCCGAAGACCTCATCGGCCGCAGCGTTGTGATCGTTGCTAACCTGAAGCCCGCCGTACTCTGCGGCGTAGAAAGCCAGGGCATGATCCTTGCAGCCGATGCCGGTGAAGACGATGTACGCGTCATTTTCGTGGACGGTATTGCACCGGGCTCCAACATTCACTGATTAAGGATTTCATTATGATCTTTGATTCTCACGCACATTATGAATCCGAGCAGTTCAACGCAGACCGCGAAGAGCTGCTCGGCTCTGTCCTGCCGCAGAAAGGCGTTGTCGGCGTCATCAATATGGGCTCCGATATGGAAAGCTTACAGCAGACCGTTGACCTCTGCGACAAATACGATTATTTCTACGGTGCCGTCGGCATTCACCCCGAATGTGCTGCCGATTTGCCCGAAGACTGGCTGCAGCAGGTGGAAAAGCTGCTCTCCCACCCGAAGATCATCGCGGTCGGTGAGATTGGTCTCGACTACCACTGGGAAGATGCCTGCCCGCGCGAAAAGCAGAAGGAAGTTTTCATTGCACAGCTTGAGCTTGCAAAGAAATATGACCTGCCCGTTGTCATTCACGACCGTGAGGCGCATGGCGATATGATGGAGATTCTCCGCAAGTACAAGCCCAAGGGCGTTGTGCACTGTTTCTCCGGCAGCGTTGAGCTCTCTCGCGAGACCGTCGCGCTCGGCATGTACATCGGTCTCGGCGGCGTGGTCACGTTCAAGAACGCACGCCACAGTGTAGAGGTCGCAAAGGATATTCCACTCGACCGACTTCTGACTGAAACGGATGCGCCTTATATGGCACCTGTTCCCTTCCGCGGCAAACGCTGCGACAGCAGCATGATCGCCTACGATGCGGCAAAAATCGCCGAAGTTCGCGGCATCACCGCACAGGAGGTCCTCACAGCCGGCTGTGAAAATGCCTGCAGGCTGTTTAATATCTCCTTAAACCTATAAAATGCAACTAAAAACTCCGGTATGCTATCAAACATACCGGAGTTTTCATTTTTTCTATTTATTCTTCTGTTGCTTCAACGGCTTCCTCTTTTTTCGGTTCCGGCTTTGCACGCCAGTAGACCTTATTCAGAGTCTTGAGCCACTCGAAATCGATACCGTTCAGCTGGTCGCGTGTTACGCGGAATGCCCAGTTGCCGTTCGGCACGCCGGGAACATTCATCTTTGTGTCCTTACCGAAACCGCAGAGATCCTGCACCGGAACGATCGCCGTATTCGCCGGGCTCTGCCACAGCGCACGGATCATACAGCGGCAAGAAGCACTGTCGCTGCCGCCGACAGCCCAATCGCCGCCCGGGAAGCCACAGTATTCGAGTGCATTGGCACGCTCATGCGGAAGTGCTTCCCACAGCCAGCCAAGCAGAGTATTATTATCGTGTGTGCCTGTATATGCGACTGCGTTCTTCGGGAAGTTGTGCGGCAGATGCATATTGTCGCTGTCCTCAATGAAACCGAACTGCATAACACGCATACACGGCAGACCGGTCTGTTCCAGAAGCTCAATAACACCCTCATCGATAATGCCGAGGTCTTCCGCGATGATCTTGGGATTTTCGAAGGTCGCATTTACGGTATCGAAGAAGTCTATCTTCGGGCCGTCGATCCACTGGCCTTCCTTCGCGGTCTCAGCCTCTGCAGGAACTGCCCAGTAAGCGGAGAATGCACGAAAATGGTCAATACGAACAGCATCGAAGAGCTTGAAACTCATAGCAAGACGATCCATCCACCAACGGTAGCCGTCTTCCTTCATAGCCTTCCAGTTATAGAGCGGGTTGCCCCACTTCTGACCGAACTCACTGAAATAATCCGGCGGTACACCCGCAACATTTTTCGGCTCGCCGTCTTCCGTAAGGTCGAAGAGATGGCGGTTTGCCCAAACATCCGCACTGTTCAGTGCAACATAAATCGGCAGGTCACCGATGATCTCAATACCCTTTTCATTCGCATAGGTCTTGATCTTTTTCCACTGCTCAAAGAAATTATACTGAATGAACTCCATGAAGAGAATTGTTTCCGCATGCTCTTCCATAGCAGCCGCAACAGCCCCAGCCTTATGGTACTTAAGATCTTCATCCACCCAGTCGTACCATTCGAGACCCATATTGGCTTCCTTCAGAATAATGTACAGGGCATAATCCGGCAGCCATCGTGCGTTTTCTTCTGCAAAAGCACGGACCTTCTCACGGTACACTTCATCCGTTCTTGTAAACGCACGGTATAAAACCGGAATACGGCGCAGTTCCAGGAAATCGAAAGCTGCAGAATACGGATTTGCATACATCTGCTCGCGCAGCTCTGCCTGTGTCAGAAGACCTTCCTCGTAAAGCTGCTCAAGGTCAATAAAGTTACGGTTGCCTGCAAAGGCGGAAATACTTGCGTACGGAGAATTGTATGCATCCGTCGGTGTGAACGGCAGGACCTGCCAGTATGTGCAGCCTGCATCGCTGAGCTTATCGATAAAGCGCTTTGCCTCTTTACCGAAGCAGCCGATACCGAAATCACCCGGCAGAGAGGAAACGTGCATCAACACGCCGCTTGCTCGCTTATTCATGGGATACTCCTCACTTTTTAGTCTTTTGTCTCAATTTTCAGAATATTTTTCTAAAAATCTTGTGTAAGTATAACACAAAAGCCCGCTCTATGCAAGACTAAAGGCAAGAAAATCCTTCAAGTATCCGTCACTGTACCATAAGTACGACCGCACTCACATCGTCTTCATGCCCGTCCGCACGTGTTTTCACGGCACGTTCTACGATCTGCTCTGCAAGCTTCTGCGGATCATCCTCCGCAAAGTTTCCGACAAGGTCCGTCAGCCATTCCGTTCCGGTCGCCGTTACACCGTCTGAAACCATGACGATGATGTCTCCGCTGCCGACCGATTTCTCACTGCGCGCAAAATTGATATCCGGCAATATGCCGACCGGCACGCTCTTCGCTTCCAGATATTCAGCGTGATGCTTTCTTCGCAGTACCGTGCCGGCTGCCCCCGCTTTGCGCAGCTGCAGATTTCCCGTGAACAGATCCACACTCACGATATCGAGTGTAGCAAGCGATTCCTCGCCGCCCTTTGCAAGCATGGCCGAGTTGATCATCCGGAGTGTGCTGTCGAAGCCTATACCGGCCTTCAGCATGGACCTTGCTATGGAAACCGTCATGGTTCCGTCCACTGCGGCACGCCCGCCGCTGCCCATACCG
>JAZNMV010000222.1:0-20765 GCA_045579885.1 Acutalibacteraceae bacterium | reverse complement strand
TGATCCAAAATATCAGAATACATAAAGCCGAGCCGAATACGGGTGCGCTGAATTTTTCGCATCTGCTGGATGCACCGGCAGGAAAGCATGGCTTTGTTGCGGCAAGAAACGGACACATGTATTTTGAGGACGGCACACGGGCGAAGTTTTTCGGGTTTAATATTGCGGCGCGCTCCAATATGCCGGATCATGAAACAGCGGAAAAAATGGCTGCCCGTTTTGCAAGCATGGGTGTAAATGTGATTCGTATGCACGCGGCGGACAACGTCATCAATGAAATGCCGCTGAGCTGGGCGTGCTCCAAAGAAGCACCGCTGCTGGACTATGAAAGCGGAAGTTCACGAAAATTCCACCCGACGGGTCTGGATCGCTTCGACTATTTAGCCGCCAAGCTTAAGGAAAACGGAATCTATCTGCACATTGATACGCTGGTAGCGCGTTCCTTTATTCCGGGAGATGCACTCGATTACCCGGGTTCAATACCGGCAACAGCGAAGTGCTATCCGACCATGAACGAGAGGCTCATCGAACTGCAGCAGGAGTACACAAAGGAACTGCTTTGCCATGTGAACCCCTATACCGGCTTAGCGCTGATCGACGATCCGGCTGTGATCACGATTCAGATTTCGAATGAGGAATCCTTCATCAAAGGAACAGACGACACGAACGGTATCCCGGAAATGGAAGGGTATCGCAAGGAGCGTCAGACCCGTTTCAATGCGTTTCTGCGCATGAAATACCACACCCGCGAGCGGCTTGAAAAGGCATGGACATTCGAAGGTGTTTGTGCTTTGGGTGCGAATGAAGATCCTGAAAAGAATACGGTAGAAGTTGTGCAGGGCAGCTTTCACCAGCCTGTGAACGAGCCCATGGGTCCGTGGGACGGAGCGGTGAGCCCGGCGCGCTACGCGGATTATATGGAGTTCGGCATCTATATGAATCGGAATTATTACGGGCGCATGAAAGATTTTATTCTCGGTTTGGGCGCGAAAGTGCCGATCGTATGCAGTAATCTTTTAGGCGGTGCAGCCGATGTTTACGGACATATAGATGGCGACCTGATGGAGAATAACAGCTACTTTAACCACCCAATCCCGCCGTTTGGCGACCGCACACAGATGTGTGTGGGACCGACAGAGTACGTTTCGGCCGATCCGCTTACGATGCAGACGGGCATCGGCTCCATGGCAACGACGCTTTTGAGCTTCGGCAGCATAGCGGCGGTAAAGGGTAAGCCGTTTATGATGAGTGAATGGAATGAATACGGGCTGCATCCGTTCCATTCTACGAGTATTCCGCAGACGGTAGCATATGCCTGCTTGAACGATTGGGACGGTCTGATCATTTATAATCACCACACCTCAGACAAATGGGATGATCAGCCGGCGGATGAGATATGGAATGTATTCGATTGTTATAATGATCCGTCCATGATTTGTCAATGGGGCTTTATGTCCGCTGTATTTCTGAAGGGATTGATATCTCCGGCTAAGAATAGCTTTGATCTTGTATATACACAGAACGATCTTCGTACTTTGCCTGCTTTCCACTCTATGCCGACAATGTTCTTGCCGTATATCGGAAAAATGCGCAGTGTGTTTTTGGACGGTGGCGATCAGTACACCGGAAATGCGGACGTGGCCTTCAATGCCGGTTTTGTAAACAGCGGAGATCTCAGCTGTGCAAAACACAGTGTTTGGTACGCCTGGTCCCCCTACAGAGACGCATGGCGGCGCAGTGCAGATACAGAAAGACTTAAGAGAGCGGCACAAAATACGGAAGAGCTTCAAAGTGGTGTACATCTCGGAGAGCAGGCCATGGTGTTCGACTGCATTCGGGAGGCTTCCGGTCAGGGAGACTACCGCAATATTGCATCTGTTATCGACAAAGCAATGAAGCACTGGGGCGTTCTGGAGGAAGGAACCGGTTATGTGGACGGAAAGCTGATCTCCGATACCGGTGAGATCAGTTTTGATCCGCAAAATGCACGTTTTACGGTGCGTACAGAGCACTGCGCATTTTTCAGCGGTGCACCGGAAGAAAGAACCGTTTTGTCCGATTTGATTTCGGCGAAGATTCGGAACGACAGAATTTCGGTGTCGCTGATGTCTGCTGATCAAAAAGAACTGTGCGGATCAAAAGTATTCCTGATCACAGCGATGGGGCGTACCGGTATGGATGAAACCGTGTTTACTCCGGGACCGGAATATATGGGAATTCCCATTACGATCGTTACATTTGCGGGGAAACTGTATGCGGAAACCATGGAAGGCGATCTGTATGTAAAGGCAGAAAAGGCAAGACTGGAAATACTTGATCCTATAGGTGAAGTTCTCTCTGTATTGGATGGTATACCTTGCGAAAACGGTGTGCGTTTCTGTTTGGACGGTACGGTACCCAGCGTACAGTTCCGCCTGATTGTCGGATAAGTAGGGAGCGAATACAATGGCAAAAAAGAAAAAAGAGCTGCTCAGCGGCGGTTTGTTTGACAGTCCGGCTATGGAAAGCCGAGTTCATACATATTCGGTATCGACGAAAGAATGGGTACTGGGACATCTCATCGGTCCGCTTGGGTTAATTTTTGTAATCAACACCATTGCTGCGCTTGTAGAAAAATTCTTTACGCAGCAGACCGGAGCTATATACGGCGTCAATAACGTGGAGATGATCAGTGAAATGGGCGGCTGGTACGAGGTCGTTATGACCGCAGCAAAGATACTGGCTGTCGGAGTCGGATTGCTGAACGGTTGGCTGGTACAGAATACGAATTCGCGTCAGGGACGTTTTCGTCCGTGGTATCTCATTTTCGGTTTTGTTTCGATCATCATCGGCTGCCTGATTTTTCTTTTTCCCGGAACGAACATGGGGGATGGCTATTGGGTTTATTTTTTCTTCCTGCTTGTTTGCTACCATACAGTAGGTTCTTCGTTTTTCTACCTTTTTAGAGATAATATTTGTTCACTGACAACACGCGATCCGAAAGAAAAGACCCATATTCAGTTCATCCGCAAAATGTCATGGACATTGCTGTCTGGCATTGTGATTGGTATGATATTTAATATGGTTGTGCTGCCGTTCTGGCTTGAAAAGGATATTACAGGTTATCCAGTGCTGATGGTCATCCTGTGTATTACGGCGGTACCGCTGCTGCTTATGGAGTATTACTATACACGTGAACGTATATCGGAAGATGTTTCCGCAGAACAGGAAAGTCTTGCGAAAGAAGAATTCTCGCTGAAAGATCAGCTGAAGGCTTTGTTTACGAATAAATACTGGGTTATTTTAACTGTACTTGGAACAATTGGCAGTGTAGTCGATAGCTTTAAGGGCGGCAACGTGCAGTATTTCTACATTAAGTTTATGCTTGGCGGTGCAGAAAACCCAATTATGTACACCGTTTATCAGGTCATCACAGGCGTGCCGCTTGGAATTGGCGCATTCCTCATATACCCTTTAGCCAAGAGGGTTGGAATCAAAAATTTAACTGTAGGCGGCTATGCATTGGTACTGATTGGCAGTATTTTGGGGTGGCTTTTCCCGGAGCAGCTTGTTCCGGTATTCATCGGTGGTTTTCTGCGTAATCTCGGATGGCTTCCGAATGCATATATCTTTGCAACGCTGATCTGCTTCGCTTTTGACAGCATCGAGTTCCGGTCTCGCAGACGTCTGGAAGGTATGCTCGGCGTTGCGGTTGTGGGCGCTGTAACAACACTGATTTGTGCACCGTTTGCAGGCGGTTTTGAATCCGGTATTCTCAGACTAGGCTTTGTAGATGTCGAAGGTATTGTTCCGAGTGTGGAAGTTACAAAGTTTATGACCATGTCATTCTATCTGTTCGACTTGATTTTGGCTGCAGCTATAGTTTTTCTTCTTCCGTTTGTAGATGTGGAAAAGAAACTGCCCGAGATTAACGCCGAGCTGCTTCGACGCAAAAAAGAAGCTGTTCTGGCACGCGGAGAAGTGTGGATTGAGCCGGCTGAAGCAGAGCGGCTTGAGGCAGAGCGTGCTGCGGCAATAAGAGAAAATAACCGGATAGCGGATCTGAAAAAGAAATGTGCACGCAAAGGACTTAACTTTGAAGAAGAGAACGCGAAATACCTGGAAAAGTGCGCTGTGAAAGCGGCGAGGAAGAGGTAAGTCGCTTTTGTCCGGATACACCAAAGCATACACCGCTGCAGGGATGTAAAAATGGCGGATAGTCACATCCCTGCAGGCGCTGAGCTGAACAATTTAAATTAAAAGCTCGAGGGTCTTTGTTAGCCCTCGAGCTTTCGTTGTATATGGATTAAAACTGTGAATATTCGGTGCGCTTTGCTGCAGTGAGGAATTTTTCTGTTGCAGTGGAAAAAGTAAGTGCCCGATAAGCGGTGTCGGATAATGTTTCTTTCAGGTAGGGCATAGCTTCGGTAAGATCATTTTTACGGTAGCCAACTTCAGCATCAGTCAGCAGAGAAAAGCCGAAATCTGTGTAGAGCTTGATTGCCTGACGACATGCGGGGTGCGTGTGCAGAAATACAGGGAATTCTTCTTCCTTTATAGTACGCATGATATAAGAGAGAAGAGCGCGGCCCAAGCCGTGTCCCTCGTACTCTTCACGGACTTTGTACCACTGAACAGTCATAATTTCCTCGTATGCCGGCCAAACAAAACAGGTGCCTATGGGCATATCGTTTGAGTCACAGAGAAACATGCAGCGTTTCCAAAAGGCTTCTCCGTAAGGCGCATATACGGTATCGAAATACTTATCCATGAAAGGCTTGAAAGATTTAGCGGCTTCTTCGGTGTCAAAGTGCATGGCTTTCCAAATATCCAGTTCCTCTTTGCGGCAGGTTCGAATATGGTATCCTTGGGGCAAATCGGTGAGTGCAGCTTCGTTTAATTTAGAGCACTTCATAAATAGATTTCCGCCGGAAATATCTTCGCTTGTGATTTCCAAATCAGTTGCCATAAATATAATCTCCCTTGTCTGTTTTTTTCCAGTATAGCATAGTCAGTAATATTGGGCAAGAAAAGCAAAGTAAGACTGAGGCGGCAGTTCTCGAGAAGCCGGATATTATTGCATTATTGAATGTTGAAATCAAGATGCTGTTCATACAGAAAAGAGCGAAGGGAGATCGGCTTTTTCATGGGTGATCACTGTATCCCGGTAGGTACGGAGCTATATTAATTGAATTTTTGAACTCTGTATCTTCGAAGGTATAGAGTTCATTTTGTTTGTATTTTGTATTAATGAATGCTGGGATATTTTCTTTGACACTATGTTTTTGGGGTTGTATAATTACATTGAGGTGAAATTTTATGAAGTTACTTACTCCACAGGATTATTTCCCGGAGCTTGATTCCAGCAGAAGAATTAAAAACGAGTACCGTACCGGTGATTTTGATGAGAATAGCTCAAAGCGTGTATTTGAGAGGACCATGGCTGTTTCCGGTGAATCAACGATACATAGTACCTATAATTCTTGGGAGAGCGACACATTCGATGAAAAGAGGGAGCGTGCTGAACGCGCCGGAAAAGAAGCTCTTGAAAAATACAGAAAGCAGTTGTGGAAAAAGGTAATGGGGGCTACAGTAAAGTCGGCATTGTCACATGGTATTCACTGTTTTCCGGATACAAGCTATATTGCGGGGCGCTTTACAAGCCTTGGCGATGTAGTATTGTCCTTATCTGATTTCAGTACAGTATGTCCTGCAGAAGGTTATGATGACCTTAGCCGGAAACTCGAGGATTTGCAGAAAGAGGAGTCCGGCCTTAAATCACATAGAATATCCTTCTTTCTGTGCGTTCTGGTGTTTCTGTCGGTTTTTATTCCTATGCTTTGCCTCTTTCCGGGATGTGAGCAATTGAGAATCAGTATTCCGGAAGATAAACTCGCTTTAGCTGAAATTATCTATTTCCTCGTGGTGGCAGTAATTATGTTCTTTTCTGTCCACATATTCAGTATACCGTTAGCATTGGCCTTTACGGTACAGATCGGATTACTAACAAATGCTGAGCATGAGTTTGATATTACTTATGTGATTTTATGCTCTTTTATAGCCTTAGTTGCTTTTGTGGTCGTGTGTATAGTAGGGCGTATGGGTGCTCATGGCAAAAAAGATCTTAAAACAAAAGCGACTGCGTTCGTTCAGACAGTTGACTCATGTGCGCTGGAAGCACACCAGTACTTTGTGTTCATCAATGCATGGAGTGTTGATGCTTTGGGGCGTTTTAACCGTGAATGTTTGGAGCATGAGGAAAAGCTTTTCGAGATGGTTGAGATTGCAAATCAATATCGAGCAAAGTTTAGAATTGCTGACTTTGATGCTGCCGCATGATATAAAAATCAGTGTAGACATCGCTGCGATTTAAAGTGGAGGTACATATGACTAAATTCGAAAAAATCAGACAGGTCGTGCTTTCCATAAAAGCGAAGGATCTGAAAGCAATACATAAAAAAGCAATTTTCCCCTTTCCTCGGCATCCGGATGATATAAAGCCTGCGGAGCTCGAAAAAGCTATAGATATCTGTAAGTTTCCGGGTACAAAAGAGGATATAGCTGCGGCTGTGATTCTCAATGAGTTTATGGTTATTTTTGCAGCTGATGAGATTTATGCATCTCCGACATGTTTCAGTTCGATCGGTTTGGACATTCACGCAGTAGAAATGCCTTTAAAGTATGATGACCTTGAGTGTGTAAATCTGTACTCTGACTGTCTGGATATGCACATGATTCGAAATCTGCTCAAACGTACAGTGAACGGATACGGTGTCTGCGCCCTGAAATACAAGGACGGACGCGTTGTTAATACGTATGTAGGTATGTTCTGCGTATTCGTGTCAGCAGCGCTTAACAAGATACTGGCAAATATAAGCGAATAAATCAGATCCTCTTTTCAGGGGATCGATCACCCGGGCATATACTTCTTTCCGCTGCACGTACAGAAGTGGAAGAAGAAAAGCTCTGTTCATGGTCGATAGCCACATTTCCCCAGATGCAAAGCTGTATTAATTAAATCACGAATCCCCTGAACCTTATAAAGTTCAGGGGATTTTTATAGTGTTTTCTTCAATTTGTTTTTGTGCAGTATCCGCTGAATCGGCAGAGATCAAAGCTCTGTAACCGTTTCCTCGAGCGGCTTGCGCTGTGTATGCCAGGGACCGGGCTTTGCATCTTCTGCGGGATAACCGAGATCCAGCAGGCAAACAGGCACGATATTCTCGGGCAGCTCAAATGCATCGATCAGGTTCTGCGTGCAGTAGCCGCGTGCCCACAGTGTACCGAGGCCGAGTGCCTGTGCCTGAAGCATCATATGTGTTGTTACGATGCATGCATCGGTTTCGCCTACATCATAATTCGGCTCGTTAAAGCGGGTGCCTTTCCAGCTGATGTTCTTATCATAGCATACCATAAGTACAATAGGTGCATTATAGGCGTTTGTTGTAACGGAGCGAACCTTAGAGAGTGCTTCTTCGCTTTTCAGCACATAAATGCGCTGCGGCTGAAAATTACAGGCGGTCGGTGCGACGTGGCCTGCTTCCAGTACCTTCTGCAGCTTCTCATTTTCGACAGGTGTATCTGCGAATTTGCGGACAGAATAACGTTCTTTTGCAAGATCTAAAAATTCCATAAATTACCTCCGAATAGACTCGTTGTAAATTTATTATAGCATGGAGGAGAGAAAAAGTACAGTACGTAGTTTCTATGAAATTGAACAGTTTACAAGAAACCGTTCAAGGGTGTATAATTAACTATATAAAAATTATCGGGAGGAATGACTATGTGGAATTCATTCAAAACTGACGCATACGAAGGCATGATCGCCGAGACGATCGGTATTACCGGTCACGACGGCAAGCCGATCCATGCTTATTATTCCCGTCCTATCGGCGAGGGTCCGTTCCCAGGAATTCTCCTTATTCATCATATGCCGGGTTGGGACGAGTATACCCGCGAGGCTGCCCGTAGATTTACAGCTCATGGATACAGCGTGATTTGTCCGAATCTCTACGAGGATTGGGGTCACGGTACACCGGAAGAGGTTGTGGAAAGAGCAAAGGCAGACGGCGGCATGGTAGATAAACATGTTATGGAAGACTGCGATAATTCTCTCGCATTCCTCCGCTGCCAGCCGAATGCCAATGGCAAGGTTGGTGTTATCGGTATGTGCTCCGGCGGCAGACATACATTCCTGGCTGCCTGCACTTTGGAGGGCATTGATGCTGCGGTCAACTGTTGGGGCAATGCCGTAGCAGCACCGGAAACGCTCACGCCGCAGCGTCCTGTTCAGCCGCTTGAGTATGCCGAGAACCTCAATTGCCCGATCATGGGTATTTTCGGCAATGAGGATCACTGGCCCAGTGCTGAGGATGTTGATAAGATGGAAGAGCGCCTTAAGGAGCTTGGTAAAGAGTACGAGTTCCATCGCTACGACGGTGCCGGTCACGGTATTTGGTATTACCACCGTTCCGCATACCGACAGGAGCAGGCTATGGATTCCTT
Source organism: Acutalibacteraceae bacterium (assembly GCA_045579885.1). Taxonomy (GTDB): domain Bacteria; phylum Bacillota; class Clostridia; order Oscillospirales; family Acutalibacteraceae; genus Hominenteromicrobium. The sequence goes on along the minus strand of JAZNMV010000222.1, from coordinate 12,281 downwards.
CGAAAAGGTATTGGCCTTCTTTGAGAAACACTTGAAATGAGTATGGAAAAGCGCCCTTTTGTGGCCATGACAAAACCGGTTGGTTCCCGCTGCAATATGCACTGCGCTTACTGCTATTATCTCGATAAAGGAAAATATTCTGCCCACAAAAAGCAGAGCAGAATGTCTCAGGGACTTTTGGAAGACCTGATCCGCAATACGGTTGAGGCTTCTCCGGGGCCGGTGGTGTCCTTTGTATGGCACGGCGGTGAACCGACCTTAGCCGGTATCGAATTTTACGAGAAAGCGGTCAGGCTGCAGAAAGAATATTTGCCGGAGGGGTGGCAGGTATGGAATAACCTGCAGACAAACGGCCTGCTTATCAATAAGAAATGGTGCAGCTTCCTTAAGGAAAATCGATTCGATGTGGGGCTCAGCATTGACGGCAGCGAGCTCGTTCACGACGCAAACCGTAAGGATCTTGGCGGAAAGGCTACCTATGCCAAAGTAAGAAGTGCGGTGGATCTTCTTAAAGCTTCGGGTATTCTGCCGGATATTCTTTGCACTGTGAATAAAGCGACCATGCAGGATGTTTCCGGCGTGTATGAATCCCTTGAAAGCATGGGATGCGCGTGGGTACAGTTTATTCCTATAGTGGTCAGGTTTCCTGACGGCAGCTTTGCGCCGGAAAGTATAACACCGGAGGAATACGGAGATTTTCTCTGCAAAATATTCGACCTTTGGGTTCACAGAGGGTTAGGGAAATTCGATATACAGATCTTTGCTGAAATGGCCCGTATCATGGCCGGCGGTCAGGCCAGCGTCTGCTGGATGGCACCCGAGTGCGGCAGAGCACCCATTATCGAGGAGGATGGCAGCGTTTACGCGTGCGATCACTTTGTAGATCCCGAACACCGCCTCGGAAATCTTTCGGAGCATTCCCTCAGGGAGCTGATAGACAGTCCGGAACAGGATGCTTTCGGCAAAAGCAAAAGCGAAGGCCTTACGGCGCATTGCAAAGCTTGCCCGTGGTATAAATTCTGCGGCGGCGGATGTCCGAAAGACCGTTTTGCGGTTTCTCCTGAAGAGGAAGAGGGGCATTATTACCTCTGTGCCGGTCTCGAAAAGCTTTTTGTCCATGCTGTTCCTGTTCTGGAAAGAATCATGGAAATGAGCCGCAAGGGTATGAGCCCGAAACAGATCATGGAAAATATGCAGTAAATATAGGTGTAATATGGAACTTACGAATACAATTAAAGAACGTTACTCTCTTCGCAACTTTGCCGATAAAGCCATCGAGGAGGAGAAGCTTAAAACCATTCTGGATGCGGGACGTCTTGCTCCGACAGCCAGAAATCAGCAGCGTACGAAGACGGTTGTTGTCCGCGATCCGGAATTGAAGGCTAAAATGGTGGAGGCCTGCTGCGGTCAGAAATTTATCGAAAAAGCAGGCGCGATTTTGGTCGTCTGCGCCGATGAAGACCGCAACATGACCTGCGGTCAGTCCGCCCGTACGGTGGATTGCTGCATTGCGCTCTCCTTTATGATCCTGCAAGCTGCAGAATACGGCATTCAGGGATGCTGGCTGGGTGCTTTTGAAGCCGATAAGGTCAAGGCACTTCTCGGAATTCCCGAGGAGTTTGTCGTGACGGCGGTTTTCCCCATGGGTTATGCCGAAACGGACGACGGTGCTCGCCGCGAGAAAAAGCCTCTTGAGGAATTTGTCTGCTGGGATAAATTTTGAAAATTGAAGTTGTTTAGGAACCCTCCCGACGGAGGGTTCCTTTTTTGCAGTATTGAGGCTGCAGCATAGGCTGAATTCATTGACTGTTTTTTCAGACATGTTATAATAAGCTTGCTGTGAAAGAAGAATTTTAGAAAAGTGTGTAATGAATGATAGAGGAGTTACTTATGTTTTGTCCTGAAGAACTGATTCGTTTATTCCGTGAGAATTTTCCCTTTATTGTCCGTACCGAAGGCACAGTGAAGAGAATTCTCTCCAACCCTGAAAATTGTGTACTGTTCCGCCGTGATGAAAACGGAAAGATGATCGCAGCTTCGGTTATTCATAAGAACAACGTTCTTATGCTCTGTGTGGATGCTGCTCATCGCAAAAAGGGAATAGGAAGCGAGCTGCTCCATGAAACTGAGCAGCTGATAAAAACTGCCGGATATGAGGAAATGACTGTCGGCGTGGGTGATGATTATCTTGCGCCCGGTGTACCGACCGGTATGATGCCCTCACCGCAGGATCTTCGCCCGGATCGCATCTATGAAGGTGTGACTGACGAAGCGGCTGCTTTCTTCCGCAAGAGAGGATATACGCATGCGTGGGGCGAAGGCAACTGTTTCGATATGCGCGTGCCTATGGATGAGCTTCCGCCGATCGAAGGCAGCATAGGTGATACGATCAACGGTGTAACCTATCGCTGGGCAGAAGCTACTGACATGGAGGCGATTTGCGTTTGCACAGACGACGCATACGATGATTTTACCAAATATTACAGAAATCCTGACCTGTATCGGCCGGAAAGCCGCGAACGTGTGCTGATCGCTGAAACAGACGGTATTGTCTGCGGAACGCTGATCGTTCAGGCAGAAGGTGAAGCGGAAGGTCTTGGCAGCGTCGGCTGTACGACGGTACACACCGCTTATCAGGGCAGACATATTGCTGCCAATATGGTCTGTTTGGGTACGAAGTATCTGAAGGAAATCGGTCTGCCTGATGCGTTCCTCGGTTATACCTATTCCGGCCTTGATAAGCTGTACGGTTTTGCCGGATACCGCATCTGCATCTATTATCTGATGGCGGAGAAGAAGCTTTAAAGAGGACTTTTAAGAAATTTCTCTTGCGACATTAATATGCTTAATAAAACACGAAGCCCCTGAACCTCAAAAGTTCAGGGGCTTTTTCATGCTGTTTTGTTTAAAGAAGCTTATCTATATCTTTTTCGATGTAAGCCTTATTGCCGAAACCGCAGAAAAATCCTTCGCAGAGGTATTTAGGCGGCTTTCTGCATTCCGAAACCATAAACTGAATGCGGAAATCAAAATCTTTGTACTCCATTTCGGAAAGCGTGAAAGGGTGCTCTTCCGTAGTGAGGACCTGTCGGCGGCCTCTTGTGAAAAGGGGATATTCACCTTGATAGCCTGCTTTGAGCAGCTTTTCGGTGACAGAGTCTCTTGCGGTACGAATCTCGGCATTTCTCTTTTCGCCGTAATCTCTCGGCGGGTAGTCTGCGGAAGCTTCCGAGAGTCGGCTGCAGATCAGTTCGTAAAGAGGAGCGCGTTTCGAAGAATTCATCTTCTTCGCGATCCGTTTTGCAAACCGGTAGGTTGGGCGCTGTTCATAAGCTATGAGCAGCTTTAAAAATTCTATGTCTCGAACTTCCATGGCGAGTTCTTTGTAGAGGTTTATCGCATCTACAGTGTCGGCATAGTAAGCATGAAGGCTGTCTTTAAAGTAGGAAAACTCCCTTATAGGTGCGAATTCCATGAGAGGGAGGAGTGCCTTCTCTTTCTCATTGCAGAACGCTTCACCGGCATAGGTGAATTTATCGTGCATGGTACCGGCCATATAGACGAGCCTTCTCCAGTGTTCAAAGCCGTTTACCCAGAAATGCCCGATTTCGTGGTATCGGCTGCATTTTTGAACCCGAAAAACTTTTTCGTACCAGAGGGTTACCACGTTGGAATCTTTCTGGCGGATAATAAGTCCCTTGAGGTCGCCGTCTTCCACGGCTTCAGCTTCGGTAGTTTCCTGTAAATCTGGGTCATATTCTCCGCGGATGCTGCAGTTCTTAAAAATAAAATAGTCCTCGATGCTGTCGTTCATAATGTATGGGACAACAAAGTCATCTCCCATAGCGGCGAGCTCGAAGGCGCGACTCATAGAGATATCTTTGATATATTCTGAAAGTTCTGTGAATGTGATCTCGTTCATAGCATTCTCCTTAAAGATATTTACGAGTATAACAGGGTTGCGAGAAAAACACAAGTTTTTTACCTTTTCTGCATAAAACTGTAGAAATAAATACTTTTCGATGGTATGATTAAGAAAGTATTATTGCAGGAGGTTCATTCAGATGAACGAGTATCTCAGTCAGGTAAACTCGGGCTTTTTCTACCTTATAGTAGCCCTTGCTCTTACGTTCATGACCGTTATGTGCTTTATCTTTCTTATTAAGAGTTATCGCGCAGGTTTGAAGCTGGGCGTGGATAAAAAAGTCCTTAAGAAAACCATTACATCCAGTGCGACATTCACACTGCTGCCTTCCATCAGTATCCTTTTGGGCGTTGTAGCACTTTCCGGTACTTTGGGCGTACCGTTCTCGTGGCTTCGCCTTTCCGTTATCGGCTCGCTGCAGTATGAGCTGAACGTAGCCGAAATCGCTGCACAGAGCAGTGGTATGCCGGGTCTCAAAGTGGATATGATGGACACCGGAAAATTTGTGACCGTAGCACTTGTTATGACGCTCGGCATTTTGGGCGGCATTTTCATCAGTATCTTCTTCCTCAAAAAATATCTCAATAAAGTTCGTTCCAAACCGAAAAAGGAGAATACTTCCGGTAAGCCGGGATTCGGTGCACACGCAACAACCGCTATGTTCGTTGGTCTCTGCGCAGCTTACATCGGCGCATATATCGGCCAGGCGATCCCGAGAGCAGGTTCTGATATCATGCCGCTTCTGGTCGCGATCATTGCGGCGATCGTTATGGCGGTGTTTGAGTATTTCATTCAGAAGAAGGGCAAGCTGGCTCTTGAAAACTTCAGTCTGGCTGCAAGTATGCTTATCGCAATGGCAGCCGCTGTACTTATTAATTTTGTACTCTAAGAGAAAGGAGCAGAGAAAATGGAAAACAAAGAAAAGTTTTTTACCGATTTCAATAACGGTCTTCACCGTTTGGGCCGCGTAACTTTGATTGCGATGGTTATTATTCTCGGTGCGATCCCGTTCGTTTTGAGCGTGTACTTTAATGCACCGATCGAAGGAGCGAGCTTCTGGAAAGGCTTTGCAAAGGTTATCGTTGTTTATTTCCCGGTTTCCGTGGTTGAGTTCCTTGTTTATGCTCCGATGCTGGGTGTCGGCGGCAGCTACCTTTCTTTCATCACCGGTAATGTTACCAACATGAAGATTCCGGTTGCGATGAATGCAAAAGATATTTCCGGTACAGAGGTAGGTACACCGGAGCACGAGATCATTTCCACGATCAGTGTTGCAACCAGCGCGATCGTCACAACTCTGGTTATCGTGGTCGGCGTTGTTCTGCTCGTTCCGCTTCAGCCTGTGCTGCAGAATGAAGCTTTGCTTCCGGCTTTCAACAATGTTGTACCTGCTCTTTTCGGTGCATTGGGCCTTAAGTATTTTGCAAAGAGCCCGAAGATCGCAGTGATTCCGCTGCTGCTCATCAGCGTGCTCTGCATTGCTGTGCCGAGCATGATCACACAGACCAGCATTCTTATCATTCCGAGCGGCGGCCTTGCTCTGCTGATCGGTTTCCTCCTTTTCAAAAAAGGTAAGATCTAAGGAGTAATATTATGGTTGGAATTATTATTGCAGCACTTGTGCTGATCTTTATAGCTGTACTGATCATCAGAACAGTTCTTTTGAAGCCGACAAAGGCGCTGAATGCCAAGGTTGAGCTCGATACAAGCGAGCGTGCCGAAGAATACGGTAAAAAGCTTGCAGCACTCGTTCGTCATGAGACGATCTCCAGTCGTTATGATGATAGCCGAGAGAAGTTCTATAAGCTTCACGAAACCTTGGAAGAAATATTCCCGAATATCCACGCAAAGTGCGAGAAGAACGTATTTAACGGCAGTCTTCTTTTTAAGTGGGAAGGTAAAAAGAATCACGATCCCATCCTGTTCATGAGCCATCACGACGTAGTTGAAGCGGGAGGCACATGGGAACACGAGCCGTTCAGCGGCGATATCGATGAGAAGGGCCGTGTATGGGGCCGCGGTACGGTCGATACAAAAGCAAGCCTTTTCTGCATGCTTACCGCAGTGGAAGAACTTATTGCTGAAGGCTATGAGCCGGAATGCGACGTGTACATTGCAAGCTCCTGTACCGAAGAGCACGGCGGCGAAGGTGCTCCGGCTACCGTTCGTTATCTGCAGAAAAACGGCATTCACCTCGCCTTTGTTATGGATGAGGGTGGTATGATCATCGAAGAGCCGATCGCCGGTGTTAAAGGTATTTACGGCATGGTCGGCGTTGTAGAAAAAGGTTACGGCGACCTCAAGTTCATCGCAAAAAGCAGCGGCGGTCACGCAAGTGCTCCGAAAAAGAACACTCCGCTTGTTCGTCTCGGCAAGTTCATGGCCGATATGGACAAAAAGAGTCCGTTTACCGCAAAGCTGACACCGACTGTCAGGGAGATGTTTCGCAGAACTGCACCGAATATGAATTTCGGCATGAAGCTAGTCTTTGCAAATATGGATATTTTCGCACCGCTCCTTGAAAAGCTTCTGCCGTCCATCAGCTCTGTTGCCGGCGCGATGATCCGCACAACGCTTGCGTTTACAACCGCTAAGGGTTCGGACGGTTTGAATGTGCTTCCGCAGGAAGCTTATGTGACGGGCAATATGCGCTTTATTCAGCATCAGGATGCCAAGGAGAGCATAGAACTCATTTCCTCCATTGCCAAAAAATACGACATTGAGACGGAAGTGATGTACAGCGGTTCGGCCTGTCCCGTTGTAGACTATAAGAGCAATTCTTTTGCTCTTGTAGAAAAGGTTGCCGCAGATGTTTATCCCGGTGTTCAGATCTGCCCCTATGTTATGACGGGCGGTACGGATGCGAAGTTTTATCAGGCTGTCAGCGATAACTGCCTGCGCTTTGCACCGCTTTATATCGACGGTCAGCAGTACGGCAGTATTCACGGTCTGAACGAGAATATTTACGCCGGTGCACTTCCGATGGGCGTTGATTTCTATAAGAATATGATCCTACGCAGCCGTGAGAGCGTCTGAACAAGATAAGATCACAGTTGTTTAAAGCGATAGGGGAACAGTTTGCAGTGTAAAGCTGAACTGCATTACACTACGGAAGCTAGATTCGAATAAAATTCAAATGAAAAAGACCTGATTTCATTTCGAAATCAGGTCTTTTAATTTGTTTAATCACAGTATTTCTTTGGAATCGATCGTTAAAGAAACCTGCTTGTGCTGCTTTTTGGAATTATATGTAGTGAAAAGTCGGTTCTTTACGACCTCGCAGCCGGCTTCATTGGTAGCGGCGATAATCAGGGAGTACTGGCAGATACTGGATTTCGTATATACGTCATTCGTACGCAGTTTCGATTCCATGATTTGCTGCAGCAGAACCATTTCTTCTTTCAGTGCATCGGAAACACCGGTAACGTCTTCGGAATCGCGCAAAGTAAGCAGGATCAAAAAACGCAGACGCTGCGAGCGGCGCGCGGAACGCAGGTTGATTTGGTATATGTTCTGGAAAATATCAAAGTTGCAGTAGAAGCTGCCGGGGCTGGAATCGCGCTGACGCAGGTTTGCTTCCAATGCGGAAATTGTCTGGTAATGATTCGGCATGCAGGTCAGGATTTGCTGATAAATATCGTGCAGAGAATCGGAAATGTCGAGACCGTGTTCGCGGCTGAACATATCCAGAACAGAATGGTAATATTCGAGTGCAGCCTGTGCACGGTTAAGCTTCAGCAAAGCCCAAATTTTTTGTTTGTAGAGTGTTTCATCTGTAGGCGGTGCATATTCGAATGCTCTTTCACATACGGAAAGGATCGTTTCGTAGTCACCGATCTCATCCAGATAATTACACATTTTATTGACGCAGTTAATGTAAAGATTACCGTAATAATTGTTACGGAACATGACCCAGGAGTGATAGGAGAAGATAGATAAAAACTCTCCTGTGTAAAGGTCAAATGCTTGCGTGAGCAGCTCGTACTGTTTCTGCTTATCCGGTTCACGGGAAGCCTTGTGGTAGAAGCTTTCGAAATCGTAAACATCGATATGGCAGGGAACATCGAAATTCCAGGAATAGATATTGTTTGTTTTATTGATCAATTCCGTCTGGTTATCTTCCGGTTCACCGGGGAAGAAGTTAGCCAGTTCCTTACGGATACGGTAGGTCAGCGTGCGCAGAGCGCCGTTCGGGTTTGCTGTTTTTCCGGAAGGCCACAGCATATCGATAAGAGATTCCGAGGTAATATGGTTTCCTTTGTTGGAGAGCAGATAAGCGATCAGAAGAAAATTCGTCAGGCCGCTTTTCTTTGTGGTCGACAGAGAGAAGAAATCGTTCGAGATGCTGAATTCGCCGAACATTTTGATCTGCAGGGTCTTAGAGGTATCATTCTGAACGGGGGAAAGACTCATAATTCGTTTGTAATCAGGGTGCCGCATAGCGTGACACGACAGATTATTCTCCTTTCTGCAGTAGTAAAAAAATAAAAAAATTATAAAATATGAAATTTGTTTCCTTTTATCAACAGTATAGCACACTTCAGCCGAGTATGCACCTGTTTTTTTGAAAATTTTTTCGAAAAAATAGGGTAAATGTGACAGGTGTGTGACATAATCGGCGTATACTTTAATGGAAAATCAAAAATGGGGGTATTGTATCCATTTTTAATTTTTAATTTGTATATTTTGATTCTAAATCAATGCATAGGAGGAAAATAATATGCTGAAAGGGATCATGAAATGGAAACGGTTTCTAGCGATCTTTTTAACGGTCGTTATGCTGTTTACCAATGATTACGGTGTGCTTCAGGCTTTGGCTGCTGAAGCAGGCCAGGGAGGAGCGACTGCGTCTAACCTTGAGGTTACGGCTCACCTTGTTATTAATAACAATAGTGAGACTGTGCTGACCGGTGATACGTTCCAGTATGAGCTTCAGTACAACACGCCAAACAGCAGTTCGCAGTACACCGGCTCGAAATTGAGTTTCGTTTTGCCGGAATACGTTGAGCTGGCAAAGGATTCAACAGGTAAATACCAGATTGAAGGCGGCGAGTTTGACACGATTACTGAGTACCCTATGGGGGATCAGACTCAGTATGTTGTTTCGTTTGACTCTCCTTTGGCGATGCATGCGACCAATACTTTGACCATGGTCTTAAAGACGAGGACGCTTGTTACTCCGGACGACCTGGTACTGGATTTTAATCAGGGCTTTAATTTCCAGACACAGTTGGACGGTGCGCCTGTGGTTTATCCTGTTAAGGCCGGTACGGTAACGACCGAAGCTGCGTCGGACTGGAATATTACGAAAGAAAATACCACGCAGAACGGTACGTACAATTATGTCAAAGATGGCGATAATTTCAAGGTCGATTACCGCATTGAGGTAAAGGATAATAATGGCGTTGATAATAAAGGCCGTCTTGGCTTTACTTCGTATGAGGTCGTAGATACACTTCCGACTATTCCCGTTGAGGGCGGTGAGGCTATCGAGGTTACGAATGTTAAGCTGATCCACCGCGGTCAGGCTGAGGATATGGTTCTCGGTGAGGATTATACTGTAAATTACGATGCGAACGGTCATCCCGTTTCCATTACATTTACTAAGTATGATAAGATCAGAACACTTGAGGAAAGCCAGCATCTTCAGATTGGTGACGTAACCAATACCACATACGAATATACTCTTGTATATCCCTATGAACCGTACACCACTTCCGGTGACGAAGAAGAGATTATTCAGTATACACTCAAGAACACAGCTAAGCTGACATATACTCTCGTCGGCGGCATGACCGGTGAGAAAACATCTGACGCTGTGGTTAACATCGGTGAATGGGAATCTGATACACCGACAGCCGATGTTAAGGTTAAAAAGTATGTAAAGTATTCTAACGGTACAGCAGAACTGCTCGACGCTGCAGCTGCGGAGAAGTTTGGCTTTACCGGAAATAATACAGTTAAGTTTACGCTGTACAAAGACAGCGACTGCACAGAGGTCGCGTACAACGTTGGTACCGAGGCTAATCCCCGTGCGCCGATGAGCGATATAGAGGTTAACGCTAACGGTGAGGTAACTTTCCCGAATATCAGACAAGGCACATACTATATTAAGGAAGTTACTCAGCGCGACGGTTGGAAAGAGGCCGGCGTTATTGAAGTTGTAGTCAGCGCAGACGATACAGTTGAATATCCGGAAGGTAAGGATTACTTCGAAGCCGTCAATACGGCAACAGCTTTCAATGCTGTAGAGTTTACAAAAACCGGTACTGACATTAACGGTGTTGTGTCTAACGGATTAGCAGGTGTTAAGTTTGAACTTTCCTCCGGTGCAGATAAAACATACTATGCTATTTCCGATGCAAACGGTAATGTTAGATTCGATAATATTCCGGACGGTACATACACCCTGAAAGAATATGAATTTGTTGATAACAGCCTTGAAGCGTCCGGTTATGTAATTTCCGATAAAACATTTGAAATTACTCTGAGCGGCGGTAAAGTAGAAAAGCCTAACCTTGATGGTGGCAATACCTTTAAGAACATTTCTCCTAAGGGTTATCTGACGATCGTTAAGGAAGATGCTACGGTCAGCAGCAAAAAGCTTGCCGGTGCAAGATTTGCGGTTTACGGTCCGTTTGCAAATGAGGCAGCTGCCGGCAGCGCAAATCTTAGCGAAATCAACCCGGAAGTTTACTTAACGACTGTCGGAACAAACGGCAGCATTACTTCCGGTCCGCTGATGGAAGGCGTTTATGTTCTGAAAGAAGTAGAAGCGCCTGCAAACTATGTTGCTGATGATGAACCTACTATTGTAACGGTTACTAAGCAGCAGACAGTTTCTGTTACGATCGATAACATTCCGCAGATCAAGGTTTACTTCCATAAGAAGGGCGCTGCATTTGAAAACAGCGGCTTGGAACAGGAACTCCCCGGAACAAGCTTTAAGCTTTATGACGAGTCCGGTGCGCCGCTGTATGGCAAAAAGAGCGGCAACGCGGCAACCGGTTTCAATTATACGGATGTAAGCACAGTAAGTGGCAGCGGCAGAGAAGAGGTTATCCTCACAACTGTTGGTGATGGTGCAAACAAAGCCGTTTCCGGTTTTGTACAGCTGCCGCCGGGTACATATCAGTATGAAGAAATTGCAGTACCGGCTCCGTTTACTGTAACTCCCGGCCTCACGTCGTTTGAAGTTGGTGAAGTTGAACAGCAGAACGGTGAGTGGAACTTTGATCAGATGGAGACCGTACACAACTATCTGAGCAACGGTCAGATCCGCGTTGTGAAGACGGTATCCAATAAGTCCACACCGGATGCCGGCGATGTAAACGGTGCAAAATTCGGTGTGTATGAAAGTCGTGAAGCGGCACAGAACGGGACGAATCCTGTTCAGATCATTACAACCGGCACATATATGGAAAACGAAACGGTTGTAAACGGTATCGGTTATTCCACTGCAACCTTGACACTCGGTCAGACTTACTACGTTAAGGAAATCGAAGCTCCGGCCGGTTATGCAGTGAACGACACGATCCATACAGTTACTCCGACAACAAGTACAAAGCAGATTACCGTAAATTGCACCAATGATCCTACGGTTTCCATTAAGATCATTAAGGTGGATAGTCTGAATCAGAATACAAAGCTGTCCGGTGCACAGTTTAGTCTCTATACAGCCCGAAATGATGCGAACCTGCTGAGTGGCCCGAAGACCACCAATAACGAAGGTTTCGTCGTTTTCGACGGTTTGGATCCGGATACGACATACTATTATAAAGAAGTTGCAGCGCCTGAGGGTTATATTCATACAGACGGCGATTTCCATGAAGTAAAAACCCTTACGGGTGCAGAACAGAAAGAAGTTACTGTTTCGAACACACCCAAGGTAAAGCTTGAAATCACTAAGGTCGACAGCACGAATTCGAATACAAAGCTGTCCGGTGCAAAGTTTAACCTTTATACGGATGCAGACGGAACACAGCCGGTCAATAATACTCCGGTATCTACCAATGAAAACGGTGTTGCGACCTTTACAGGTCTGACTCCGGGTGTTACATACTATTATCAGGAAGTAGGGGCTCCGAGCGGTTACCTGCTTGACGATGAGATAAAGCCGGTTGAAATCGGCACAGGCGTTAATCTGAAGCAGATCACTGCTTATAACGATCCGCTCGTTGATATTGAGATCACAAAGACGGACCGCGTAACAGGTGCCCTTCTGACCGGTGCTGTGTTTGAACTTTATGAGTCTACAAACGGTGCGGCAATCCAGACAGGTACAACAAATAACGGTGCTTTGACGTTTACCGATCTGGTACCGGGTAAGACATACTATATTAAAGAGACAGGTGCT
>JAZNMV010000221.1:0-11614 GCA_045579885.1 Acutalibacteraceae bacterium | reverse complement strand
CTTGTAATCGAGCGTGCTAAAAATGCCGATGCTGTCATTATGAACCGTATCGTTATGAGCCGCGAGGTTATCCCCGCTCTGCCGAAGCTTCGCTTCATCGGGGCACTTGCAACAGGCTTCAACACCATCGATGTTGCTGCTGCCCGTGAAATGAACATTACCGTGTGTAATGTACCGCTCTACTGTGTGGAGACCGTCGCGCAGCAGGCATTCGCTCTGCTCCTCGAGCTGTGCAACCACACCGGTGACATCAGCCGCACAACACTTTCTGGCGGATGGAATGACGGCATTCGCATGAGCTACACAAGCCACGCTTTGTTCGAACTCACCGGTAAAACACTCGGTATTTTCGGCTTTGGCAATATCGGCAGCACCGTAGCAAAGCTCGGTCTTGCACTCGGCATGCGTGTTATTGTAAACAGCCGCACAAAGAAGGAACTGCCCGAGGGCTGCACATGGGTCGATTTCGAAACGCTGTTCAAAACAGCCGATATTGTATCGCTCCACTGCCCCCTGAACGACGGCACACGCGGCATCGTCAGCCGCGAAGTGCTCGCCATGATGAAACCGACCGCGCTGCTCATCAACACCGCACGCGGCGCCGTACTCGATGAAGCCGCGCTCGCCGATGCACTGAACAGCGGCCGTCTTGCCGGTGCGGGCCTCGATGTAATGACCGATGAACCGCCAAAAGCGGATAATCCTCTGCTTTCAGCGAAAAACTGTGTCATGACACCGCATATCGCATGGGCATCGAGAGACGCACGTGCACGCCTCATACGCATCGTAGCCGATAATCTGAACGCCTATTTGAGCGGACATCCGCAAAATGTCGTGTCTTAAATCGCCGCTCTTTCTTCAGAAATGCAGAAAGAGCAAAAGGCGAGAATAAATCTCGCCTTTTGCTCTCTTTTGGGGAGGAGTTGTATTGAAAAGTCGCGGTAAATCCTTACCGCAGGACGTGTAATCGTTTGTTATGGCTTTATTATAACGACCTATTTTTCGATTGTCAACGATTTTTTGCCTAATCTCCCTTTTGTTTACGCTTCACAAAGTTTGGGCGAGGTTTTTTGTACGTAATGTACATGTTCTTTTCCTGAAATCACCTTATAAAACCGCCCTGATTTTAAAATTCAGTTGCAAAAACAACCAATTTATCCGCATATTTACTGCCCGATTCGGCTTTTTCGGTTTCGGGCGATGTACCGGAGGGTTTCTTACATGATAAAGAAAAACGATTTATTCGAAGCGGACATCACCGCTGTCACCGCAGAGGGCAGCGGAATCTGCCGATATGAGGGCATGGCCGTCTTTGTTCCGCGCACCGCCGTGGGCGATCATTGCATCGTTCGCGTTGTAAAAGTTCTGAAAAATTACGCCTTCGGTCGGCTCGAAGAGCTGCTTATCCCCTCACCCGATCGCTGCGAGCCGGACTGCCCCGTTTCTTCCCAGTGCGGCGGCTGTGTGTACCGCCACATCAGCTACGAAGCCGAACTGAAACTCAAAGAGCAGCGTGTACGCGATGCGCTCGAGCGCATCGGCGGCTTCCGCGGCATTGAGATCCAGCCGATCCTCGCGGCGCCGAACCGCAATTTCTACCGCAATAAGTGCCAATTGCCCATCGGCCTTTCCCGGGACGGCAAGCTGCAGCTCGGCTTTTACGCTGTGAACTCACACCGCATTGTCGACACACACACCTGTCTTTTGCAGCCGGAGGAATTCGACCGCGCCGCAGAAGCGTTCCGTGCATGGCACGCGGTCACCGATGAGAGCGTTTACGATGAGGCTGCACACACCGGTATCCTGCGCCATCTGTATATGCGCCGCGGTGAAAAGAGCGGCGAAATGATGGTGTGCATCGTTGCAAACAGCGGCGCGCTGCACGAAGAAAAATTGCTTGTTTCCATGCTGCGTGAAGCTGTACCTAGCATTACGAGTATCATCTTAAATACAAACCGAGAAAAAACGAATGTTGTGCTCGGCAAATCCTGCCGAACCCTTTGGGGCAAGGATGCAATTTCCGACACGCTCTGCGGCCTCGAGTTCGAGATCGCACCGCACGCGTTCTACCAGGTGAACCGCACACAGGCGGAAGCCCTTTACGGAAAAGCAGCGGAGTATGCCGCACTGACCGGCGGTGAGAATCTCCTCGACCTCTACTGCGGCACCGGCACCATCGGCCTTTCCATGGCACACAAGGCAAGAAAGCTCATCGGCGCGGAGATCGTTCCGGCGGCGATCGAAAATGCAAACCGCAACGCGGCACGCAACCGTATCGAAAACGCCGAGTTCATCTGCGGCGATGCCGCACACGCCGCAAAAGTTCTTTATGAGCGCGGCGAAAAGCCGGATGTCATCATCATCGACCCGCCGAGAAAAGGCTGCGATGCCGCACTCATCACAACGATCGCTGCAATGCGCCCCGACCGTGTGGTCTATGTTTCCTGTGATCCCGCAACGCTCGCCCGCGATTTAAAGCAGTTTGAGGCAGACGGCTACCATATCCGGGCCGTCACCCCCGTGGACATGTTCCCGTGCACGGCACATGTGGAAACGGTTTGTCTCCTGACAAAGACGAGATAAGGAAGGAAATATCATGGCTCAGTACACAACATGTTTAATAAAGGCAGGATATGACGCACAGTCAAAGCATTATTATGATGTTTTTTGGTATGGGCAGAAAATTTATACATCGTATGATGAACTGTATGTAATCACAGAAACGATCCTGAACCACTTAAGTGAACAGGGCTGGGAACTTAAGCAGACTATCAGTGAAAAGAATTTCGAAGAATTGATACTGATCTTCACGAAGTAAACTCAAAAATACAGACTCGGAAAATCGGAACAGATGAACCAAAATAAAAAAGGACAGGCTCGTTGGCCTGTCCTTTTTATTTCATTTCACTTATTTCAGCTGTCCCAATTCATTCAGCACACAGTAGAGCGCGCCGTAGAGGTTGGCATCCAGACAAAGCTCACCCTTCACGCACTGCACATCAAGGTCATCTACATCCACAAAAGCAAAGCCGTTTTTACTGAGATCGATCCCCATAAATGTGAGGCTCTTCTTCGTGATCTTTTTGAGCGCCTTCTGAACACCGTCGATCAGCTCCTCACGCTCGGCAAGACCTCCGGTGATGACCACCTTATCGGGGTCAAGGAGCAGCGCATTGTTGTATACGGTAACGGCGATCGCATTGCAGTAGCGCTTGAACATGGATTTTACAATGCGGTCTCCCTTATGAAGCAGCTCGAAGAACTGCTCACCGGTCATCGTTTCACGCATGAATTTCAGCTTACTTGCGATCGCTAAATAGAGCATAAACGATGTCTCCACCGCGGAAAGGGCATACTTTTCCTTTTTCGGCACGGACTTTGTCAGCTGCGCGAAGATCATGGTGCCGTTTCGCTTTACACCTCGCCACGGTTTACCGTCCACAATGATACCGCCGCCCATCGCGGAACCCAGAACCACGGTGAAAATGGTGTTCGCACCTTTTCCGGCACCCTTCCACCATTCGCCGATCGCGGCAGCATAGCCGTCATTTTCGACGACCACCGGCAGCCCCAGCGCCGCTTCGAGCTTCTCTTTAATGTTGATGCCCGTGAGGAAATTCATCGTATAGGCACGGTATGTATTGCCGTCCGTACACATTCTGCCGTTTGTGGAAATGCCCACAGCATCTGCTCTGTCCATGTATTCCCTCGAAAGGTCCACGAAGGCTGCAAGATAATTTTCGAGGTTATCCTTCGGTGTCGGGATCTTTTTTCTCGCTATGATCTCGCCCGTATCACTCATCAGTGCAAATTTGATATTCGATGCGCCGACGTCAAATATAAGCTTATCCATCTCAAAGCTCCTCTCCGTTCGTCTCGATCACACGCTTAAACCAGTTATAGCTCTTCTTCGGTGTACGCTTCAAATCTCTGAGATCTTCATCCGTACGGTTAACATAGATAAACCCGTACCGCTTTTTCATTTCGCCCTGCGAGCTTAAAATATCGATCGGGCCCCAGGAGAGGAATCCGCGCAGATCCACACCGTCCTGTTCTACGGCCTCTTTCAGCGCCGCAAGATGCTCACGCATGTATTCGATGCGGTACTGATCGTCAATATAGCCGTTTTCATCGGCTTCTTCCGCAACGCCGATGCCGCATTCGATGCAGTAAACCGGCAGTCTGCATGCACGGTAGATCTCGTTTACGGCAACTCTGAGTCCCACAGGATCGATCGTCCAGCCCCATTCGCTCTTTTTGAGATACGGGTTGCCCGGCGCTTTGCCCGACATGGCACCGACCAAGGCTGCCATCGCATCGTCCCCCATCGTTTCGGCATCTACCATAGCGGAAACGTAATAGCTGTGGGCAATGAAATCCATCGTATTTTCTTTGATATATTCGAGATCGCCCTCGCACATTTCGGGTCTGCCCTGTGTTTTTTCCCAGTCGAGAAGCTGATCTTCGGGATATGCACCGTAAGCAAAAACATCGAGCGTGCGCATTTCAAAAGCTCTCGCCGCTTTTTTCGCCGCCATAACATCTTCCGGCTTGCAGGTCGCCGGGTAGAAAGACATGAAATTCACCATGCCGCCGACTTTTGCCGCGGGATCGTATTTTTTAACAGCCTCCGCTACCGAAGCACTCGCAAGGAACATGTGATGGCTGATCTGATCGAGCGCCTTCTTCGCTTTTTTCATATCCCCGAGCTTCAGAAGCCCGCTGTGCATACCGGCTACAAGGGATGCTACATTCTGCTCATTGATCGGAACGTAATACTTCACTCTTCCCGCAAAATGGCGGACAATAGTCTCCGCGTATACCTTAAACGCCTCCGCGGTGCCGCGCCCCATCCAGCCGCCGTACTTTTTCATCAGC
Organism: Acutalibacteraceae bacterium; assembly: GCA_045579885.1. Taxonomy (GTDB): domain Bacteria; phylum Bacillota; class Clostridia; order Oscillospirales; family Acutalibacteraceae; genus Hominenteromicrobium. Next base: position 6,736 of record JAZNMV010000221.1, on the reverse strand, counting down.
GCCAAAGGCGTGTCGAAATGGAAAAGGCAAATCATCGGCTCAATGCCGTTTGCAATAAGCTCATCGACAACCTTATCGTAGAACGCAAGACCCTCTTCGTTTATTTCACCCTCACCGTTCGGGAAAACGCGGCTCCAGCTGATCGAAAAACGATAGCAGTTAAAACCCATACCGGCAAACAGCGCGATATCCTCCTTATAGCGGTGATAAAAATCGATTGCCGTTTTCCAATCGGAATGCCCTTCCTTCACGGGCATTACATCGTAAACGCTGAGCCCTTTTCCGCCTTCGTTCCATGCGCCTTCCGTCTGCATACACGATACGGATCCGCCCCACAGGAAATCGTTTCTGAACATCGTTTTACCTCCCCATACATGATTTGTATCTTCAAATACACAGAATATTTATACCGTTTTTTCCAATATATCATGCGTGTATACCGTTGTCAACGCACGAACCCCATGCGGGTATTGAAAACGCATTTCACACGCGATATAATGAGCTTGAACAATGATTTTTCTGCATCAGGTGTACTAACCGCATATTGGAGGAGGATTCTCATGGATAACAGAGAATGGTTCAAAGAAGCTAAATTCGGTATGATGATACACTTCGGCCTGTACTCCATCCCGGCCGGAGAATGGAAAGGCCAGCGTACAAACCAAATCGGTGAGTGGCTGCAGGCTTACTATCGTATTCCAAATGCGGAATACGGTCAGCTGGCTAAAGTTTTCAACCCCATTTTCTTCGATGCCGAAGAATGGGTGCGCACCGCAAAAGAAGCCGGTATGCAGTATATGGTCGTAACTTCCAAACATCACGACGGCTTTGCACTGTTCAAGTCCGAATGGGATACATATAACAGTGTGGACGGCACACCGTTCGGCCGCGATATCATCGCGGAAATCGGCGAAGCCTGCTACAAGCACGGCCTTAAGATGGGCCTTTATTACTCGCAGGAGATTGACTGGCACGAGCCCGACGGCGGCGGTATTTCCCGCGGATATTCCCATGTTTCCGCCAACGGAGAATACGGGGAAAAGGGATGCAGCTGGACAAACGACTGGGATTTCCCCGATAACAGCAAAAAGGATTTCACACGCTGCTTCGAGGGCAAGATTAAAACCCAGTTTAAAGAGATCCTCACAAAATACGGCGACCTCTGCCTTGTTTGGTGCGACACGCCCAGCGATATTACACCGCAGCAGAGTGATGAGCTGTATGAAATGATCAAAAAATACCAGCCGAATTGCCTTGTCAACTCCCGCATCGGCAACGGCCGCGGCGACTACCGCTCCTGGGGCGATAATCAGATCCCCGATGAATATATGAAGGACGGTCTTTTCGAATCCCCCACCACACTGAACCACACCTGGGGATATAAGACATTTGACAACGATTGGAAACCCGCCGAGCGTGTCATCGAACTGAAAGAGCATCTGAACGCACGCGGCATCAATTACCTCTTAAACGTCGGCCCCGATTATCTCGGCAGACTTCCCGCCCCCGCAGTGGATATCCTCAAAGCAGTCGGCAAGCACCGCGAATAAATAAATCCAAATCAAAACAGAACGGAGAAACGCTCCTATGTATAAATTAAAAATCACAGATGAACCCTTTGCACGGGGATATTTGGAGTGCGCATCCGAAAGCCGACACATCCGCACCGGTCATGCCTTTGTCCGCGCAGCAAAGGAAATGGAGCTCGCACTTTTTGAGGAGATCGGTCTTCCTGATGCCTCCTTCAGAAACATGGCGGTCACCTATCATTTTTCAACCGGTGAATCGGTGAATGAGGATTTAATAAACGAGAAAATCAAGGCAGCACCGGAATTTTCCGCGGACTATAATTACATCCGCGAAGAATTTCTTAAGTGCAGCCCGATGCAGCTGCTTTTTAACAGCTTCACGGAAACCGAGCGCGCCGTTATCGACTCATTCGGCGGCTGGGGCGGCACCTGGGGCGGTCACAGCGTACCGAATCTCATCGATTTCGCAAGGTACGGTACGGATGCACTGCGCGAAAAAGTACGTGGTTACCGCGGGAAGAATCCCGATGCAGCCGATCTCTACGACGGCATTTTGCTCACGCTCGATGCCGTTGATATTCTCGGTGAGCGCTTTCATACGCTCGCCGCAGACACCGCAAAGAATGCAGAATCGAAAACAAAACAGAAGCTTCTTCGCCTTGCAGACAGCTTCTCCCGCTGCCCGAAGCTTCCGGCAAATACGTTCATGGATGCCTGCGCGGTATATATCATGCTCTTCACGCTCGACGGTATCGATTCCCCCGGCAGATTCGACCAATATATGATCGAATTTTGGGAGCGCACCGATCCGGTTGAAGCACAGGAAATGCTCGATGATCTCTGGGAATTTTTCCATCTGACCCGCACATGGAACGTCTGCATCGGCGGTTCGGATGAAAATTGGAATGACAAGACAAACGCGCTCTCCTATGCGATGTTGGAAACCGCAAAGCGCTCCGGCTACAACACACCGAATCTCACGATGCGCTGGCACAGAAACACACCCGAAAAGCTGATGCGTTTGGCTGCGGAAACGATCGCGACCGGCATCGGTTTGCCCGCGCTCTATAACGACGAAGCCGTCTGCCCCGCACTCGAATCCCTCGGTATCCCGCCGCACGATGCACACGAATACGTCATGAACGGCTGCAACCAGATCGATATTCAGGGCAAGTCCCATATGGGTTTGGAAGACGGCGAAGTAAACCTCGGCATGGCGGTTGAGCTTGCATTCTTTAACGGTGTGTGCCAAAAGACAGGCAAGAAAATCGGCATTGAGACCGGTGAAATCGAAGCGCTCGATACTTTTGAAAAATTCCTCGCTGCTGTAAAAGCACAGGTGCACAACCTTTGTAACACGGTCTGCGGTATGGCAAACAAATCGCAGCGCATTTTTGCCGAATACACGGCAAATCCGCTGCGCACACTCACGATCGAGGGTTGTCTCGAAAAAGGCCGAGACTATAAAAACGGCGGTCCGCTCTACGGACACGGTCAGATCCTCGCAGAAGGCATACCGGAAATCATCGATTCTCTCGCTAACGTCAAAAAATACGTATTCGAAGAAAATCGGTTCACGCTTTCCGAGCTGCGCGATGCCCTCGCCGCAAATTTCGAAGGGTACGGCGCGGTTTACGAGACTCTCCGCCGCTCTAAGCTCCATTTCGGCAACGACGACCCGTATGTTGATTCCATCGCCGCGGACATCATCAACGATTATAACCGCTATCTGCGCACACTGAAAACCGTGCGCGGCGGCGTGTACAGCGGCGGCTGCAGCCCGTTCGTCCGTGCAGCGGATAACGGCGGCGCGGTCGGTGCACTGCCCTGCGGCAAACGCGCGGATGAAGATCTCTACGGCGACAGCATCGGTGCAACACCGGGCCGCGATGTGAACGGCCCGACGGCTCTGCTTTCCTCGTGCCTCAACATCGACCACACCCTGCCGGGCAGCGGCTTTATTCTGAACATTAAGTTTGATAAAACAATGCTTCGCACACAGCGCGGCATGGAAGCCTTCTTCGCCCTTTGGCGCACTTATTTCGAGAATCGCGGACAGCAGCTTTCCGTTACGGTCGTAAGCCGCGAAGAACTGCTCGATGCCGTGGAACATCCCGAAAACCACCGCGACCTCATCGTCCGAGTCGGCGGATTCAGCGATTACTTTGTAAACCTGACACCGCAGCTGCAGAAAAACGTGCTCGCGCGCACCGACTACGCGGTTTAACGGTATACGGAACATATCTATAAAAACTCTGCCTGTTCTGTTTCGGAGCAGGCGGTTTTTTATTTCACAAACAGCAGAATTTTAGTTGAAAAAAGAGCCGCAAAAAGGTATGATATTATAGGATTTGTATTTACAAAACAGAGTTTCACATACGAAAGGAAAATAAAAAAATGGAAAATAAAGTTTTAACACCGGAAGAAAATTACGAGCGCCTGCTCGATATGATCGCCCTCACCCAGCAGATGTGGATGATCGACTCCGATGACGGCTATGTCACCATCTCCATCCCGGAAGGCAATTTCCTGCCGCTGTGGCACGACCGTCAGTCCGCAGAAGCATTCGCTTCCGAAGGACAGAAACCGGTATCCATCGGTGTAGGCCAGTTCTTCCTCATGTGCGAACAGCTCTACAACGAGATCCTCGGTTTCGCTGTTTCCCCCACACCGGAAGGCCTCACCCTCGTTCCGGCAGCAGCACTGCTCAACGACCTTGAAGACCGCCTCGGCCTGAAGGACGAAGAACCCGCACAGCAGTAAAAGGATATACTATGAATCAAACGATTGTAACACTCAAAAAAGGCGAAGGTCGCAGCTTTAAGGCCGGCGGTCTCTGGATCTACGATAACGAGATCGAGAAAATCGAAGGCACGTTTAAAAACGGCGCGATCGTTACCGTGCATGATAATAACGGCTATCCGCTTGGCCGCGGCTTCATCAATCAGAATTCGAAGATCCGTGTGCGCATGATGACACGCGACGCATCGCAGGAAATCGACGAGGCATTTTTGGAAAAGCGTGTACGTGCAGCCTGGGAATACCGCAAAAGAACGGTCGATACCTCTTCCTGCCGCGTGATTTTCGGCGAAGCGGATTTCCTGCCCGGCCTTGTCATCGATAAATTCTCCGATGTGCTCGTTGTGGAATCCCTTGCACTCGGCATCGATAAAATGAAGCTCACGATCGTGGAGTGTCTTAAAAAAGTTCTCTCCGAAGACGGCGTTCAGATCCGCGGCGTTTATGAGCGCAGCGATGCCCGCGAGCGTTTGAAGGAAGGTATGGACCGTGTAAAGGGCTTTATCGGCGAAGAATTCGATACGAATGTGGAGATCATCGAAAACGGCGTGCATTATATCGTCGATATAAAGGACGGCCAGAAGACCGGTTTCTTCCTCGACCAGAAATATAACCGTCTCGCCATGCAGCGCATCTGTAAAGATGCCGATGTACTCGACTGCTTCACACACACCGGTTCCTTTGCGCTGAACGCAGGCTACGCCGGCGCAAAGCACGTGCTCGGTGTGGATGCTTCCGAGCTTGCGGTAGCACAGGCACGTGAAAACGCTTCACTTAATAATCTCTCCGAAACCGTTGAATTTCAGTGTGCCGATGTCTTCGATCTGCTCCCCGCACTTGAAAACGAAGGCCGGCAGTTCGATGTTGTTATTCTCGACCCGCCCGCGTTTACCAAGTCCCGCAATTCCATCAAGAATGCGGTCAAGGGTTACCGCGAGATCAACATCCGCGGCATGAAGCTCGTCAAAGACGGCGGCTATCTCGCCACCTGCTCCTGCTCGCACTACATGGATGCCGCGCTCTTTGCACAGACCATCGGTCAGGCTGCACGCGCAGCACACTGCCGCCTGCGTCAGGTTGAATTCCGCACACAGGCACCCGACCATCCGATCCTCTGGAGCGCGGATGAATCGTATTATCTCAAGTTCTATATTTTCCAGGTATGCAAAGAGGTTTAATTTTTGAGCCCTCGCATATACTGAAAAGCTGATAAAAAGGAGTTGTATTTATGGCTTTTAAGTCCGTCCCCTATGAATCTCTTTCCTTTAATCCCTTCACAAAAATCGGCAAGGATTGGGCTCTGCTCACAGCCGGCACAGAGGGAAATTACAACACAATGACTGTCTCCTGGGGCAGTGTCGGCTATATTTGGGGCAAACCGAGCGTTACGGTTTATGTTCGTCCGCAGCGCTACACAAAGCAGTTTGTCGACCGCGAAGAGTTGTTCACGCTTTCCTTCTATCCGGAAGATAAAAAGCAGGCGCTCGGCTACCTCGGTAAGGCATCCGGCCGCGATGGCGACAAAGTCGCAGCCGTCGGCTTTAACCCGGTCTTCTCCCACAACACTTCGTACTTTGAAGAAGCCGAGCTCGTTTTCGTCTGCCGCAAGATGTACCAGGCGCCGTTTACGGGTGAAAACTTCCTCGATAAAGAAGCTGACGCAAAGAATTATCCCGAGCACGATTACCACGACCTGTACATTGCTGAGGTCGTCGATGTGCTCGTAAAGGAGTAATCTTCGAAATGACCGATTCCCAAAAGAAATCCTTCGGCATAGCGATCCTTGGCATGAACGGCGCGGGTAAATCCACATTGGCACATGCCCTCGCGAAAGCGACTGGATACACCGAAATGGATGTGGAAGATTTTTACTTTCCCGAACAGCGCGCTTCACGGCTTCACGCACTCGAACACGATACGGTCGCCGTGACCGAGCACCTCGGTGATCTCCCCTTCTCCGTGCCGCGTTCAAAGCCGGAGGTCGAAGCGCTGCTCTTGGAAGCCATTCCCGAAGACAGCGGCTTCATCTTAGCCGGTGTCACGCTGAATTTCAGAGAGGAGATCCTCTCCCGGCTCACGTTAGCCGTAGAGCTTCAAACACCGCTTGAAACACGTGTCCGGCGCATTGAAGAGCGCGAGATACGGCGCTTCGGTGACCGTGTTCTGCCCGGCGGCGATATGTACGAACAGCAGGCAGATTTCAGAAGGATGGTTGAAACCCGCGATCCGTCTGCCGCCTCGCAGAGTGCCGAGAAGCTCCCCTGCCCGGTTATTAAACTGAACGGCACCGCCCCCGTGGAGGAAAACATCGCCGCTATTCTTTCACACCTCAAAAATAAATAATCTCTACAGGCGGCAGGAGTTTCTCCTGCCGTTTTCTGTAATGCCTCAAACTTACTTTGGACGGG
>JAZNMV010000220.1:0-20756 GCA_045579885.1 Acutalibacteraceae bacterium | reverse complement strand
CGAAGTCTTCATGCATCCGCTTGAGACCCGTGACGTTACAGCGGCTTCCATCATCCGTGAGTGCTCCACACGAGAAAACGGCCTCGAGACCGGCAACGGCACAGCTGTTTGGCTCGACACCCCGATGATCGAAATGATCGGCGGCGAAGGCACCATCGAGAAGAGAATCCCGGCTATGATGCGTATGTACAAGGAGTACGGCATCGATATCCGCAAGGAGCCGATCCTCGTTTACCCGACCCTCCACTATCAGAACGGCGGCCTCGATATCAACGTAAACGGTGAGACCACAAACATCCAGAACCTGTTTGTTGCAGGTGAGGCTGTTGGCGGTATCCACGGTAAGAACCGTCTCATGGGTAACTCTCTGCTCGACATCATCGTATTCGGCAGAAACGCTGGTATCAATGCAGCTGCAGCAGCTAAGGAAGCTGTTGTCGGCAAGCTGACACTGGATCATGTTGCAAAGTTCGAGAAGGAAATTGCAGATGCTGGCATTGAGACAGAGGCAGTTTCTCCGAAGCTCCTTCCCGATTACACTCGCAAGGTATAATTAATAGGAGTAAAAAATGAGTTTCTTTAACGGCGTTATTTCTATCAGCAGTATTTACACACTGCTCTTCGTCGTCTTCTCGGTTCTTCTGCTCGGTTATGCACTGGGCAGAATCACCGTTAAGGGGATCTCCCTCGGCGACGCAGGCGTTTTCATCATCGCACTCGTTATCGGTGCGCTGGCATTCCACGTAAACGAAGCAGGCGAGCTGATTTTTGCAGCTTCCTCGAAGCCGTATGATTTCAGTGCGGGTCTTTCCCTTGTTGAAGCACTGGGCCTCATCTTCTTCGTAACATCCGTTGGCTACATTGCCGGCCCGAAGTTTTTCGGTAACTTTAAGAGAAACTTCAAATCTTATGTTCTTTTGGGTTTAGTCGTTATTCTTTCCGGCGGTCTGGCTGCTGCAGCCTGCATCGGTGCAGGTGAAGTAGTCGGTTACGGCGCTACCATCCAGGATCAGGACGGTTTCGTTGCTATGATCGTCGGCCTGCTTTCCGGCTCTCTTACCTCCACTCCGGCTTTCTCCGCTGCTAAGGCAACGGTTGCCGAAGAGTACATGGGCCTCGTTTCCGTAGGTCACGGCATCGCTTACATCTTCGGTGTTGTCGGTGTTGTTCTGTTCGTACAGATCATGCCGAAGCTTCTGAAGGCAAACATGGATGAGGAAAGAGCAAAGCTCGTTATCGCAGCGGAAGAAAAGAAGGAAACCAAGTCTAAGGGTAAGATCTTCGCGATCGACCACATGGGCGTTTTCGGTTTCTCTCTGGCTGCTATCCTCGGCACACTTCTCGGTCAGGTCAAGATCCCGCTTTCCGGCGAAGGCCTCAGCGGCACATGCTTCTCCCTGACCACAACAGGCGGCTGTCTGCTCGTCAGCCTTATCCTCGGCCACTTCGGTAAGATCGGCCCGGTTAAGGTTATGCCGGAGCAGAGCACACTGAAGCTCTTCAGAGAGCTCGGCCTCGTTCTGTTCCTCGTTGGCGCAGGTATTCCGGGCGGCGCAGAATTCATTGCAAACTTTGACCCGATGTACTTCGTATACGGTATCGTTATGACTATCGTTCCGCTGGTTCTCGGCTTCCTCTTTGCAAAGTATGTTCTGAAGCTCAGCCTTCTCAACAACCTCGGTTCCCTCACCGGCGGTATGACAAGTACCCCGGCACTCGGTACCCTCATCGGCACCGCAGGCACAGAAGATGTTGCTTCCGCATACGCCGCAACATACCCGATCGCTCTCATCGTGGTCGTACTTGTATCTCAGTTCCTGATCATTCTGTTCTGAGTACAAATCAAATTCAGATGGTTAGTTTTTCTTGCCGGAAACTTACCCCCTATAGAAAGCAACGGGCAAACAGCGAGCTTAGGGCTGTTTGCCCGCTGCTTTTTTGTGCTTTAGCTGCGAGGAAAAACGTTCTTCTTTACATTTCATGTCGGTTACTGTATAATAATTCTACAAATTGAAAGTGGAGTAAAAATTATGCTCGAACATGTTATTGAACTGATTTTGCCGCATATTATTTCGGCATGTGAACTTATCGGTATTCTGGTGGTAACGATTTCTGCCATTCAGGCGTTTTACCAGTATTTGAAGCAGTTTATCACACACAGAAATACGGATTTTAAATTTCAGCTTGCACAGGGTTTGGCTTCCGGTCTGGAATTCAAGATGGCAGCCGAGATCCTCAAAACCGTTTTAGTCCGCAGTCTCGATGAACTCGTCATTCTCGGCGCGGTCATTTTGCTGCGAGCGCTGCTTTCCGTGCTCATCCATGTGGAAATGAAAGCAGATTCGCACCATACAGATACAAAGTAAACTCTGTTTTCTGAATTTAGAGTAACAGACTAAAAATAAATTTACCCCCTAATGCAGTATTTTAGGTTTCTGCATTAGGGGGTATTTTGTTATCTGTGTTACTTTGGCGATTTTGAATCGTTTTTACTGAAATGTGTTTTTTCCGCAGTACATCAGGCATCCGTGTGCAGTGCTTTCTGACGGTTTACCAGCGCAGCAACTTCCAAACGGCTATGTACATTCAGCTTGCGGTAGATCTTCTTGGTATGGTCATTAACCGTGTGAACGGAAATAAACAGCACGTTTGCAATTTCTGCATTACTGTAACCGATTGCGATCAGATCCACAACTTCCAGTTCACGTTTGGAAAGAACCGTAAGAGTGGGGATTGCGGCGTCGGTTGCTGTGGAAGGTGTCACGGCTTCTTCCTGCTGCACAGGCGGCACAGCAGTAGTAGCGACCTGGGGTTCGGAAGGTACAGATTCGGTGTTTTCCGGTATCTTCTTGCGAAGCGCGTACAGGAAGAACGGTTCGACCTGCAAATAGAGGATAACAAGGATCACCATGATCACCGCATAGGCAAGGAAAAGCATGGAGGGGGCACTGCGGAATGCTTCCACCATACTGCCCTGTACCAGCACGGCAACCAGTGCCAGACCGATGATCGCGGGAGAGAGATAACGGGAGGGATAGGACTTCATAAGCACCAGACCGTACAGCGGAAGCATCTGACAGGCCACCATGCCGAAACCGATCAAGGCGCAGGAGATAAGCTTCAGTGCCGGGACGAAATCTGCTGCATACATCAGCAGAAAACCGATACAACCCAGACTGACACAGGAGGAAATACACCGGAAAGGATGAAAATCAGTTTTCTTATACAAATAAAAAAGCAGTACACTGGCGGCAGCATCTGTAAAATAGGTGACGAACACACCGTGGCGAACGCCTGCGGAAATAGAAGGGCCGGACACAGCCATGAGCGAACTGATAAACACCAGAATATAGGAGCCGGTCAGCAGCTTTTTGGGTGCCACCAGGCCGCTGCCCTTGCGGACATATTGGGGACAGGATTTTGGATCGGCAGGCAGGCTGAAAACAAAGATCAACAGAAAGAGAAGCGCTGCCACTGTGACCACACGGAACACCGGAAAGGTAATGGAAAGAAAGTCATTCTGAACCAAAGCGATCAGGAATAAAGCGAGGCCGTAACCGGCGGTCAGTGCGTAAATGGCGCTTTTTTCAGATAGGAAATTCGCGATGATGAAGGTCTCAAAGCCGATCATAGTGCAGCAACAGAATATGTGGGCGTAGATCAAGCCCTGCAGCATTTCGTCCGGCAATGGCAGAAATAGGCCCAGTACCGTGGCAATGGCGGCCAATGTACCGATCCGCTCAGCCCAAACTACAAATCTTGGCAGGAAAAACATATAAAGAATCGACAGCACATAGCACCCTGCCATGAGTATGGTCAGGTTATCCATATCGATAGGAAGCGGTGTTCGACCGTTGATGGTCAAAGCCGGACCCATAAAATAGATGAATCCCATCTGCCAAAAAGCAAACATAGCAAAGCAAAACAAATGCTTCAGAGAATACTCCTGCCGTTTCTGCTGATTTGCCAAAAGAAAGGAATGATTCATAGCAACAACCTCTATTTCGGTAAAAATCCCCTGATTTTGGGTAGGAGGCCTGTAAAACCCCTTAAACAAGGGATATTATTTGAGGCACCCGAGCGATATAATATAGCTGAAAAGTCAAAATCAGGTCAGCTACATTTTAGCAAATTGCAGCGTTGAGTTCAACGTATTTAGGAAAAACCTACTTGAAAAGGTAGGAAAACTACCAGTTGTCCAAAAATGCGAAAGGGGGAGACGATGGCAAACAATAATGAAGAAAAACGGAGCTTTTTGGACTTTATGACTCGCGCAAAAAAGGAAGTTCAGGCGATCTGTCTCGTACATCCGGAGCTTGCAAAACTGTCCCCCAGAGAGCTGGAGGTGTTCGCTCAGCTGCTGTCGGACAAAACGCAGGAAGAGATCGCAAAGGAGTTGTTTATCAGCGCTTCGTCCGTGCATTTTCACTGTAAGAACATTTACAAAAAGCTGGAGGTTTCCGGCAGAAGACAAATACTGGTCCGATATAAGGACCTGTGATCGATGGGAGGATGAGTATGGATTTTTTAAAAAGAACACTGCGCAACGCAGTTAGCCAGGGTATCAGCAGGGGAATCGGTAATGCGATCGGCAAAGCGGTGCAGCAGGCGGTGGAACCCAAAGCTACGGAGTACGCAAATAAAGCGGCTGGCCACTTTGACCGGGCTGCAGGAAATGCAGCACAGCAGACTCATCAGGCAACCTCGGGGCTTGAAGGTGCGTTTGCGAATCTGGAACGTTCCGTGCAGAATTATGCAACGCAGATGAGCCAAAACATGAAGATTTGTCCTCAGTGCGGTCAGCCCTCTTCCGCCGAAACAAAATTCTGCCCGGGCTGCGGTGCAAAGCTGCCGGAAGAGACGCTGGCCCAGGGTGCTGTCTGCCCGAGCTGCGGAAAGCAGAATAGTATCGGTATGAAATTCTGCGTCGATTGCGGAACAAAGCTTCCGGCGGCCGTTCAGGAGGAACAGGCACAGCAGGCAAAGGATGCAGCGGTTTTGGAGCAGTGGGATGCTCTCCTCCCGCAGTACCCCAAGTGGAGCTGCGGCGGCAGCAAATTCGATATAGAAGAGTACGATCCGGGCACTTACACATTCTCTGTGGGCTTCAACGGCAATGAGCAGGCTGCGCACAGAGCTGTAGAGCAGTACCGCCAGATCCTGCTGCAGAACGGTTTCCGTCAGGCAGGACAGTATCAGGATATATGTCACCTGTACAAGAAAGCAGATGATGTGTGCTACCATGCAGATACAGAGCATTGCTTTGAAGGTGATGCCGACCGTGCCTGTATCGGGTTCAATATTTCCGAGCCTTACGGCGGTTTTGACTATGTAAAGCCGGAGCCCAAAAAACAGCCGGATCTGCGCGATCTATTTAAACTCAAATAACAAACAGCAAACAAAGGGAGGTAACATTATGAAAGCTGGACAGTTGTTCCGAAAGACATTGCCTTTTTGTACGGCAAAATTGATCCTTGGAGGCATCATGATCCTAATCCTCGGTGTTCTGCTGGCACTCTTTGCCGGCATCGGTTGGATCTTCGGTGATCTGGGACTCGTGATCGGCATCCTGATCTGGTGCGGCAGTATCAAGGTTGTACATCTGGTCGTAATGAATTATGTGGGCTACCTGATCAAGGCCGGACACATTGCCGTGTTGGCAGAAGCTGCCGTTACCGGTCAGGTTCCGAACAATCAGGTCAACTACGGCAAAAACAAGGTAAAAGAGCGCTTTGCCACAGCAAACGTATACTTTGCTGTAGATAAACTGGTTTCCGCTGCTGTTAAGCAGATCCAGAGGGGTATCGATAAAGTAACCGGATTTTTGAACTTCATTCCGGGTATGGATAAGGTTGCAGGTGTCGCAAAATATTTCGTGGAACTTTCACTGGGGTATATCGATGAATGCTGCCTTGGCTACACATTCTATAAGGCTGAGCAGGGTGCTTTCCAAAGTGCATGCGACGGCGTTGTGATCTACGCACAGAACATTAAGCATCTGCTGAAGAATGCGGCGATCACCATGCTGAAGGTCGTCCTTGCGACAATAGCGGCAGTGCTGGCGGTCTTCATTCCAGTTGGTCTGCTGTTTAGAGTTCTGCACTGGAGCGGTTTGGTTGCCTTCATTATCGCCTGTCTGATCGCATGGGTCGTGAAGTTTGCTTTCCTCGATAGTTACATACTCTGCCAGACCATGGCAGGATACATGGAAGTTGCGCCCACCACACAGATCACTTTCGATCTTTACGGTAAGCTTAGCGGCATTTCCACCAGCTTCAAAGAGTTGTGGGAAAAGGGAAAAGCGGAAAATCCCGAAGCTGCCTACGCAGCAGCGGCTCCCGTACAGGAAAATGCCTATGCACCTGAAGCAGCACCCGAAGCTCCGGCATCTGCTCCGGAAACACCGGCACAGCCTGCCGAAGGACACAAATTCTGTGGTCAGTGCGGCGCGAAAAATCCTGCATCGGCCGGATTCTGCGGCGAATGCGGCGCAAAACTGTAAAATACCAGCGGTGTGCCTGTCTGAACGTGTGAAACGCAAAAACTTTGCGTAGCGTTTGTTACAATAAAGAATACACCCGGAAGAGGAACCACTCTTCCGGGTGCGTTTTTTTATATAATGGTGTATACGGATGTTGTCCGAGAAATTTGGTGTGCCTGCCGGTTGCTGTTCACGCTTTTTGCGGATCATGACCGGTAGGGCAAGCCATGTGATAACGGCGGAAATTAGCCGGGTCTGTGAGATAAAACCATGATGTAATCCTGCTCACCACGCCTAAAAAGGGCTGTTCATTTTTGCTGTCGTTTGTTATAATAAAAAAGTGATTGGGTTATACGAGGTACTGCATATAGACTGCACCGGAAAAAGAGGAGGAGTCGGAATGTTCAAGGTAATAAACTTAAAAACAGAGTACACAGAGCATTTGCTCGGTACGGATAAATCGAAACCAAGATTTTTCTGGCAGCTGAAATCAGAAAAACGCGGCTGCAAACAGAGTGCTTATCAGGTACGGGTAGAGCGTCTGAACGAAAAGGGAGACCCGGCAGAGCTCGTGTGGGACAGCGGAAAAACGGAAGCGGCGAATGGCATCGGTATTCCTTATCAAGGCAAAGCGCTGCAGGCGGAGACGGAATATACCTTTACCGTAAAAGTATGGAACGAGGACGGAGAACAGGCGGAGGCGGCTTCCGTATTTGAGACCGGCCTGATGAATACCGACTGCATGGACGGAAAACCGAGTGCCGCATGGGCAGGTGCAAAGTGGATCGGCGGCTCGGCCGAGGACCTGACATGGTTCCCGCACTATCTTTCCGTGTTCAAGGCATCGTATGAATTGCAGATCGCACCGGGCAGCACCAGAGCAGGTTTCGTTTTCGGTGCCAATGACAGCCGATTGCAGGCCCGCAATATGAATCTGTATGAAATGGAGTCCGGCAAGGATGAAAGCTATATCTATGTGGAGACGGATCTGACCGGCCTGTTTGACGGCGGCAAAGCCATGCTGCATATTTACCGTGTGGGGTATCATCCCGGAGACCGTGCAGAGGTGCCGTTCAAGTCTCTGGAGATCGATGCCATTACACCGGAGAATTGCTATGCGCCGCACACTTACCATCTGTGGGCGGAGTACGGCATTTTCGATTTCTTCGTTGACGGTACGGAAGACGGGAATAAGCTGAACAAGATCGATCCGAACGACCCGAGACCGCCGATGTTCCGCAGTGCGGGGATCAACCTGAACCCGGTTGGTGTGGGCAATAATTTTATCAGTTATCCTATGGTATGTGACCTCGGTGTAAAAGTACCGGCCGGTCAAAAAGCGGCGCTCGGGCATATCACCGTTTGCAATTTCCGCAAGCCCTGCAGTGTTCTGTACCGGGAAAAGGAAGCGCCGAAGACGGTGGATGGCGGCGAGAACGGATATTTCTGCGTGAAAGACACTTCCGGCGCCGGTGTGCCGATGCTCCGTACCGAGTTTGAGGCAGAAAAAGAAGTACAGAAAGCAAGACTCTATATCACTGCGAGAGGCGTTTACGAAGCGTATCTTAACGGGGAACGTGTGGGGGACGATTGGTTCAATCCCGGGCTGACCCAGTATAACAAGACGCATATGTATCAGACCTACGATGTGACAGCACAGGTGAAGCGGGGCTCCAATGCCTTTGGCGTGAAGCTCGGCGAAGGCTGGTGGAGCGGCTCCATCACCTTTACCGGTTCCAACTGGAACTTCTTCGGTGACCGTAATTCTCTGCTCGCAAAAATGGTGATCACCTATGCGGACGGCAGCACGAAAACCGTAGTAACAGAACCCGAAAACTGGAAAGTGACCACCGACGGACCGATCCGTTTCAGCGGCTTCTTCCAGGGCGAAGTGACGGATACCCGCCTGGAAGAAAAAGTGAATGGCTGGGCTGAAGCCGACTTTGATTTTAGCGGCTGGAAGCCGGCTGCGGAAATCGTTCTCGGGCCCGATAACGCTTACGTCGGCACATTTGCATCAACCACACCGTTCGGGCCGCAGGTTGAGAAATTCGAATATGATAGCTGTGCGCTCATAGGACAGGTGGGGCCGAATGTAAAGGTCAGCGAGATCCTTACGGCGAAGTCCGTGACCGAGCCTCGTCCCGGTGTATATCTGTACGACATGGGGCAGAACATGGCAGGTGTCGAGCGCATCCATATCAAGAACGGTAAGCCGGGACAGTGCGTAACACTTCGTTTCGGTGAGATCACCTATCCCGACCTCAAAGAATATGAGGGACACGAGGGTATGCTGATGCTGGAAAATATCCGTGCGGCTTTGGCACAGGATAAGTTTATCCTGAAGGGCGGCGATCAGGTACTGCAGCCGACCTTTACCTTCCACGGATATCAGTATATTGAGATCACCGGCATCGATGAACCGCTGCCGCCGGAGGCTGTGGAGGGCATTGCACTCAGCTCCGTGCCGGAGATGTCCGCATCCTATAAAACTTCCAATGAAGAAGTCAACAAGCTGTGGAACAACATCACATGGTCCCTGCGTGATAATTATATTTCCATTCCCACAGACTGCCCGCAGCGAAATGAGCGCATGGGTTGGTCCGGCGACCTTTCGGTATTTTCGCGCTCCGCTGTGTACATGGCAGACAGTGCGGGATTCCTTGAAAGACACATGATGGCTATGCGGGACACACAAGCCGATAACGGACGCTTCGCAGATATCGCTCCGCTCGGCGGAGGCTTCGGAGGTGTGCTCTGGGGCAGTGCGGGTATTACCGCACCGTGGGAGGCTTATCTCCAGTATCGCGATCTCGATATGCTGAAAGCGCAGTACCCCGCCATGAAAAAGTATATCGATTTTCTCGATACCCGTATCGACCCGGATACCGGTATCCTGAACGAAGGACCTTTGGGAGACTGGCTCGGGCCGGAATACTCCGTGAATCAGCCGGAATTTTTGTGGAGCGCTTACCATGTCTACGACCTCGATATCATGGTGCGGATTGCGGAAATTTTGAACATACCGGAGGATGCTGCATATTACCGAAAGAAATATGAGGAGCGCAAGGCTTTCTTCAATACAACTTTTGTGGACCCGGAAACACATCAGACGATTTTCTCCGGCGAAAAAGCTATGCTCGGAAACCGCCGACCGATGATGATGGGTGAAGCAAAAAGTCCGCTGCCTAAAGCACTGCCAAGCGGCAATTACCCGATGGACAGCCAGACTTCTTATGCCGTGCCGCTTGCGCTGGGCGTGTTTGCCGATGAATACATAAATGATGCCGTACAGCATCTAGTGGAAACGGTCGAGCGCGAGAATATCGATAATGACGGTGTGGTCAGACCGCCATATTCCCTGATGACCGGTTTCATCGGCACGGCGTGGATCAGTCAGGCTCTGTCTAAATACGGAAAAGATAAGGAAAGCTACCGCCTTCTGCAGAACGGAGAATATCCGTCCTGGATCTACTCCGTACGTCAGGGGGCGACTACGATTTGGGAACGTCTGAACTCCTACACGAAGGATAACGGCTTTGGCGGCAACAACAGTATGAACTCCTTTAACCATTATTCCTTCGGTGCAGTGGCTGCGTGGATGAGCATGTATTCTTTGGGTATCATGCGCGAGATGGCATCGCCCGGCTTTACACACTTTACGCTGTGCCCGACTCCGGACCCGGACGGCGTGATGACATGGGCCGAAGGCCATGTGGAAACGGTCAGCGGCAGAATTGAAAGCCGCTGGGAAAAGTGCGCAGAGGGTATGTGCTACACGGTCACCGTTCCGGCCGGTACAACGGCTTCTCTGAAGCTTATCGCCGAAGAAAATGCACAGATCACCGAGAGCGGTATGCCGGTGGATGCTGCCGCAGGTGTAACAGATACCGGCTATGCGGACGGCAGACGCTGCTTCGAGCTTGTTTCCGGTACGTACGCATTCTCAGTAAAATAAACACACAGTAAAACACCCGAAGAAGAACGAAAAAAATTTTTTTTCGGGTGTTTTTTGAAGCTTCAGACCTGCGGTTTGAAGTGAAGTTTTGCTATAATGTGGTGCATTGCTCAAAATACAGCCTTGTGTATTGTCTATTGACACCTGCAGAAATCACAGATAAAATAAACCTGAATAGAATTTCTGTTTTTCGGTGCTTATAGAGCAGAAAGAATAGCAGACATAACCGTATTGAAAGGAAGGATCTTATGTTCATCAAAAAGCTGACACAGCAGGTCATTCATACTTACGATAACCCTGTTGTAGAGACCAAAGCAGGCAAGCTTCGCGGCTTAATTGCGGAAGGCACTTATATTTTCCGCGGTGTAAAGTATGCTTCCGCAAAGCGTTATCATATGCCGGAACCGGTCGAACCGTGGGAAGGTATTCGCAATGCCAATGTATACGGTTTTGTTTGCCCGGAGCTGAATCGCGGCGGATTTGACGGAGATTATGTGGTACGCCATGTATTCTATCCGCAGGATGAGGACTGCCTTTCCGTAAACATTTGGACACAGAGCATCGATCCGCAAGCCAAAAAACCGGTTCTCTTCTGGCTGCACGGCGGTGGTTTTGCATCCGGTTCGGGTATTGAGCATTATGCTTACGACGGCGAGGAAATGAGTAAATTCGGTGATGTGGTCGTTGTAACGGTTAACCATCGCCTGAACGTACTCGGCTATCTGGATCTTTCCGCTTACGGAGCGCAGTATAAGTACTCCGGAAACCTCGGTCAGGCGGATATCGTCGCGGCGCTTGAGTGGGTAAAAGATAACATTGCGGCTTTTGGCGGCGACCCGGACAATGTCACGATCTTCGGTCAGTCGGGCGGCGGCGGAAAGGTCACTACTTTGCTGCAGATGCCTGCAGCGGACGGATTGTATCACCGTGCCATTGTGATGAGCGGTGTTATGGGCGGAAGAAAGGTAGCCGACAGCCCCACAAATCTTGATGAGACTTCGAAGGAGCTTGCAGCGCTCGTACTGCAGTACGCCGGAATCAAGGAAAATGAAGTGGAAAAGATCGAACACATTCCGTATCACGAGCTCGCTGCCGCAGCGAACCGCGCAAGTGCAGAGCTTGCCGAAAAAGTCGGGCGCCGAGTCGGTTTCTCACCCGTTGCAGACGGAGAGTATTACGTGGGAAGTCCGTTTGATGTCGGTTTCCGAAAGGAGACGGCGCATATCCCGTTGATCGTCGGCTCTGTCATTACGGAATTCGCAGCCCCGATCACCGATCCGCGTGCGGTGGGCAGCAAGTATGCCTGGAGCGAGGAACTGAAGACCGAACTGTTAAAGGATAAATTCGGCGACCTTTCCGAGAAACTGACGGAAGAATTCCGCGCTGTATATCCGGATAAGTGCACGGCAGATCTGCTCGTTCTGGACAACAGAGTCCGTAAGGCAAGTGCCGAATTTGCACAGATCCACGCACAGAACGGACTTGATAATACATATAACTATCTTTACTGCCTTGAAATGCCCTTCAATGAGGGCACGATCCCGGCACATAATTGCGATATTCCTTACTTTTTCCATAATGCACAGTATCTTGAAGCATTCTACATTCCGGGCGTTTCGGAGAAAGTGCAGGACATCATGTGCGGTGCGTTCGTTAACTTTGCCCGCAGCGGAGATCCGAACGGAGAGGGTGTTCCGGCTTGGGCACCGGTATCCGGAGATAATGCCGCAACCATGCTGTTCGATGCAGAATCGTCCTGCAAGCTGGGCCATGACCACAAATTGATGGAGCTGCTGCCGGAGGTTCCCTACCTGTTTGGTGCACCGAAGACAAAGAAGTAATGCACCAAGTATTTTACTGAGCCATATACATAATAAAGCACACCCTCGCACAGGACGAAAATCCGGTACGAGGGTGCTGTTTTGTAAAGCGGAAAAAGAGACATAGGGAAGATGTCCGGTTTCACTCCGCAGGGCTTTCCGCGAACATTTCCGGTGTTACACCGACCTGCTTTTTAAAGACCCTCGAAAAATAGTGAGAGTCGTAATAGCCGCACATTTCACCGACATCCGCAACCGAGAATTGCAGTTCGTTTTTTCTTTTCAGCAGCCTTTTTGCATGCCCGATCCGAAGCGATGTGAGATATTCACTCGGCGTGACACCGCACGCGGCAATGAATCTGCGGCGAATGTGATCTTTGTTATAGCCGGTAGACTCCAAAAGTGCGGATACGGAAAGCTGTGGGTCGTTATAGTGCAGCACAAGCAGGCGGCAAACCTCCTCTACTGCGGGGTCGCGCTGCAGATCGGCACATTTCTCGGAGAGAAGCTGAATAACGAGGTCAAACATTAATGAAAGCGTGGAATCATTTTTCTCTCCCTTGATGTACCGGTAGAGCATCATCTTCATCAAGGTTTTGACCGCGTTTTCTTCGTCATCCTCAAGAAAGAGCGCCCGGTTTTCCGGAACACCGGCTCCGAGCGATATGGGCTGATCGGTCTGAATATAGATCTCCATATATTCGCTGTGGGAATGGCTCTGGTGCGGTGTATTCGGCGGTATAACGGTTATGCTTCCGGGATGAAACGGCATCTGTATGTTATCAACGGTCTGGATCCCTTCGCCTTGTGTGCAAAGTACGATTTCGGTCACGGTGTGCGTGTGTGCATCAATATGAGTTGATCCCTTCGGCAGTGCGCCGAGCATTAGAACGGACATATCGACCCCTCCGTTTATGTTTAGTATAACTATACCATGAATAGTCGTTTTAGTCCACCTGAAAAGTCTTTTTTTTCCTAACTCTTCACACCTTTATTTGCTATAATTTCTGTCGTGCGGCAAACCGTTAAGCGGTACTTGGCAGAAATGAGGCAGAGCTTATGCGTAAAGATTTAGTTCACGGAAAAATATTTCAGACACTGGTCGTATATTCTATACCGCTCATTATTACAAACGTCGTGCAGATCCTGTTCCACGCGGCGGATGTTGCGGTGCTCTCTCTGATGGCAGGTGACCTCGCTGTCGCGGCAGTCGGTGCCTGCGGTTCGCTGATCACACTGCTTGTCAGCCTTTGTTCGGGATTTGCTACAGGTGCCAATGTTCTCATTGCAAAGCGCATCGGCTCAAAGGATGAGACCGGTGTCCGGCGCGCAGTGGGAACCGCGCTTGTCATCGGCTTTTGCGCCGGTCTGTTCCTGATGACTGTCGCGCTGATCTTCGCAAGACAGCTTTTGGTACTGATGCGATGCCAGCCGGATGTGCTCGACATGGCAGCGCTGTACATGAAAATTTATTTTCTCGGCATGCCGTTTACCATGCTCTATAATTTTGTTGCCGCTATTCTGCGAGCTTCGGGTGACAGCGTGCGGCCGATGAACTATATGCTGATCTCCGGCGTTCTGAATGTTTTGCTGAATGTGCTTTTTGTCGGTCTCTTAGACCTTACCGTATCCGGTGTCGCCATTGCGACGGTTCTTTCCAACCTTGTGTCACTGGTCATGGGACTTACTGCGCTGATCAGAAGCCACGGTATCTGCAAGATCGATATAAAGCATCTCAAAGTGCATTGGCAGGAGTTCCGCGAGATGGTCAAGATCGCTGTTCCGGCTTCTTCGGGCGGCCTGTGCTTTTACATCTCCAACGTCATTATTTCCTCCACGGTCAACTCCATGAGCACCGAGGTCATGACGGCCAACGCCATCGCCGGCCAGTTTGACGGATTTATTTATACGGTCGGCAATGCCATTGCGTCAGCCACCATGACCATGGTCGGACAGAATTTCGGTGCCGAACGGTTTGACCGCATCCGGAAGTCGGTGAAAGTGAGTGTGCTCTATGCTACCGCAGTCAGTCTTTCCCTCGGTATCGTGTTTGTTTCCATCTCGGAACCGCTGCTTCAGATTCTGACGGACAGCGCTGCAGTCGTTGGTATCGCAAAAGAGAGAATGATTTTTCTGTGCCTTACATACTTCATTACCGCGATCATGGAGGTCTTGTCCTTCACGCTGCATGCCCTCCGCCGCCAGAAATATGTTCTCCTCGTGTGTGCGATATGCGGATTCGGTGTGCGCAGTCTTTGGACATGGTTCGCCTGGCCTTTGCATCCGACATTGTGGATGCTGTTCGCAAGCTATGCCGTAAGTGCTTTCGTTGCGATCGTCCTCTATGTGTTTATGTACCGCAGCACGATGAAAAAATATGAGCTTACGTCAAATTGAGTTTATAGTATAAAACACGAAAAGCACACCCCACTGTTCGGTGTGCTTTTTTGCTGCGCTTACAGCCAAAATGCGAAGGTGGCCGTACCACTGAGCTGTTTTCGCATATCTCCGACCGCCTCCGCATAGTATTAGTCACTACATATGCGAGGGTGTGTTGTATGAAGCAGAGCGTTGATGACAGAGCTGCGATGCTCGGGGAATATATTGTAAAGAATAAAGCGACCGTACGCCTTGCGGCGGGGAAGTTCGGGGTGAGTAAGAGCACAGTGCACAAGGATGTGGCCGAGAGACTTCGTCATGTGGATTTAGGGCTCTACAAGGAGGTGCGCGCGGTGCTGAGGGAGAACAAGGCGCAGCGGCATATCCGCGGCGGACTGGCAACGAAAAGGAAATACGAGCGGCGGAAAAAGCCGGAGAAACCGAACTGAAACAAAAAAGATCCCCAAAGAAGTTTTACACCTCTTTGGGGAGTTTTTGTGTTGTTTACATTTTAGTTCGACGACGAAGACTTCGGCAGTACGTAACGGTCTGCGAAACGGTTGAAGTACTTTGTGAAGTGCGGCTCGCCGGAAGACTTGACCTCGTTGAGGTAAGTATGTGTATCCATGGAGTCTTCCTTGATCTGGATCATGCAGGCTGCGATATTCGAGCAGTGGTCGGAAATTCTCTCGTAGTTTGTGAGAATATCGGCATGGACGAAGCCGAGCTCGATGGTGCACTTGCCTTCCTGGAGACGGCGAACGTGGCGCTTCTTCATCTCAGCCTTCAGGCCGTCGATGACCTGTTCGAGCGGCTCGACCTCGATGGCCTGGCGCAGGTCGTTATCAACGAACGCATCGGTCGTAATATCGAGGATCTCGAGGATCGCATTTGTGATGATTCGGAGCTCTTCGGTTGCCTTTTCGGAGAACTGGAGGCCCTTTTCATGGATCTCACGTGCAACTTCCACGAGGTTTACGGCGTGGTCGCTGATACGTTCGAAATCGCCGATGGTGTGGAGCAGCTGAGCAACGTCGTTACTGTCGTCGTGGGAGAGGTCTTTAGCGGAGATCTTTACGAGGAAGGAACCGAGCTTATCTTCATACTGGTCAACGATGCCTTCGTTCTTCTCAACTTCGAGGGCGACCTCTTCATCGAATTTAGCGAAGAGACCGACTGCGGAAACGATGGTGTCGCGTACGAGTTCAGCCATCTTGCTGGTGATGTTGCGGCACTCTGCAATAGCGAAGGACGGGGAGCGGAGAAGACGCTCGTCGAGGAGGATCTTGTGCTCGTCCTTTTCTTCTGCTGCAGCACCCTTCTTGTCGCGAACGACGAGCAGAGCGAGCTTTTCAAGCACACCGCAGAACGGCAGCAGGAGGAAGGTCGTTACAACGTTGAAAATGGAGTGAACAACGGCGATCATAACAGCGGAGATCGGCGCGTCGGTAAATGCAAACTGGACTACTGCATCGACCGCATAGAAGGCGATGAGGAAAATGAGAGAACCGATGCAGTTAAAGAGGATATGTACGGCTGTTACGCGCTTTGCGTTCTTCGAAGTACCGATGGAGGAAAGCAGAGCTGTGATACAGGTACCGATGTTCTGACCGAGGATGATCGGGAACGCCATGTTAAAGGTGATGCTTCCGGTCAGTGCCAGGGACTGGAGAATACCGAGAGACGCCGCGGAGCTCTGAATGATCGCGGTAATGATGGTACCGGCGAGGAGTGCGACGATCGGGTTGTTGAGCATCAGGATGATCTCTTTAAACTGCGGCATATCGGCGAGCGGCTTAACGGAATCGCCCATGAGGTCCATACCGAACATCAGAATAGCGAAGCCGACGCATACCGCACCGACATCCTTTTTCTTATCGCCCTTGATGAACATGATCAGGATGATACCGATCAGTGCAACGATGGGGGAGAAGTTAGCGGGCTTCAGGAGCTGTACGAATACGTTATCGCTCGAGATACCGGACATACTGAGGATCCATGCCGTAGCTGTGGTACCGATGTTGGAACCCATGATAACGCCGATGGACTGGCTCAGGCTCATAATGCCGGAGTTAACGAGACCGACGAGCATGACCGTCATAGCCGAGGAGGACTGGATGGCGATCGTGATGCCCATACCGAGCAGCAGTGCCTTAAAGCGGTTGGAGGTCATGGAGCGCAGAACGTGTTCCAGCTTACCGCCGACCATCTTTTCAAGGCTCGTAGAGAGCAGGTGCATGCCGTAGAGGAAGAAGGCAAGACCGCCGAAGAGAGTGATAACGGAGAAAATGTCCATTATTTTACAACTCCTTTACTTAGTTTTTACTGTTTCTTTACTTAAGATAAATCTTACCATAGGTCAGGGTCGAAATTCAACATATTTTTCAGAAAATACGGAGAGGTTGACGACACATGCGCATTTCCTTCACGATCTCCGGGTTAGTTCCCCTAAACCGAAATCCGACCCCGTTTTTTGACCCTGCTTCCTGAGTCACAGCAAAGCCGTAGGGGGTGGGAGACTGTCTGTCTCCCACCCCCTAAAAGGAATGTCGATATGTTCGTCCTCGAGAGCAATCTGCCGCGAGTTTCGTTTCATACTTTCAGGATGCTTTCTTCTGCATTTATTTTATATCGATAACATATGTGCCGCTTACACTGTCAATGGCGTACATGCCGTTGGGCAGGGAAGAAATATCAATGACAAAATATCCATCCATAGTCGGTACAATGGGAAGAGAAGTGGAAACGTCGGCGTCAAATAAATAGTACGGTGTGATCATAGCGACGTTTGTTGTAACATATTCTGTTCCCGCGTATTCGCCGTAAGTAAGGGTCTCCTGATAGCGGTTCGAAAGAAGCATACATGCCGTCAGACCGTAATTCTTTGATTCCGCATAAAGATGAACGCGGAAAGGTGTCTCGGCAAGGGTGGTGTTTGCCGCTGCAATGTTAGCCAGATATTCAGAAAAATCCGAATTCCATATATCAGGAAATGTGGCTTCGATTTTATTGAAAGGAATCCCATTGATGGTCTCAAAGCTGTTGATTTCGCCTTCGCCGGGCAATAAATAAGGGTTGCCGTATCCTACGATCCTTGTTGCATACGATTCGATGTGATCTTTTCTGCTTTCTGCACGTCTATCCCATTCGTCTCCGACGAGAACAAGCTTTTCTCCGTTTGTGCGATCAACTGTCAGCGGAAAAAAGTCGGAATAGCCCAAACGAGCGTACTGGGGATCGTTTTGATTGCCGTACGTCGTATCATCGAAGCGCCAAATGCTTCTTGAGGTCAGTGTTTGCGGAGCCTTCTCCAGAACCTGTCTGCTTAAATCCAGGGAAAATAAGCCGCTCAGATTTGTAACCTCGTACAGCGGGTATTCGAAATTGCCCAGATTTTCGATAAAGTCAGAGGTGTTTTCGCTTCCGCTGTCGTACCCGGTATCGTAGCCGCTGTCATATCCGGCGTCGTAGTCGGTGGTGTATCCGGCATCGTAGCCGCTGTCATATCCGGTGTCATGTGTATTGTCATAGTCACCGCTGTAACCGGAATCCGGCAAAGGATAAGCCTCATCCGGATAAGATCCGTCGGAGGAGAGACGGTGTTGATTATTGGCGGAAAACACTATAGTTACCACAAAAGCACAAACACCCCAAATCACTACAGGCTTTGGGAGAGGCCAGTTGAGAGAGATCTTTTGCTTTACAAAAAAATACACCAACAAAATTAAGGCGGCGACCATACAGAGAAATGTATACGGTGAGTCGGGTCCGAAACAGGAAACACCTGCCATCACGACCACTGCTACTGTAAAGGCAGCAATATACATTATTGTTATGAGTCTGACCAGAATCTTTATTGCTTTCATTAACATCTCTTCCTTTTCAGGTGAAATCAATCGAATATCGTAGTATTATTATATTTATAGAATATTGGCTTGTCAAGGAAGTGCCGTTTGTCCCGAAAAAATGATTTCGGTCGTTTTATACCGTGGATGCTCTTAGTGCTGCGTGTAGGTCGATATTCCGCAATTGCATTTTGCGCTTTACTGCGCTATAATGAAAGCAGAAAAAGGAAGGGGCGAACGGAATGAAAATCTGTGCGGTCATTGTCGCTGCGGGCAATTCCACGAGAATGCAGAGCGGCGGCGTTTCAAAGCTTTTAATGGAAGTGAACGGAGAACCCGTTTTGCGGCGTACCCTGCGTGCGTTTGACAAGGCGGCGTGCATTTCGGAAATTGTGGTCGTGACCCGCCCCGTCGATTTTGAAGATGTAAAGAAAGCTGCAGAGGGCATAGAAAAACCGTTGCGCATTACGGAGGGCGGCCGTGAGCGGCAGGATTCCGTCGCAAACGGTGTGGCGCTCGTATCCGATGCGGACATCATCGCCGTGCATGACGGTGCCCGCCCGATGATCACCCCGGCGCTTATCGAAAAGGTCTGTGCGGACGGCGCAAAATACGGCGCCGCTACCTTGGCTGTGCCCGTGAAGGATACCGTGAAGGAAGCGGACAGCGAAGAGTTTGTTGCCGCAACGCCCGACCGTTCGAAGCTGCGCGCAATACAGACGCCGCAGGTATTCGGCCTGCCGCTTTACAAAAAGGCACTCGATATCGCTGCTGCAGCCGGTAAAAAGTATACCGACGATTGCCAGCTCATCGAAAATGCGGGCGGAAAAGTGTTCCTTACCATGGGAGACTACAGAAATATTAAGATCACCACCCCGGAGGATATCGCGGTGGCGGAAGCTTTTTTGAAATTCGGAGGAGAAGAATTATGAGAATCGGACACGGTTATGATGTACATGCACTCGTTGAAGGCCGCGACCTCATTTTGGGCGGCGTAAAGATCCCCTATGAAAAGGGTCTTATGGGCCACTCAGATGCGGACGTTTTGGCGCACGCGATTTCGGATGCGCTGCTTGGTGCGGCGGCACTCGGCGATATCGGCGTTCTGTTCCCGGATAACGACCCGCAGTATGCCGGTGCGGACAGCTTGAAGCTCCTCTCCGCTGTTGTTGCGGCGGTGCGCATGAAGGGCTACTCCATTTCGAATATCGATGCAACGGTCATTGCCCAGCGCCCGAAGCTGCGCCCGTTCATCGATGAAATGCGCAGAAATCTGGCATCCGCATGTAATCTCGAAATCGATTGCGTCAGCGTGAAAGCCACCACGGAAGAGCACCTCGGCTTCACGGGCCGCGGTGAGGGAATTGCGACACACGCAGTTTGTTTATTAGAATAGTCGATTGTATTCGCTAAGCATTGCCTCCCTCTGATGAGGGAGGTGGCATTTTCGAAAGAAAATGACGGAGGGAGAGACTCAACAGGCTACGGGCGATTGATAATCGCCCCTACGATAAGCACTGAAGTCTGCGCATTCTGTGTACCAAAACCTCGGCTTGTCTCATACTCTGTAAGGATAGAGTATAAGATAAACCGAGGTGTTTTTTATGGACGGTACGGAGAATATCCTGATTTTAAGCAGCGTTACGTACGCGATGAAGAGCCGCGATCTGCTTTTTCGGTATGGAATAAAGGCCTATGTGGAGCGGCTGCCGCGCACAAAGGAGACGGGCTGCGGCTACGGTGTGTACGTGCCGCACGGCACCGATGAAGCCGAGCGCATTTTAAAAGAAAACGGTGTGCGGGTGTTGGGCCGCACGAAGCGGGGAGGGAGCATATCATGATCTACCTCGATAACAGTGCAACGACATACCCGAAGCCGCTTTCCGTGCGGCAGAAAGCGGTACAGGCTTTAAACGAATTCGGTGCAAATCCCGGGCGCGGCGGCTTTCCGATGAGCTTTAAAACCGCGGAGGCGATCTACCGTGTGCGCGAAAAGGCGGCATCTTTTTTTGGCGCAGCGGCGCCCGAGCACGTGATCTTTCAGCCGGGCTGTACGCAGGCTTTAAATCTCGTCATTCGCTCATTAAAGCGCGGCGATCACGTGATCGTGACCGATCTCGAGCACAACGCAGTGCTGCGGCCTTTAAAAGATATGGAAAAAGAAGGAGTCACACATACGGCGGTGCCCGTGACACCGGGAGATAACGACAAAACGCTCGATGCGTTTCGAAAAGCGATCCGCGAGAATACAAAGATGTTCATCGTGACGCATG
>JAZNMV010000219.1:0-2192 GCA_045579885.1 Acutalibacteraceae bacterium | reverse complement strand
AAGATCATACTGTCGGCATATGTGAATTCCGAAAACAGCCGCGTCGGGTCCCCCGGCCAGTACTTTGCAAACTGAAATTTAACTTCACCGTCACCGGTCACATCTGTCGCGTACTTTTCGAGATGTTTATAGATGATTTCCGTGAACTCTTCGGGATAATCTCCCGTTAAGATAAACGAAACCATACAGTCGGGATCTCTTTTGTGCGAACAGCCGCTCAGCACAAACGTGCTGCACAGCAGTAAAAGCGCAAGTAAGAGTGCTGCAGTGCGCCGTAAAAAATTTTTTCGCATTCCGTGCGCCTTCTTTCTGAGATCAGAGCAGTGTAGCGCGGAGAACATCTCCGCTTTCCGGATGCAGATAAGCCGGTGCAATATCGAATACGGTCTTGCATCCGCTCATACCTTCACAGTTCATGCGGTATGCAGCACGGGCAAACGCAACCAAAACACTGGAAGTAAACTCCGGGTTGGAATCGAGCGTCAGCTTATACTCGATGAGGTGACGGTGCTCGTTATCAAGACCCGTTGTACCGGTACGGAATACAATACCGCCGTGCGGGATTCCCGCATGGTCACGGTCGAGCTCTTCCTGCGAAATGAAATGTACGGTGGTGTCGTAATCTGCAAAATAGTTCGGCATCGTGACGATCGTTTCTTCAATCGCTTTGAGGTCGGCCCCCTCTTTTGCAACGACAAAGCACTCACGAGTATGCTTCTGGCGTGTAGTCAGTTCCGGGTCTTCACCGCGGCGCACACTCTCGAGCGCAGCTTCGACCGGGATCGTATACTGACGCGCATCCTGAACACCTTCAATACGGCGGATCGCATCGGAATGGCCCTGAGACACACCCTTGCCCCAGAATGTATAGTCGTGACCGTTCGGCAGAACAGCCTGACCGTACAGACGGTTCAGAGAGAACATGCCCGGGTCCCAGCCGGCGGAGATCACAGCGACCTTGCCGCCCTCTTTTGCAGCGGCATCCACGGCAGCAAAATGCTGCGGGATTTTCGCATGTGTATCAAAGCTGTCGACCACGTTATAAAGCTTTGCCATTTCTACGGTCTGCTTCGGCAGATCGTTTGCACTGCCGCCGCACAGGATCATAACATCGATATCCTGTGTCATTTTCTCGGCATCCTCCATGGAGTATACCTTTGCACCCGTGCGTGTTTTAAGTGACGCCGGATCGCGGCGTGTGAATACGCCGACAAGCTCCATATCTTTAGAGGATGCAAGCGCACACTCAACGCCGCGTCCCAAATTTCCGTATCCTGCAATTCCGATTCTGATCATTTTTTATCCCAACCTTTCTGCGCAACCAAACTGCGCATCAACGAAAATAGTATATGCAA
Source organism: Acutalibacteraceae bacterium (assembly GCA_045579885.1). Lineage (GTDB taxonomy): Bacteria > Bacillota > Clostridia > Oscillospirales > Acutalibacteraceae > Hominenteromicrobium. Next base: position 837 of record JAZNMV010000219.1, on the reverse strand, counting down.
AAATTAACGATAACGCAAAGCTGTTACTCTATAGAAATCAAATAATCGAGCACAACATTGCCGTGTTCGTCCGGTGTTGTGAAGCGTGGACAATTGCAGCGCTCTATGCACCAGTTATCTTCAAAACGAACAAGGCCGCGTGTTTTGAGATCTTCGAGGCACATATTGTGGCGCTCTAAGCCGAAAAGTTCGCCGTTCTGCTCATTTCCGTACAGGAAGTATACAGCGTAGTTCATCGGCTCCGCATCGGCAAAATCGAAGCCTTCCGGCACAGGTGTATCCGCTTCAAAGAACATACCGATCCAGTACTCGAGTTCACCGTTTACAACACGGAGTGCACCGAGATACGCATCGTCATTGATAGCAAGCTGCGGCAGCTGCTCCAAAACATCGAACCAGCCGTTTTCCCACCATTCACCCCAATTCGGCGCACCGATATAGCGCTTGCCGATAAAGCGTGCTTTCGAACAGGTCTCCTGCCTGAAATCTACGATTTTCGCTGCCATTTTCCTTCCCCCGCTCTTTTTGATTCGGTATAATTATAGTACAGCACATAGATTTTGTAAAGACTTCTCCCACTTGACACCCCCTATGCGCTGTATTTATAATATTCTCAAAGAACGATAAGGAGAGACACGCCTGTGGCAGTTAAAATTGCAGCAGTTGGCGACAACTGCATGGATGTCTATGAAAATTTAGGCAAAGCGTATCCGGGCGGAAACCCGGTAAATGTAGCGGTCTACTTTGTCCGTATGGGCGGCGAAGCGTCTTATACGGGCGTTGTCGGCACGGATGAATACGGCAAGCTGTTGAAAAAAGCGGTCAGCGAGAAAGGTG
>JAZNMV010000218.1:0-2279 GCA_045579885.1 Acutalibacteraceae bacterium | reverse complement strand
GGGGATACCGTGCTCCTGATCGGTGACCTGAACCGCGGTTTGGCTATCCCGACGAGGGAGACACAGGAGAAGATCGTAGACCTTGCTATGGGCGATAAAGTCGGAGGCCAAGCGGTCTTAGGAAGACAATGACTAGACCCAACTCCTTGGCTCACAGAACGACATGGCTACGATCCGACTTGGGGATACCGTGCTCCTGATCGGTGACCTGAACCGCGGTTTGGCTATCCCGACGAGGGAGACACAGGAGAAGATCGTAGACCTTGCTATGGGCGATATATCGTATGGGGAGGCGAAAGACAAATGACACCGCTTAAAGTTAAGAATCTCACGAAAACATATCCGGGTTTCAAGCTGAGCGGCGTGAATTTTACTCTTGAATCGGGAAAGATCACCGGATTTATCGGACGAAACGGCGCAGGTAAATCCACAACGCTGAAAAGTTTACTTAATTTTGTTCATCCGGACAGCGGCGAGATTTCTTTTTTCGGTATGGATTTTAAAGAGAACGAACAGGAAATCAAAACGCGTATCGGTTATGTACCCGGTGCGTTTGAATACTACGGAAAGAAGAAGCTGCGTGCGATTACAAACACAGTTCGAAGATTTTACCCGAACTGGGATGAGAATGCATACCGTGCGCTGTTAAAGCGCTTTTCGCTCGATGAAAATAAAACACCGGAAGCACTCTCTGCCGGTATGAAAGTAAAGTATGCGCTGACTCTGGCGCTTTCCCATGGCGCAGAGCTGCTCATACTCGATGAGCCGACAAGCGGACTTGACCCTGTTTCGCGTGAAGATCTTTTGGAGATATTCCTCGACCTCTGTGATGAAGGGAAAACCATCCTGTTTTCAACACACATCACCTCCGACCTGGAAAAATGTGCCGACCATATTCTGTATATACGGGAAGGAGTGCTGATTGCCGATCAGCCGATCCGCGAATTTACCGAAGGCTGGCGTCTTACTGAAGTACAAAATGAAAACTGCACGGAAGAGCAGCGTGCGCTGCTGCACGGTATGCGCCGCAGCAAGAACGGTTTCACCGCACTTGTGCGCACGCAGGATGTAGAAAAGCTGATGCTGCCCGTACAGAAAGCGGACCTCGAAACGGTCATGGTCCACCTTGAAAAGGAGGAAACGGTATGATAAATCTTTTGAGAAAGGAACTCACTCTTTCCATTCATCCGACGGCGTATCTGTTTCTCGGCTTGAGTTCTATGCTCCTTATCCCGAATTATCCATATCTTGTTGCATTTTTCTATACGGGTCTTTCCGTGTTCTTCATTTGCCTGAACGGCCGCGAAAACGGAGATATCCCGTTCATGATGCTGATGCCCGTTGCAAAGCGAGATATCGTCCGTGCACGCTTCCTGCTTGTGGTGCTGCTGCAGACGGCGCAGATCGTGCTTTCCGTACCGTTTGCGCTGCTTCGGCAGAATATTATGCCGGAAGGCAATACTGCGGGTATGGATGCCAATCTTACGCTGCTCGGCTATGCGTTCGTACTTTACGGCGGATTTAACCTTGTTTTCTTTATCAATTACTATAAGAATGTCAGCCGTGTCGGCGTATCCTTCCTGCTTTCGAATATCTGGGTCGTTTTGTGGATCGGTATTGCCGAGACGTGTACGTTCATTGTGCCGTTCGTACGCGAAAAGCTCGACACGCCCGATTCAATGTTCCTTAAAGAAAAAATGATCGTCCTGCTGGGCGGTGTACTCGTGTATGTGCTCCTGACGCATATCGCTTTTAAGCGAAGTGCGGTACTGTTTGAAAAGCAGGATCTGTAAAAAGAAGATATAAAAAAGACCGAAGCGGTTCAGTAACTGCCGCTTTGGTCTTTTTGTGTTTTATTCCGTGTATTCTTCTGCCGGTGTTAAGAGCCCGGTAACAACAAAACGCGCATCGTCGAATTCATAGCTGCAGGTGGAGAGGGTTACGACCCGGTCTGAGGTTTCCGGAATGATGTTTACATAGAATCGGGATTTCTTTCCGATGCTTCTGAGCCAGTTTGCATAAGCTTCATCGGAAGAAAAAGATCTGTCCCATGCGCTGTCGTGTGTATCGGCTACATAGCCGGTAAAGAGCTCGAGTACGTAATTTTGCTCCGGGGTGATGATCAGTGCAATGGGATGTTCATCGAAATATTCCTGTTCCTTGTAGTTCAGAACATCGGAGAACATGCTGCCGTTATTCATGTGATGACCGTACAGGATCGTATGGCGGTTTGTGAAATCGCTTTCGTTTCTGTAGTCCATGAAAATACTGCCGGAACT
>JAZNMV010000217.1:0-15190 GCA_045579885.1 Acutalibacteraceae bacterium | reverse complement strand
GGAAACGGTGCGGTCGTGCACGGAAAGCTCGGAGTAGGCAAAAGTTGTATAGCTTAAGCCGAAGCCGAACGGCCAGCGTACCAGAACACCGGACTTATCATAGTAACGGTAGCCGGCATAGAGGCTCTCGATATAGAGTGCATCTCTCATTTTGCCGAAAATTTCAGAACTCGGAACATCCCGATAAGTATAGGGCCAGCTTTCGGCGAGCTTACCGGACGGGTTGGCTTTGCCGTATAAAAGATCGGCTGTGGCTTCGCCGCCTGCCTGTCCGGGAAGACCCATGTAAAGGATCGCCTTGACTTTATCGGCCCACGGGCATTCAACAGCGCAGCCGCAGAGCAGCACAACAACCGTGTTGGGGTTTGCTGCGGCAGCCGTTTCGATCATACGGATGTGGCCTTCCGGCATTTGCATATCTGCACGGTCGAAGCCTTCGGACTCATAGCGGTCGGGGAGACCGGCAAATACGATTGCGGTTTCTGCTTCTTTTGCTTTCGCGGTAACTTCTGCGAGCAATGCTTCGGTTGTGTCGCCGCGGTCATCGCAGCCCTGTGCATAAGCTGCACCGGGGAGAAAATCGAGCGGCTGAGAAAGTTTTGTGGGCGTTACGTGGCTGGAGCCTGCACCTTGATAACGCATCTTTTTTGCCATAGCGCCGATAACAGCGATTTTGGCGTTTTCCTGTAACGGCAGAATGTTGTCATCATTTTTGAGCAAAACAGCACCTTGTTCGGCTGCACGCTTTGCGGTTTCGTGGTGCGCTTCGTAATCACAGGCAAAGGGTGTTTTCAAAGTTTCGGCAGCGCGGAAGACAAGCTTTAAAATTCTGCGTACACACGCATCGATGTCCTGCTCGGAAAGCGTACCGTTTTTAACAGCTTGTATGGTATCTTTGAGCATATACTGACTGCCGCCGGGCATGTTGAGATCGCAGCCTGCCTTAAAGCCTTCGATACGGTCGTTCATAGCGCCCCAATCGGTTACGACCATGCCGTCAAAGCTCCACTCGTCGCGGAGAATATCGGTGAGAAGCTTTTTGCTGTCGCTGCAATGTACGCCGTTCAGCTTCGGATATGCACACATGACGGTGGAGGGCTTGCCTTCTTTGACTGCAGTTTCAAATCCGGATAAGTACAGTTCACGAAGGGTGCGCTCATCCATAACAGAATCGGAAGTAAAGCGGTCGAGCTCCTGCGAGTTTGCAGCAAAATGCTTGAGGCTGGTTCCGATGCCGTTTTGTTCCACACCGCGGATAAATCCCGCAGCCAATTTACCGCTTAAAAACGGATCTTCGGAGAAATACTCAAAGTTTCGTCCGCAGAGCGGGTTGCGCTTAATATTGCAGCCGGGGCCAAGTACAACACTGACACCCTGGTTCTTCGCTTCTTCACCCATGGCATTGCCGACGGTACGCAGAAGCTCTGTATCCCAGCTGCCGGCTGTGGTGACTTCTGCGGGAAAACAGGTGGAGGGAGCGGATTTGTTGATACCGAGCATGTCGAAATCACCGCCAAGCTCCTGTCTGCGCAGTCCGCTCGGCCCATCGCAGACGAACATGGAGGGGATGCCGTATTTTTCAAAGGCTTTTGTCTCCCAAAAGGAGCCGCCTTCGCACAGTAAGATTTTATCCTCGAGACTCATTTCGGAAATGATTTTTTCGATATCCATAACTGTTGCTCCGTTTAAACATTATGATATTTATATCATAACCTGCGGGCGTATGTAAAATCAAGATACATTTGCATAATGCGCACTGTCCCTTGAAAAAAGTGAACTGTTGGGTGTACAATAAACTTACAGTTATGTGAAACGGTTATACTGAAAAGAAAAGGAGATTTTTGATGAAGCTTTGTGATCTGCACACGCACTCGAATTATTCGGACGGTACATTTACACCGGCAGAACTGGTAGATGCGGCTCTGACTTTAGAACTTTCCGCAGTTGCACTGACCGACCACAACTCTGTGGACGGCTTACCGGAATTTCTGAAAGCAGCGCAGGGAAAGGCGATAGAAGCGATTCCCGGCACAGAGTTCTCCGTTTCCTATAACGGTGTTGAGCTGCATTTGGTCGCACTGTTTATTCGGGAAGCGTATTTTGCAGAGATCTCCGCGATGATGGCAGACGGTAAGAAGCGCAAAGAAGAGAGCAACACAGAGCTTGTACAGGCTTTGAACCGGGCCGGGTATATGATCGACTACGAAAAGATCAAAGCGTCATCTCCGAGCGGAAACATCAACCGTGCACATATTGCAGCGGCGTTGACGGAACTCGGCTATGTAGAGTCGAGAGAAGAAGCGTTCAAAACATTGCTTTCACCCAAGACCGGATTCTATAAACCACCGAAGCGGTTGGACTTCTTTGACATGGTGCGCTATGTAAGAAGCATAGGCGCGGTGCCTGTGTTGGCCCATCCGTTTTTGAAGCTCTCTGAAGAAGATCTTACGGTTCTTTTGCCGCTCGCAAAGGAGGCGGGCCTTGTCGGCATAGAGTGCCAATATTCTCTGCATGATGAAGAGCAAACAAAAATCGCTTTGCGTTTAGCTGACCGGTTCGGTTTAAAGTATAGTGGCGGCAGCGATTTTCACGGCGGCAATAAGCCGGATATCGCGCTCGGTGTGGGTAAAGGTGATCTAAAAGTACCGTATGATTGGGCGGAAGTGTTGAGGACAGAAGCCATTCTGTAAGCGGGATAGCTATCGCCAAAAATAAATAATAAAAAGCTGTCGGCTGGCAGCTTTTTTTATTGACAAAATCGTCTATTTGAGATAGACTGTAAGTGTGGTCTATTATAGATAGACGGAAAGAGAGGATAAATAGTATGGAAGATCTCAGACTGGGTGTAGTGGAGTCGCGTTTTGCGGATATCGTTTGGGAAAATGAACCGCTTTCCACAAAGGAGCTCATTAAACTCTGTGAAGCGGAGCTCAACTGGAAGCGTACAACAACATACACAGTATTAAAGAAGCTCTGTGAACGCGGTATGTTCCGCATGGAGAACAGCATGGTTTACGCAGAAGTCAGCCGCGCCGAGTTTTATGCCATGCAGAGTGAAAAATTTGTGGAAAACACCTTCGAAGGCTCGCTGCCGGCATTCATTGCAGCGTTTACCACACGTAAGGTTCCGAACGCAGCGGAGATCGAAGAGATCCGCCGCATGATCGACAGCTTTGAGGAGAAATAATTATGAGCGATTTTCTTCTGCAACTTATAAACTGCAGCATTGCAGCCGGTTGGATCGTGCCGATCGTTCTGCTGCTTCGCTTTCTTTTGAAAGGAAGTCCTAAGCAGGTCAGCTGCCTGCTATGGGGGATCGTGGGGCTTCGGCTTTTGCTTCCGTTTTCTATAGAAAGTCGGTTCAGCCTGATCCCGAGCGCAAAAACAGTGGATCCGGGAATGTTCTTCGGGCGCATCGTAGTGCAGTCCGGCATTCCGGCACTCGACCTTTCCGCAAATACATATCTCGCAACACATTATTATGAGAGTATTACCGTGCCGGTCGGCTTTTTCGATGCACTTTTGAACCGGTTCTTTTACATTTGGCTTTTCGGTGTGCTCTGCTTCGCGCTTTACAGCCTCGGTAGCACGCTGTACTTGTACTGGCGGACATCGGTTTCGTTGTGCCTGAAAGAGAACATTTATATTTGCGACCGCATTGATACGCCGTTCGTTCTCGGCATGTTCCGCCCGAAAATCTGCCTGCCGTCCGACCTTGAAGGGGAGCAGCTCGAAGCAGTGCTGAGGCATGAGAAAGCGCATTTGAGACGGCGCGATCACATTATAAAGCCGCTCGCATATATGCTTGTTATAGTGCACTGGTTCAACCCGCTGCTGTGGCTGGCTTTCTGGTTCTTCAGCCGCGATACGGAGCTTGCGTGTGATGAATGTGCCGTGCAGAAGATGGATGTTACGGCGAGAAAATCCTATTCTCATGTTCTGCTCGATTTCACGGTCCGCCGCAGAAAAATGCTTGTGTCGCCGCTCGCTTTCGGTGAAGTGGGCATTAAGCAGAGAGTGCGTTCCGTACTGCTGTACCGAAAGCCGACCGTGCTTATGAAAATCATTGCACTTGTGCTGTGCATTTTAATGTCCGTTTGTTTTCTGACAAGCCCGCTGCCCGGAGACCGTGTTTTAACTTTGCCGGAAACAGGTACGTCTGAAGCACTTATTATGAATGCAATGCATGATTCGCTGCGTTCTAAAGCGAATATAGAATCTTATTTGGATTTTTACTCGGAACGGGAGAATCCGGTTCCTTTCTGCGAGGATTATGACGGATCGCACATGCACTTTGAAGGTACGGTCGCGACTGGCAAACGCTGCAAAATCTGCGGCGCTACGGTCTACGACGGAAATATTCGCAAAGGCGTGAAGTGCGCATACAGCGGAGAAATCAAATAAGGAAAATTACGGGAATTCGATTGGAAAAAGGAGGTCCATGTATGATGAAAAGACTCACAGCGTTGTTATTGGCATTAACGCTTATTCTCACGCTTTTCGGCTGTGCGGCACAGCCGAGAGAAAAAGACGCGGTGGATGAATTTATAGAGGAGATCAAAGAGCCGCAGCAGACGTTTGTGGGTTTCGGTAAGGAGCTGGAGGATATGAACGATCCGCTCACGGTCTGCATGGATCTCGAATTCGCACAGCATCCATCTCTGATGTGTGATGTGGACGTGATTCTAAATGATTTTCTTCGCACGCTTGAAGATAGCGGCGGCCTTTCTGACGTGGAAATTTTGTATATCCCGGGGCACGGTGAAGACCGTGAATCGGTGCTTGAACAGATTCGCGAAGATATCGAGCTCGGTGAAGGTCCTGATGTGTTCATTATGAATTGCAGTAATTTTCAATCGGACATCAATAAAACTGTTCCTCTATTCGATTTCCCGGAAAAAGCTATGGAAAGAGGTTACTTTTTGCCGCTTGATGAATATATGGAAAACAACACCCGGTTTACAGAGTGGGATAAACAGACATCTTCAGTACTGGCTGCCGGAAAGAATTGGGAAGGACAGCAGATTATTCCGCTCTCGTATACTTTACCGATGATCTTTTTCCAAAAAGCCGATGTAGATTTCGATCTCACAGACAAAATGTATACGTGGGATGATATGCTGAATGATCCGGAAATTTCCCGGTATGGTCGTCTTTTGGCGGATTGTGCTACACCCAGCTGGTATGAGGGCGAACTTTCTCTTTCCGGGGATGGATTTATGTATATGGAGCATATATTAGGCGACGTAGTGGATTTCGAAACAGGAGAGTTAAGCTTTACGGAAGAAGAACTTCAAACGCGTGTACAGGAGATTCATGAACTGTACGCGGAGCTTGAAGAGAGTAAGCCGTATATGGAAGAGGGTTCAAAAGGCGATATCGAATACTTTTGCGCATGGCTTGGCTCGGATATGACTTTCACCGCACCGGGTGAAGTGGAGCTGATCCGACGTGATGATCCGTTGACGATGCTGCCTCTTTATTCGGATGACGGCGGTGTTACTGCGTCCATTGTCTCATGGGCAGCCGTAAATCGAAATACGGACAGGCCTGAGGAAGCTTATATAGTTATCGATCTTTTATTGCGGGATTACGTGCAGAAAAATTACTTGCTTTATGAAGAATTTCTGTGCGGCACTTCTTCCTGGGGCATTCCGATGCATGAGGGACTCCTTCACCCGGATATGCCTTTTGGCAGAAACGAAAAATTGGTATTAACAGAAGATAACTACAATGAATGGTGTGAAGTGCGCGAGCAAATTACGGGGGCTAATTTCCGAAGCAGTCTCGAAATCGAACTCAGCAGAGTGCCTCTGTATAATATTCCTGAAGAGGAGGAATTTGCTATATACGGCTACGAAGAGTACTTTGAGAATGTGGAACAAGCTGTACACGCTGTCTACGAGCACATGGAAAATATGATGTACGAATAATTGAAATAAACGATTGCAACAAAATTTTGAAAAAGGATTCAATAGATAAGAAAAGGAGAGTTATGTATGCTGAAAAGGTTTGCTGCATTATTCTTATCGCTGATACTTGTGCTTTCTCTTTTCGGCTGTGCGACACAGCCGAGAGAAAAAGATGCGGTGGATGAGTTCCTTGAACAGAAAACAGAGGAGACAACGGAATTTGTTGCCTACAATAAGAAAAAAGAGACTATGTCCGAAGAGCCTCTTCGAATATTGATGGACCTCGAGTATGTCGGCCGCGAGCCGTTGGACGCTTCTGTGGTGCTGAACGAATTTTTAAACACGCTGGAACAAAGCGGCGGCCTCACCGATGTGGTCATTGAATATGTCCCAAAGCACGGAGAAGACAGAGAAAACATGCTCGAGCGTATTCATGAGGAAATTGCATACGGAGTAGGCCCGGATGTGTTCATCGTGAACTGCGGCGGAGGCGCATCTTTTCCTCGGAGTGATGTTCCGCAGTTATTCCCGTTCCCGGAAAAGGCCATGGAGGATGGTGTGTTTTTGCCGCTCGATGAATACATGGAAAATAATACGGTGTATACCGAGTGGGATAAACAAACACAATCTGTTTTGGCTGCCGGCAGAAACTATGACGGACAGCAGATCATTCCGCTGACCTATATTTTTCCGGTATTGTGCTACAGCACAGAGGATGTACCGGAATTTCCGGCAGAAGAAGACGCGACATGGATGGATATTGTAAATGACCCGATGTTATCCGAACTCGCAAGACCCATGTATGATTGTATTAATATTTTTTACGATCAAGGTATGTATTATCCGGGTGTGACGGTTGGATATCCGGAGTATATATTCGGTGATCTTGCGAATTACCCGGAGATGCAGCTGGAAATCACGGAAGAAGAAATTTTCCAGCGTGTAAAGGAAATTTTCGAGCTGTGCGACAGAACAATGGGAACGGCTTCGAACGGTGTGGAGAAATATCCTTACGCATTGCCGTGGCTTGGCCGGGATTTATCTGAAAACTTTGGCGTACTGATCAAGGAACCTATTGGTTCGGACGGTTCGCATGAATCTTTTGGAAACACTGAACCGCTGACCTTGATCCCCATCTATTCCGATGACGGCGGCGTAAACGCATCTATCATGTCCTTTGCAGCGATCAATCGGAATACACAGAAACCGGAAGAGGCGTATATGGTCATTGACCTTTTGATGCGTGATGTCGTACAGCGGAAGTATACCATTTACTCGGAATTTTTAACCGCAGGCGGTACAGGCATCTCTATGCATGAGGATCTGATGCTTAAAGAAACCTCGGTCGGCGGCAGAGGTCAGTGGTATATGATCCCTCAGCGCTATGAGGAGGTCTGTAAAATTCGTGACCGAATTACTACAGCGAACTTCAAAACCGCGTTGGATACGGCTGTATATGAAATGGTCATCGACTGTATGATGGTTTATTTTGATGAAGGTTCGGATGAAGAGGTAAAAGAAGTTATCTCGGTGTATTATGAGCGTATGGAGCAATTGATACGCGAGTAAATAAAAACGGATAGATTATCAAAAAGGAGGTTCATGTATGATGAAAAGACTCGCGGCGTTATTGATGGCGCTGATGCTTATTCTCACACTTTTCGGCTGTGCGGCACAGCCGAGGGAGAAAGACGCAGTAGATGAGTATTTTGATAATCTGCTGGAACCGGAAGAGACATTCGTGGGATTTAATAAAGATCGGTACGATATGGATGATCCGCTCACCATCTGCATGGATCTCGAATATGTGCGTGATCCGATCGGCGGTCCTGAACTTGACGTCGTTTTGAATGACTTCCTTTATACGCTTGAAGAAAGCGGCGAACTCTCGGAAGTGGAGATTTTGTTCATCCCAAAGCACGGTGAGGACCGTGAAGCTATGCTTGAAAAGATTCGCGAAGAGATAGAGTTCGGCGGCGGACCCGATGTGTTCATTGTGAATTACAGCGAAGCCTCTTACCAATGGTATGCGGCAGAGACAGAGCCGTTGTTTCCGTTCGCGGAGAAAGCAATGGAGGACGAATTGTTTTTACCGCTCGACGAATACATGGAGAATAAAACCGTTTTTGCAGAGTGGGATAAACAGACGCAGGCGGTGCTTGCGGCGGGCCGAAACGAGGAGGGTCAGCAGATCATTCCGCTTGCGTACACTTTGCCGCTGCTCTATTTCAGAAAGTCCGATGTGGATATCGACCTTACCGGGAAAATGTACACATGGGATGATATGCTGAATAACCCTGAAATCTCCCGCTATGCAAGGCTTATGGCAGACTGTGCAACGCCGCATATTACAGAAGATAGTGTGGGAATGGTCGATGACGGTACAGTGTATTTGGAATATTCTTTCGGAGAACTTGCAGATTTTTGGACCGGATATTTGAGTTTTACGGAGGAAGAGCTGTTGCATCGTGTGAACGAGATTTTGGAGCTGCACGAAGAGTTGTGGAGTAATCTCAATTTCATAGCTTCCGATGCTGAGAATAGATTGGACCATTGCGGCACATGGCTCGGCTACGAAATGGTTTCCGGTATAAGTGATACACAGTACAACATACGGCATGACAGCCCGCTGACCATGCTCCCGCTGTATTCGGATGACGGCGGTGTAACGGCATCCATTATCTCGTGGGCAGCGGTTAACCGAAATACGGATAGGCCGGAAGAAGCGTACCGGGTCATCGATATGCTGATGCGCGGCTATGTGCAGAAAAACTATTGGCTCTATGAAGACTACATTTGCGGAAGAGAGAGCGGAATTCCTATGTATGAAGAGCTTCTCCATCCGGATATGCCTTTTGGCAGAGGGTTGCGTTGGAATTTGACCGAAGAAAACTATGAAGAATGGTGTGAGGTACGCAGCCAAATCACGAGTGCGAACTTCCAAAGTGCCTTAGGTGTTGAATTGAATGCTCTTTTAGAGGAATGTATTAGAGGTGCAGGCTACGGAGAAGCAAGTTATGTATTTGCTCACGAAAATGAAGATTTTGTCAGTGTGGAGCAATCCGTACACGAAGCGTATGAGCGCATGGAGAGAATGCTGTACGAATAACCGAAAGGAGAGGCGTTTACAAGTAAAGCTTTCGGGGTTGAAAAAGAGACTCAGAAAATAAGAAAAGCAAGGAGGTTTGTGCGTTGAAAAAGAAGATTTTGGCCTTGCTGCTTGCGTTCGTTTTTGTTTTTCTCACTGCATGCAGCGCCGATACGAAAGACTGGTTGACGGAGGAGCTCAGACTGGACGAGGAACAGTTGGCAGGCACGGAAGCGCAGGAATGTACGGATGAAATTATTCGGATGGGCAATACGGAAAGCGAAGACCCGCTTCGCATCTGCATTGACCTGGTAAATATCATGACGGATAATTCCGCATGGATCGACCAGGCTTTGAACGATTTTCTGTTTAGGCTGAAGGAAACAGTCGGTCTCGAGGATGTTGTACTTGAAATTATTCCGTCTCAGTTTGCTAACGGTATGAAGGTTAAAAGGGGTAATACGGCACGTTCCTCGGCGATAGAAAAGGTACAGTCGGAGATTTTAGACGGTGAGGGACCGGATGTATTCATCCTGACATATGAGCTCTGCGTAGATTATATGAATGCCAGTGTCGATTACGATATGACGTATAGTTTGTTCAATTATCCGCAGAAGGCCATGGAATACGGTTATTTTCTGCCGCTTGATGAGTTGATCGAGAATAACACCGAGCTCACCGAATGGGACAAACTGACACAGCCGGTGCTCGAAGCCGGGCGAAACTGGGAAGGGCAGCAGATTATTCCTTTGAGTTACACACTGCCGCTTATGTGTTACCCAAAGGCAGAGTGGGAGCATATTCCGGATAAGTACACATGGGGAGATATGCTGCATCATTCGGCACTTTTGCCGTATTCACTTGATATGGCAAACTGCATCAATTCTTCGCTGTATAGAACAGAACTTTGGCCTGTACCGGAATACATAGAATACATCATGGGCGAGTATGCAGACTTTGAAAACGAAGAACTTGCTTTTACCGAAGAAGAGCTGCTGAAATGTGTTAATGATATCTTAGCGCTCGAGCCGAGAGACAATTTCGAAGAGTTCGACGATGCACGGGAAGCATATGTTGGGCTGGATCTTTCGGAAAGAACGCTCAATAAGCCGATGACGTTTCTGCCGCTTTATAATGTGGACGGCGGTGTAACAGCGCATATCGAGAACTATGCAGCTATAAACCGCAACACAGAGAAGCCGGAGGAGGCGTTTAAGGTTATAGACCTGCTCATGAGCAAATATGTTCAAAGGTGGGGCAATATTTATCAGGATCTGCTTTGCCGCTATAATAGCATCCCGCTGCACGAGGAGCTTTTTCAGAAATCAGACCCGCTTGTAGGCAACAACTACTACATGAGGCAAGATAACTATGAGGCGTTCTGTAAAGTGCGTGAGCAGATCACCTGTGCGAATTTTGAATCCGAGGGTTCGTATATGCTTTCTGATGTACTGAGTCTATGCATGGATGCTGAATCACTCGAATTCGAGCAAAAGACCGTGGAAGAGGCTGTACACGAAGCGTATGAGGAGATGGAACGCAGAGTGCGTGAATAACTGAAAAGGGGGGGCTTTCAATGCTGAAAAAGAGAATCTTGACTTGCCTATTAGTTTTTGTTCTGCTTTTCCTCACTGCGTGCAGCAGTACAGGAAAATGTGCGGACGATATATTGGTTTACGGTGATACAAAAAGTCGTGATCCGCTCAGAATCTGCGTAGATCTGGTTCACGGCGGAAGCCCTGATACGGAGGTTATGGATGATTTCCTGTATAGATTGGAGAACACCGCAGGTATTTCGGACGTGATCATCGAATATATTCCGTCGCAGTATACCAGCGGTTGGGGAATCAAGGAGGACAATTCGATTCGCGCAACGGCGATGGATAGAATTCGCGCGGAGATCATGGCAGGCGGCGGTCCGGATGTGTTCATTATGCAGTATCATTCGTATGTTGACCGTGAATTGGATGGCGCAATCAACTATGATAAAACAAATTGCTTATTCAAGTACCCGGAAAAAGCAATGGAAAACGGCTTGTTTTTACCCCTTGACGAGCTGATCGAGAATAACACCGTGCTGACGGAGTGGGATAAGCTGACGCAGCCGGTGCTCGAAGCCGGAAGAAATGAAGAGGGACAGCAGATCGTTCCGCTGAATTACCAGATGCCGCTTTTGTGTTACCCGAAGTCTGTATGGGAGCATATTCCGGATAAAAAATATACGTGGAACGATATGCTCACAAATCCCGAGCTGCTTCCGTATTCGCTCGATATGGCAAATTTCGGACAAACCGCTGAGTTGATGGGCAGTACCGAAACGGTTTTTACGGAAGGCAGTCTCATGGGGCTGGGCTTGTTGTTCGGCGATATTGCGGACTACGAAAATGAAGAGATGACCGTCACGGAAGAAGAGATCGTGAACACCGTGGAGCAGATCCTTTCCCTCGAGCAGAAGGATAGCTACGAGGATATCGAACAGGCAGAGGAGATCGAGATCGGCGAGGTGGATATGAGCTCGGAACATTTCAATAAACCGATGACTTTCCTGCCGCTCTATAATATGGATGGCGGTGTAACGGTAGAGATAGAAAAATATGCGGCCGTTAACCGTAACACGAAAAGACCGGAGGATGCGTTTAAGGTGATCGATCTGCTCATGAATAAGAATTTTCAGCAGACTTCGTTTTTGTACAACCGGTTGATATGTCCGGGGTACTCCATGCCGCTGCATGAGGAGCTGTTTCAGGAATCGACACCGGTCGGCGGTATGAACAGATACATGCTCGACAGCAATTTCGCGGCATTCAGCAAGGTGCGTGAACAGATCACCGATGCGTATTTTCAATCCGAGGGATCGAAAATTCTGAAAGATGTTTTGTCTCAATGCCGCAGCCGAAATTCAAATGAGTCAGATAAGACAGTTGAAGAAATCGTGCACGAAACATATCGGGACTTGGAGCGCAGAGTGCGCGAATAAAATAAAGATTAAATTTATGCGTACTTAAAAAATCGAGATAATAACACAGAAACGGAGGTCTATGCATGTTGAAAAAGAAGATTTTAGCCGTTCTTTTGGCTCTCCTACTGCTGTGTCTTACAGCGTGCGGCAGCAGTACCGATACGAAAGATTGGCTGACGGAGGAGCTCGGACTGGACGATGAGCAGTTGGCAGGCACGGGAATTGAGGAATGTACAGATGACGCCATACTGATTGGCAACACGGAATGTGAAGATCCGCTTCGCATTTGCATCGATCTGCCAAACGTCGATGTTTCGGGCGGCAGTTGGGATCTGGAGGCGTTGGAGAATTTTCTGTACCTGTTGGAAACAACAGTCGGTTTAGAAGATGTTGTGCTCGAAATTATTCCGCCTTCATACAATGTTATTGAACGTGATGGGTCAACCACAGCGCGTCCCGCGGTAATAGAAAGAATCAATTCGGAGATCATGGATGGCGGCGGTCCGGACGTGTTCATTGCGGAATATCAGTATGCTGTAAATACCGAGACTTTTTTTGTCGATTACGATGTACAGAACTGCCTGTTTGAGTATCCGGAAAAAGCAATGGAATACGGCAGATTCCTGCCGCTTGACGAGTTGATCGAGAATAACACAGAGCTTACCGAATGGGACAAACTGACACAGCCCGTTCTCGAAGCCGGCAGAAATGAAGACGGCCAGCAGATCATTCCGCTTTCCTACACATTCCCGCTTCTGTGCTATCCAAAGGCAGAGTGGGAGTATACTCCGGATAAAATGTATACATGGAACGACATGCTCTCGAACCCGGCACTTTTACCGCATTCACTCGATTTGGCAAACTGCGGCAAAATGGAAACGTATACAGATATGACGACTTCCGAATCGGAGGTAAAAACGGAGTTTTGGTCTTCGCCGGATTACCTGGAATACATCATGGGTAAGTTTGCAGACTTCGACAGTGAAGAGCTGGAATTTACCGAAGAAGAGCTGCTGAAATGTGTAAACGATATCCTGGCGCTCGAAAAAAGAGACAGTTATGAAGAATTTGATGATGCACGGGAAGTGAATGTCGGCATACAGCTTTCCGAGAGAACATTCAATAAACCCATGTCGTTCCTGCCGCTCTATAACATGGATGGCGGCATAACAGCGCATATTGGTGAATTCGCAGCTGTTAACAGCAACACAGAAAGACCTGAAGATGCGTTCAAGGTGATCGACCTGCTTATGAGCAAGTACGTTCAGCGATGGGCAAACTTATATACATATGTACTTTGCCAGTACGATGCGATCCCAATGCACGAGGAGCTTTTTCAGGAGTCGGATCCGCTTTTAGGCAATAACTATTACATGAGACAGGATAACTATGAAGCGTTCTGCAAGGTGCGCGAGCAGATCACCGCTGCAAATTTTGATTCTGAAGGTTCAGAACAGCTTAGGGACCTGCTGAGCAGTTGTTTGAGTGAGGGGTATTTAGAATATTACGGAATGACGGTAGAAGATGCCGTGCACGAAGCGTATGAGGAAATGACGCGAAGATTAAAGGAATAATTTTGAGGGGCTGCGGTAAAATGCCGCAGCCCGTTTTTTGCCTTGTTTGGATATATAAAACCCTCTTTTCTGTTGACAAGCGAGTCGAATGATTGTAGACTTTAATTGAGAGTTGGTTAAGGTCAAACAAGAAAGGGGCGTTCTCATGGTAAAGAAAGTTTTGGCGTGTCTTTTGTCGTTTTGTCTGCTTTTCCTCTCAGCCTGTAAAAGCAGTACCGCCGAGACGAAAGAGTGGCTGATGCGTGAGCTGGAATTGGAAAGTGAGCCGCTGATGGACACAGAAATGTCGGAGAGTTCGGATGAAGGCATGCTGTTTGGCAATACGGAAAGTGAGGATCCACTTCGTATCTGCATAGACCTTATGAGCTTCAGCAATTCGGAGCCATCACGGGAAAACATGGTATGTAAGGATTTTTTGGCTCGTCTGAAAAACGTCGGTCTCGATAATGTTGTGATCGAAATTATCCCGTCCACGTATGTTGACGATGACGACAAGGGGGGGACGGACGTGCAAACCAAAGAGCGTACAGCCGTGATAGAGCGTATACAGTCAGAGATGATGGTCGGTGGAGGCCCCGATGTGTTTCTCCTGACGTACCAGTTTGGCGTAGACGATTTGAGTTTACAAGTCGATTTCGATATGATGAACAATCTGTTTGATTATCCGGAGAAGGCAATGGAATACGGTTATTTTCTGCCGCTCGACGAGTACATGGAGAATAACACGAAGCTCACTGAATGGGATAAGCTGACACAGCCCGTGCTCGAAGCCGGGAGAAACTGGGAAGGACAGCAGATCATTCCGCTTTCGTACACTTTTCCGATTCTGTGCTACCCGAAAGCCGATTGGGAGCATATTCCGGATAAGGCGTATACGTGGAACGATATGCTCACAAATCCTGCGTTTTTGCCGTATTCGCTCGATATGGCAAACTGCTTTAGTACGGAGTTCTCTGAAGAGCCTTGGCCAATCCCGGAATACTTAGAATACATCATGGGAGAGTTTGCAGACTTTGAAAATGAAGAACTGGGCTTTACCGAAGAAGAGCTGCTGAAATGCATCAACGACATCAAAGCACTCGATAAGATAGATCATTATGAAGAAGTTCCCGATGCGATGGAACTGGATATCGGAACACAGCTGGCGGATAGAACACGGGATAAGTCCATGACCTTCCTGCCGATTTATAACATAGACGGCGGCGTGACAGCGCATATTGAAAAATATGCAGCTATAAACCGCAATACAGAAAAGCCGGAGGATGCGTTCAAGGTCATCGACCTGCTCATGAGTAAGGATGTTCAGCGTTTTGGAAGTATTTACCATGAGTTTATCTACTTTGGGGAGAATATCCCTATGCATGAGGAGCTTTTTCAGGAGTCTGACCCGCTTGTAGGCAATAACTACTACATGAGAGCAGATAACTATGAAGCGTTCTGCAAGGTGCGCGAGCAGATCACCTGTGCGAATTTTAAGTCTGAAGGGACATCTGTGTTTTCGTATGAGATGGGCAACTATATGACCGGGAGGGATCCGGAATCTGAAGAGAAGACTGTAGAACAGGCCGTGCACGAAGTGTACGAGGACATGACGCGAAGGCTAAGTGAATAAATTTTGAGGGGCTGCGGCAGAATGCTGCAGCCCATTTTTGCCTCG
>JAZNMV010000216.1:0-2730 GCA_045579885.1 Acutalibacteraceae bacterium | reverse complement strand
CGCAGGCGAATATAGCTGCCCATTTAGTTCATTTTCAAATGAATTAAATCTAAGTGGCTGGAGATGCTTCGTACTCCTTGGCGGGGGTTGTGTGAAGGGGGCGGTCAGGAGCCCCCTTCGCGTATATTCAGACAGATACCGGATCAGTGCAGCTGGACGGTATCTTAGCACACCTATTGCACTTTAAAGTGCAATAGGTGTGCTATCCCCGGAATACTCTCTCCCTGCTGCGAGGAAGTGGTGGACATGAGGGCGCCGGTCGCCATGAAGAGGATATTGCTTAAGTTGCCGCGTTCCATCTCGCTTAAAATATGGCCGCAGAGCACACCGGCGGCGCAGCCGCAGCCGGGGCCGCCCGCGTGCACATCCTGCGCTTTCCGGTCGAAGAGCAGAAGGCCGCAGTCATCGTGGTTCAAAAGCTCCACGCCGTTATCTAACAAAAGCTCGTGGAGCAGCTGCGTGCCGACAAGGCCGAGGTCTCCGGTGAAAATGCGGTCGTAGTCTTTCGGGGAGGTCGCCGTGTCGGTGAAGAAATCCGTGAGGGTCTGTGCCGCAGCGGGGGCCATAGCGGCGCCCATGTTTGCAACATCGGTTACGCCGAGGTCACAGATGCGCCCCACAGCCGCGTGGCGCACACGCACGCCGCAGCCCGTGCCGAGCACTGCCGCGCCCGAAGCCGTAGCCGTCCACTGTGCGGTGGGGGCACGCTGCGCGCCGTACTCGAGCGGGGTTCGAAACTGCCGCTCGGCGGTGCAGAAATGCGAGGAAGTTACCGCAGCGGCGTAATTTGCCGCGCCGCTTTCCACCGAGAGCGCTGCCATAATGAGCGTTTGCGCCATCGTGGAGCACGCGCCGTACTGCCCCAAAAACGGAATATCGAGTCCGCGCAGTCCGAACGAGCTCGAAATGCACTGGTTCAAAAGGTCTCCGGCGAAGATCATGCTGATGTCGCTTTTCTCGAGGCCGGCTTTGCGTATCGCGAGCGAAGCCGCCTCCGTCTGCAGGTGGCTTTCTGCCTTTTCGAAGCTGTCCTGCCCGATGTAGGGGTCCTGAAAGCTTTGGTCAAACGTGTGCCCGAGCGGCCCTTCGGCCTCTTTTCTGCCGCACACGGCGGCGTGCCCGAGCACGGCGGGCATCCGTTCAAAAAGCAGGGTGTATTTTCCGAGCCGTTTCATAAAACCGATCTCCTTACATTTAATTTCACAGCGTGTAGTATTTCCGAAAGCGCGGCTAAAACACGGTTGACAGCGTATTTTTCACGTGATACGATATTTTTATAAAGTTTTAAACTACAAGCTCTCGAATGGGGGAAAGCAAAAATGAAACTCAAATTCAATGTAAAAATGCGCACACAGCCCGACCCGTACGTGTTCGAGGATGACGGGCGTTTCTATATGTTCGTTACCGCGCACGACGGTGTGGAAGCCTATACGGCGGATGACCTTTTCGGTGAATGGAAATTCGAAGGCATCGTCTGCTCCATTGAGGGCTGCGTAGAGTACTGGGCACCGTGCATCATCAAGACAAACGGCAAATATTACCTCTATTTCTCCTGCGGCCATGAGAATATGTTCCAGTGGCTGCACGTCGCGGAAGCGGAGACCCCGCTCGGCCCGTACACAAAGCAGACCGCGCTCTTCGACCGCTTCTCCATCGATGCACACGTCGTGGAGACCGAAAAGGGCCTGTTCCTTTTCTATGCGGAGGATAACAGAGAGGTCGAGCGCTTCGGTACACGCGTATTTGTGGATAAGCTCTTAGATCCGTTCACCCCGGCGAACCTCAGACGCGAGATCATCGTGCCGGATTTCGATGAAGAGATCTTCATGCGCAACCGCGAGGGCGACGGTCGCGACTGGCACACCATCGAGGGTGCGTTCTGGTTCGAGGAAAAAGGCTGGCAGTACGTCATGTACAGCGGCGGCTGCTATGAAAACGATACATACCACATCGGTTATGCCGCAGCGAAGTCCGATGAGATGGATTTGACAAAGGTCGATTTTGTAAAATACACGGATAACGGAAAATTCGCGCCGACCCTCATCAAAAACGATGTGGAAGAGGGCACAGGCCACCACAGCGTTGTGAAGTACAAGGGCGAGTACTATGCCGTGTACCACGGCCGCGATGTGAAGACCGAAGAAAACGAAGGCTATGTGGAAGAGCGCACCGCGCGCATCTGCCGCCTCATCGTGAAGGACGGCACCATTACCGCAGAGCGCATGTAAAAGGAGGAAAAAATGATACTTTCCGATATCAATATCCGCGACCCGTTCATTCTGCCTTTTGAGGGCAAATATTATCTCTACGGCTCCCGTGTCGGCACACCGGTAAACGGACGCGGCTGGGGCGACCAGCTCGGCTTCGACGTGTACGTGAGTGAAGATCTGAAAAACTGGAGCGACCCGAAGCCGATTTTCGAAAAGAACGAAAACTTCTGGGGCGAACGCGATTTCTGGGCACCCGAAGTACATTACTATAACGGAAAATTCTACCTTTTCGCTTCTTTTAAAGCGGAGGGCAAGTGCCGCGGCACGCATATTTTAGTGTGCGATACGCCGGACGGCACCTATGTGCCCGTGTCTGAAGTGCCGGCAACACCGGCTGAGTGGGAATGCCTCGACGGCACATTCTATGTGGACAAAAGCGGCAAGCCGTACATCGTCTTCTGCCACGAGTGGGTACAGATCGGCGACGGCACCGTGTGCGCGGTAGAGCTTTCCGAAGACC
>JAZNMV010000215.1:0-2250 GCA_045579885.1 Acutalibacteraceae bacterium | reverse complement strand
GACTTGATTCCTGCGCATTTTTGTATAAATGGGAGGATGCCGGATGAAGGGTAAAATCATTTTGATTTCCGGACCGTGTGGGAGCGGAAAAACAACGGTATGCGGTCTTTTGGCACAGTGTTCTAAAGCAATCGGTGCTGTACATATGCATACGGATGACTTTTACGGGTATATCAAAAAAGGGTATATCGAACCGTGGAAAGACGGATCCGGCGATCAGAACGAAACCGTGATCCGCGCTGCGGCAGCCTGTGCACGTATGTATGCCGAAGGCGGATATGAAGTTTATGTAGACGGTGTGATCGGCCCATGGTTTATCGATATCTGGAAGGAAACCGCAGTGCCTTATGTGGATGTGCGGTACGTGATTCTGCGTCCCGGCTGTGAAGAAACCGTACGCCGTGGCCTTGAACGCGAGGCAAGAGCAGAGTTTCCGTTAACGGAGCAGGTCTTCCGGGATATGTGGCAGATGTTTTCAAAACTGGATGAATATGAGAAATATGCGGTGGATACGGAAGGTCAAGTGCCGATGGAAACGGCGGCGGCTCTCAAAGAGCAAATCGATTCCGGAGCATTTCTTTTGGATGTGAAGTGAGGACTAAGTAATGAGTTGTAAGAAAATATATCTTGAAAATATGGACTGTATGCAGGTAGATGCCACGGTTATTCGTTGTGTCAGCCGTGATGACGGAACCTACGATGTAGAAACGGACAGAACACCGTTGTTTCCGGAGGGTGGTGGTCAGCGCAGCGATATCGGTTGGATGAACGGTGCTGAAATTCTGCATTGCAGAGAAGAAAACGGCACGGTGATCCATCAGGTTGAGAAACCGTTTGAAGTTGGTGCTATGGTAGAGATTTGCGCGGACGAAAAGCTTCGCCGCCAACACACACAGCAGCACACCGGTGAGCATATGCTGTCCTTTGCATATCAGCAACTGTTTGGTGCCGTAAATATCGGTTTTCACATGAGCGAAGATGTAGTGACGATCGACCTTGACCGTATGCTTACACCGGAGCAGATCGCAGAAGGTGAGCGGTATGCAAACGAGATGGTTTGGCAGAACCGCGAAGTGAAAATCTATAATGTTAATGCTGAAACAATGCTGGAAATGCCGCTTCGAAAGAAAAATGAAAAGCTTACAGGCGGAGATATCCGTATTGTCGAGATCGAAGGCGGAGAGATGTGCACCTGCTGCGGTACGCATTTTAAGACAACCGGTCCGGTCGGTATGATCAAGGTTCTTGAACATATCAAATATAAACAGGGCTGCCGCGTAACATTTGCCTGCGGTGAATTGGCGCTTCAGTGGTTTGAGATGGAAAATAACGAATTGCGCAGAGTAGCGGCAAAGCTTTCTGTGAAGCCGGACGGTGTACAGGAGGCGCTCCAAAGAAAAGAGGAGCAGATCTCCGCTGTGCACGCGGTGCTTCGGGAAAAAAATAAGCAGCTGGCTGCACTCTATGCGGAGAAGCTTTTCGGGAACCCGGTCTGTACAGATGGCGGTACTGTCTTCGGTGGATACATTCCCGTTGATACGGATGTTGCAAAACTGGTAGCAGAGCAGCTTTGCGAAGCGGAGCCGAAGGCTTTGGCTGCTATTTTCTGTAACGACGGTGGGAGATACCGCTATTTCTGCATGACGGGCGATAAATCCGAAAAGAGCTGCCGTGATGCAGCAAAGCAGATCAATACCGTTCTTTCTGCAAAGGGCGGCGGAAATCCCAAAACAGCACAGGGCAGCTTTGAAGTTTTGCCGGAAAACGGAATGGAAGATTTGCTGAAAACACTATAATGCAAGGAGAAGAGGATTATGCCGGATTTTTCTAAAGTGATCCACTATATCGAGAATACGCTTCGCGGCGAGTTTGGTGTGCCGGGCTGTGATCTGCAGATCATGCGCGGACATGAAGTACTGCTGCGCTACGGAAGCGGTACAAATGATTATGAAGAAAAGGTACCTGTTTCGGGTGAAGAGATGTACTTTATGTACTCCTGTACAAAGCCCATAACCTGTGCGGCGGCATTACAGCTTGTTGAGAGCGGTGCTCTTGGACTTGATGATCCGGTGAGCCGGTGGCTGCCTGAATTTGAAAATGTATACTTACTGAAAGACGGTAAGCCGGAGAAGACAACGAACAAAATGACCGTGCGCCACCTCTTTACGATGACAGCCGGTTTTGACTACGACAAAGAGGCGGAACCGATCCGTAAAGTGAGAGAGAAGAATCCACAGGCAGGTACTGCGG
>JAZNMV010000214.1:0-3313 GCA_045579885.1 Acutalibacteraceae bacterium | reverse complement strand
GGATGTTTTTTTACCCCATATACTTGCGGCTGCAGGAAAAGTAGGCTATACTGAGCTTATGATATTGTTGGAGGAAATTGTTATGAAAAAACGTGTTTTGGCGCTGCTTTTGGTTATCTTGGTTTTGTGCATGACCGGCTGCGGACAGGGAAAAGCCGGAAGTGATGATGCAATGGATTTTGTAAGTCAGATGGGAATCGGCTGGAATCTCGGTAATTCTCTGGATTCCACGAGTAACGGAGCAAGTTCCGAAACTTCGTGGGGAAATCCGCCTACAACGGAAGAAATGATCCTCGATGTAAAGGCAATGGGCTTTGATACGGTACGGATTCCGGTGAGCTGGTATTTACATATCAACATGGAAGGCAAGGTCGATCCGACTTGGATGGCACGTGTTAAAGAGGTTGTAAATTACGCGTATGATAACGGTATGTTCGTTATTTTGAATTCGCACCATGATAATATATTCTATGATATCGGCGGCTGTGTAAAAAGGGAGAAGACCTTTGAAGCAAGCAAAGAAAGAATGAAAAATCTTTGGGAACAAATCGCTGCAGAGTTCAAGGATTATGATGATCGGCTGATTTTTGAGGCGATGAACGAGCCGCGTACCGTTGGAAGCGAAAAGGAATGGCAGGGCGGAACACCGGAAGAGCGTGAAGTAGTTTATGCACTGAACGATGTGATCGTGGAGACGATTCGCAAGAGCGGCGGTAATAATAAAGAGCGTTACATTATGGTGCCGTGTTACGGTGCAACATCGGATATCAGTGTGCTTAAGGAGATGCAGCTGCCGGATGACGATCATCTTATTATGTCGGTCCATGCGTATTCTCCCTATAACTTTGCCATGAACGGAGATGCACCGGGCGAATTTACAGATAGCGATCGCCGTGATCTCGATTCTTTCTTCGGTGCATTGAATGAGGTTTTTGTCAGTAAGAATATCCCGGTTATCATAGGTGAATTCGGTGCAACCAACAAGGATAATCTTGAAGACCGCTGTGCATGGGCAGAGTATTATGTACGCGGCGCAAAGCAGTATAATATAACGTGTGTTGTTTGGGATAACAGCAACTACGGCATCGGTGCGGAATACTTCGGTCTTTATAACAGGCGTGAAGGTACGTGGTATTGCCCCGAACTTGCAAAAGCATATACCGATGCAGCGAAAATAACGGAATAAAGATATAGTAAAAGGCACGTCCGACAGAACTGTCAGACCGTGCCTTTATCGTTAGTGTTTACGGTTTAAAGCCTTCGAAAATGGAAAGCCAGCCTTCTTTTACAACTTCTTTGTGTAGTTCAGGTGTGTTGATCGTCCAGCCGACACACTGCATTCTCCAGAATTTCTTACAGACTGCAATGCTGAATGTCTTGCGGTGTTCAAAACGGTAGGCAAGAAAATCGGGCTGTGTAAGGAAATTCAAAAGATTATGAGTCAGCAGGAAGCGGATGACCGGCGAGAGTTTTTCTTTGGACTTGAAAAAGTTTTGTGAGAGCTGACCGCGAACGATCTTCGGTCTGTTTTTCTTCAGCCACATCAGGCAGCGCGGATCAAACGACTCAATACAATAAGCGCCGCGGTAAGTCTTCAGCTCATCACAGACGGCCTTCGCTAAAGCCGCATGATTCTTCTTTACAGGCTTCAATTCGATGATCAGAGGGGCTTTTCCGGCGTAGAGATCAAGAACCTGACGGAAAGTAGGAATCGTTTCTTCGGTGCCCTCCAAACGGTATTCTGCAAGCTCCGGAAGAGTGAGATCTTCGATGTTTACATCAACACCGGCGGTACGCTTCAGAGATGCATCGTGAATTACAGCCAGATTACCGTCTTTCATCAAATGCACGTCCAGTTCAATACCGTAGCCGCGAATCAAGGCAGCTTTGAAGGCCGCCATAGAATTTTCCGGTGCACGTGAACCGTGCAGACCGCGGTGTGCGTAATGATAGCCTTGCAGATACTTTAAATGAGGATGGTTTCTTCTGCCGCACAGAGCAAGTAAGAGCAGCAGAAACAGAATGAGCAGGATCAAAAAAGCGTAACCCACGACGATCAATCCTCCACATCAAAAGCTTCAAGGCCTTTTTTAGCTTCAACCTTATTATCGCCGTGACGGACAAACATCATGGTGATAAAGGATGCGAAAACAAAGATAGCGGAGTAGGGGAAAAGTGTTTTGTAGCTGATGTTTTCAAGCAGCCAGCCTGCAATGATCGGTGTAGCGATCTGTGCAGCCATGGAGAAGGTATAGTAGAGACCGGTGAACTTACCAACCTCGCTGCCTTTGCACATTTCAACGACCATCGGCAGAGAGTTTACATTGATGGAGGCCCAGGCTACACCGACAAGCACAAACAGCACATAGAGGATCGGGCTGAAAGAATCGGAGAGCATGGTGTAGACAAAAGCAGCAAAGAAGCTGCCGGACAGAAGCAGTGTACCGAAACGGATCGTCTTACGGCGGCCGAGCTTACTTGCGATACTGCCGACCGGGATATAACTTACGATAGCACCTGCAGTTGCAATTGTAAGGCACATATTTGCCTGACCGAGCGTCATGTTCCAGCTTTCTGTAGCATAAACAGAGAACCATGTCGTTACGGCGTTATAGCCAATGAACCAAAGTGCAATGGAAACAAGGAGGAAGGAGAGACTCTTCTTAACATCACGCGGAAGAGCTTCGCCGCTTTCCGTTGTTTCGCTGAGATTATCTTCGGGATGTGCTTCTTCATATGCTTTCTGCTCTGCTGCGAGCTTCGGTTCGTTTACGCAAAGCAGAAGTACTGCGAGCGCTGCGAGCATGATGCAGCCGACAATGATGAAAAGCGGGAGATAAGAAACGTACACATCGGAGCTTGTCTTGTAGAGGAAAGTGGTGAGGATCAGATAGATGATACCGCCGAGTGCGCCCATCAGGTTGATGATCGCATTTGCTTTACTTCTCAGGGGTTTCGGCGTAACATCCGGCATAAGGGCTACAGCCGGGCTGCGGTAAGTGCCCATGGAAACAAGAAGCATACCGAGTGCGATGACGAAGCATACGGTTTTCCATGCAGCGGGAGAAGCGTGGTAGCTATCGGTCAGGATCGGCAGTGTCATCATAATCGCAACGGCGATGAGCGTGCCGAACAGAATAAACGGACGGCGACGGCCCAGGCGGCTTGTGCACTTGTCCGAAAGACCGCCAAAGAGCGGCAGGAGGAACAAAGCGAGCACGTTGTCCGCAGCCATGATGAGACCGGAAATACTTTCGCCGATATTGAAGGTTTCGGTAAGAATTTTAGGAACAAGGTTGTCGTACAGCTGCCA
>JAZNMV010000213.1:0-19312 GCA_045579885.1 Acutalibacteraceae bacterium | reverse complement strand
AAGCAGGTGTATGATTTCCCGCGTTATATCGAAATGATCCGTAAATATCAGCCGGGTGCTGTTATTTTCAACGACTACGGCCCGGATACACGCTGGTGCGGTAATGAAGCCGGCGTAGCGCGCCATGCAGAATGGTCGGTTGTGCCGAGTGAACTTTGCCATTACAGCGAAGTCCAGACCGGCCCCGGCCCGCTTGCAGATGCAGGTTCACTTTCCTATATGTATAACTCGAATAAAGAGATCGGTACCATGCCGCAGATCATGTATACGAAGGGCCTTACGTTTACACCGGCTGAGATCGATATGTCGATCCGTCCGGGTTGGTTCTGGCATGAAAATGAAGATCCGCATTCGCTCGAGCGCCTGTATAACACATATCTCCGTTCCTGCGGTGCAAATACCTGTTTGAACCTGAATGTTCCGCCGAACAGAGACGGTCTTATCGATGAGCGCGATGTTAAGCGCCTTAAGGAATTCGGCGCAATGATCGAAGCGACAGAGAAGCGTATTCCGTGCACGGTGGAACGCATCGGCGGTACCGATACACAGCCCATGTATGAAGTAAAGTGCGGAAAGCCCGTAAAGATCGGTGCGGTCATTCTGCAGGAAGACCTCACAAAGGGCCAGCGCGTAGAAAGTTTCCGTATTCTGCTGCCGAGCGGCGGACGTATCGATTATGCGCTCTATGAAGGCACATGTATCGGCAACAAGCAGATCTGCCCGCTTGAAGATCCGTTTGCGATACAGAATCCGTTGACCGATTGGCTGATGGATGAAAAGATCACCGGTGTGCGTGTGCAGATCACCGCAGCACGTGATACGGTATTTATGAAAGATATTTATGTTACGGAGGGCGCAAAATGTACGCTGTGATCGACTTAACGACTGTAAAAGATGTTCGCGATCTGCATGAATATATCAATGCCGAACTGCGTCTGCGCCGCGTGATGCCGACGCTCGATGCGTTAAAGACTGCACTCGAAGATCCGAAATGTGAGGCGGATATTGAATTTACCGGTTACGGTAAAGTTACCGGTCCGCTGATGGATCACGTGAATAAGCTCATCGAAATGATCGTCATCGTGAACGAAAAGAACCCGAATGTGAACGTTATGATCACGATGTAAAACAGGGGAGAAACCATGGCAAAATATCTGATCGTAAATGCCGATGACTGCGGTATGTGCCGCTCCGCAAACCGTGCGGTTTTCGAACTTTTCGAAGGCGGTTTTCTGAAATCTTCCACCATTATGATGCCGTGCCCGGCTGCAAAGGAAGCGGCGGAGTATGCGGCAAAGCATCCGGAGTTTGCATTCGGTGTACACACAACACTGACAAATGAATGGCCCTCGCATCGATGGAAGCCACTGACGAACGGCAAAACGCTCGTGAATGAAGAGGGATACATGTGGCGCAGAAGTGCGGAAGTGGAGAAGAACGCGTCATATGCGGATATCGAAGCCGAAGTGCGTGCACAGATCGAGCTCGCACACAGCCTCGGGATGAAGCCTTCGCATGTCGATAACCATATGGGAACGCTGTACGGACATTATACCGGCCGTTTCGGCCTCGGAAAGCTTGCGCTGCGCCTGTGCGGAGAGTACGGTTACAGCTACCGGTTCTTTACAAAGTATGATAAGCGCATTGCGCCGGAGGATATTCCGCGCTGGCTGTACCGCGGCATTACTTTGCTCACAAGAATATGGGGAAAACGCTATAATACACTGATGCCGGATTATCTTCTGTTCCCAGATTGGACGGATGATCTGCGCGTAAGCTATGAGCACTACAGAGAGACGATCCTTAAAATCTGGACGGATATTCCCGAGGGCATCACGGAAACATTCGTGCATCCGGCACTCGAGACGGATGAACTCAAATCGATCGTTGGTCCGTGGCGTGACCGTGTATGGGAATATCAGCTGATGAAAGATCCGTATACACACAGTTACTTAAAAGAACACGGCGTGGAGCTGATCAGCTATCGCGATCTCGAGCGCATCAAAGGTAAGAAATAAAAAACGGGTCTGCCGCAAAAATGCAGCAGGCCCGTTTTTTTATATGTTTTATTTACTGTACGGTTCACCGTTTAAAATACGGACGGTGGAAGAAGCATCTATTGTGTAATTTCCGGTGCATTCAAGACGGTCGATACGGCAGTTTTCGCCGATCGTAATGTTCTCACCGCTGACTGTGCCTGCGCAGACATCATAAAGCTCCACAGTTGTAGCTTCGATGAGATTGGCACAGAGTTGAAGCTCCGCTTTTTTTCGGCCCAGTAAGCTATCGAACAGCTTTTTTGCCTTGCGCAGCGGGTGACGTGTATCGGCCTCAATATGAATGTAATCGCCGACGATCTCGTCCGCATGTGCAGCACCGAAGATCTCGATGCGGTCTGCACTGATCTGACCGTTTGCTGTGACAAAACCTTCCGCGTACAGATTTTCTGCTTCAAGATTTCCTTCGCTTTCGAGCATACCGTCTATGTGAGTGTCGTTAACGTAGAAGCTGTTCTGTACACGAACCTTACCGTCACAATGCAGCTTTTCTGCACGGAGCGTACCGCAGGTCAAAGCTCCGTCTACGGAAACGGTATTGGCTTGCATAGAGCCGTCTGTGCGCAGTGCACCGTCCAACTTGAGTTTATCTATCTGTGCATTTCCCTGTACGGAAAGACTGCCGTCAACGGATACTTCTTGTGCGTACAGATCAGCTTTAACGGATAAACTGCCGTCCGTGTGGAGTTCTTTGGCATGGAGAGTACCTTCTACGGAAAGCGCACCGTCCACTGTAAGCTTTTCGGTCTTTGCAGATCCGTTAACCGTCATACTGCCGTCTACAGATACGGTAAGGGAGGCGATATCGCCGTTCACCTGAAATGTACCGTCGGTGCAGATCGAAGCACAAGTCAGGTTTCCGTTGCAGGTTGCAATACCGTCTATATTTACAGTTCCGTATTCGCCGCCGGAAAATGTGCTGAGACCGTCAATATGGATATTCATCATCATTTTTTCCTCCTTCAGATCATTCGAGTGTAGGGAATAAGGCGCGGTATTTCATTTTGATCGCTGCCGCACATTCGGAAAGCGGGACCGAAACGGCTTCGGTAATCGAGCTGTCGAAGGTAAACGGAGAGTCGGCTTTAGTCATCATGACGTGGAAGCTGCCGGCTCTGAAAACGGTGAGAAGCGATTCGGTGTACCGCTGTGCGGTAACAGAAACAGCGCGTTCTGCGATCTCACGGCGATCCGTTTCGCTTTCTGCATGCAGCTCTTCTGCTGCACGGGTGATCGCAGCAAAAAGAGAAAGGTCAAACAAGCCGTAGCTTTCTTTGTTTACAAGCTGCTCGAGTACGGGGAGAAGTGTTTGATCAATCTCTTCAATCTGACGGAGGGCGGCGCTGTCCACAAGTGCCGGTACAGTATCGGGCGAGAGCATACGTCCGAGCTCATTCAGCGAGTATTTATCTTTATTTTCAAGAATTGCCGCAACGCGGGGGAGAATGAGGTCGCGCGGCAGAAAAGTTTCCTGTCCGGTGAAAGAAGACTGCTTGATGAACCACTCCTCAGGGATAAGCCGCTCACGCTTCCAGCGGTAGAGCTGTCCGTACGAGATACCGGTCAGCTGCAAAAGCTCTTTTTTGGAGATCAGATCCATAAGGTCACTTCCTTTCTCTTCTTAGTTTTTTACGAATGCAGTGTAACAATGTTTTGTTACATATACACTATAACGAAACATTGTTACGTTGTCAAGACTGCCTGCACCATTTTTCTTTGAAAAAGCGGTGGGGGAAATTTATTTGACTGCTGTGGAACGGCTGTGCATCGGTTGATTTTTGTTTTCAAATCCGTTATAATAAAGTAGACTATAGGAATTCCGGGTATCCCGCAGAAAGGATGGTTTGTTATGCCGGAAATTTATACGCTTCCTCTTTCTAAAATTGTTCACGATCTGCAGCTTGAAGAGGTTTATCTTCCGAAAAGCGCAGACGATATTCTTATTCAGTCCCGCGATGTTGTACGTCCCGGTATTGAACTGAGTGGCTATTACCAGTATTTCGACCCGACCCGTATTGCTATTTTCGGCCGTGCGGAGATCGCCATGCTCTATAGCTGGAAGCCTGAAAAGCGCTACATTGCACTTGAAAGCTATTTTTCTCAGCAGCCGCCGGCAGTTATTTTTGCCCGTGGTTTTGAGCCGGATATGGATATGCGTGCGTTTGCAAGCCGCTATGCCGTTCCGCTTTTAAAGTCTCCGGATTCTACTTCCAACATTGTTTCCGCTCTGGTTGCGCTGTTGAATGTTGAGCTTGCTCCGCGTATTACACGCCACGGCGTTCTCGTTGAAGTATACGGCGAAGGTATTCTTCTCGTCGGCGACAGCGGCGTCGGTAAGAGTGAAACTGCAATCGAGCTTATTAAGCGCGGTCACCGTCTGATCGCGGACGACGCGGTTGAGATCCGCCGCGTTTCGAGCAAGTCTCTCGTTGGTCAGTCTCCCGAAAACATTCGTCACTTCATCGAGCTGCGCGGTATCGGTATTATCAACGCGCGCCGTATTTTCGGTATGGGTGCTGTTAAGCTCTCCGAAAAGATCGATATGTGCATCAATCTGGAAATTTGGGATTCCTCCAAGGTTTACGACCGTATGGGTATCGACAGCGAATATACCGAGATCCTCGGAATTCGTGTGCCGGTCATGACGATTCCGGTAAAGCCCGGCCGAAATCTTGCGATCATCATTGAGGTAGCTGCGATGAACAACCGCCAGAAGAAGATGGGTTACAACGCAGCACATGAGCTGCTTTCCGCACTCGGTATGGATGTATCTATGATGCCGCATCAGGATATCAAGCGCGAGCTCGATATCTAAGGGGAATAGCTCAAAACAGTTTTTTGTATAATAAAGAAGCTTCCGCTTTCTGCGCGGTTTATTTACTGCGCTCAAATTTAAGAATTTATGAGGAGTAACCGAAATGCGTGATTATTCCGTTTTCGATGCCGTACTCGATGCGGCAGATATTCGATACAGAAAAGACGAGCCGATGTGCGGTCACACGACCTTTAAGATCGGCGGACCGGCTGACCGCTATGTTATAGCAGAAAACAGTGAACAGCTCAAAAAAGTGCTTGTTTCCTTAAAGGAAAATGAGATTCCGTATCTCATGCTCGGCAACGGCTCCAATATGCTTGTGCCGGATGAAGGACTGCGCGGCGCCGTAATTGTTCTCGACGGAGAATTTAAGAAGATCTCCCTTAAGGGAGAAAACCGTATTATCTGCGGCAGCGGCGCAACACTTGCGGCACTGTGCGGTTTTGCCCGCAGCAATACGCTTACCGGTTTGGAATTTGCCTGGGGAATCCCCGGTGCGGTCGGCGGTGCGCTTTATATGAACGCCGGTGCTTACGGCGGAGAAATGAAGCAGGTCACAGCACGTGTTTACTACATGGATGAGGATGGCACCGAAGGTGTATATATCGGAGACGAGCTTCAGTTTGGCTACAGAAAAAGTGTGTTCATGGGAACAAAAAAAGTGATTTTGAAGGCCGAATTTGAACTGCAGCGAGGTGTTGAAACCGAGATCACGGCGGCGATGGATGATCTGGTGCAGCGCCGCAAGTCGAAACAGCCTGTGGAGCTGCCGAGTGCCGGCAGTGTGTTTAAGCGTCCCGAGGGCTATTTTGCCGGTGCACTTGTTGAGGCGTGCGGTCTTAAGGGTTGCACGGTCGGCGGTGCATGCGTGAGTGAAAAGCATGCAGGCTTCATTGTAAATATCGGTAATGCGACCTGTGCGGATGTTGAAGCACTGATCACACATATTCAGGATGTTGTTATGAAGGAAAAGGGTGTGGCGCTCGAGCCCGAGGTGCGCAGAGTACGCCTGTAAAAGGAGAAATGAAATGGAATTTGTGATCCTGACCGGTCTTTCCGGCGCAGGTAAGACCCGTGCCATGCACGCTATGGAGGATATCGGTTTTTACTGCGTGGATAATCTGCCTCCGGCGCTGATCCCGGTATTTTACGATCTGTGTGAAAAATCGGAAGGTGTCCGGCAGCGCATAGCCGTAGTTACGGATACACGCGGCGGTGAGCTGTTTAAGTCTTTTTTCAGTGCTCTTGAGACGCTCAAAGCACAGGAAAGAGTCTATAAGATCCTATTTATGGATGCGGAAGAATCCATTCTTGTCAACCGTTTTCAGGAAACGAGACGTAAGCATCCGCTCGCTGAAACCATGCAAGGGTCACTCGAACAGGCTGTGCGTCTGGAACGGGATATGCTGCGTGCGGTCAAAGAAATATCCGATTATGTGATCGATACATCGAGCGTTCCTGTGGCACAGTTGAAACAGCACATTGCTGAACTTTTCCTGCAGGAGGATAACGATGCGATCGCGGTACACTGCATGAGCTTCGGGTTTAAGCACGGTTTGCCGCCTGCAGCCAATATGATTTTTGACGTACGCTGTCTGCCGAACCCGTTCTACATTCCGGAACTGAAGCCACTGACCGGTCTCGATGCACCGGTGCGTGATTTTGTTATGCAGTGTCCGGAAACAGAGGGCTTTAAGCAGAGGTTTACGGATATGGTCGATTATTTGCTGCCGCTTTACGTTAAGGAAGGCAAAAGTCAGCTTGTCATTGCTGTGGGCTGTACGGGCGGCCATCACCGCTCCGTCGCGTTGGCGCAGTACATGCATGACCATTTAGCGGAGAAGGGAATCCGTGTCAGCGTTACGCATCGCGATATGCTGAAATGATGAGATCACCCATTAGAGGAAAACGGAAAGGAAGTCGTATATGTCGTTTGCCTCGGATTGCAAAAGAGAATTATGTATCATTGAAAATAAACGGGTGTGTTGCCTGAAAGCAGAATGCTACGGCCTTCTGCTTTTTTCTAAGTGCTTCTCTTTGAGAGAAAACCGTATGATCTGCGAAAACGGAGCGGTAGCCCGCCGCATTGCGGAGGCCGCAGCCGTATCCGCAGGTGTATATGCCGAAGTACATTCGGAACTTCACAGAAAAAAGGTCAGTGCGTTCACTCTTACGATCCCGGATGAAAATGCCAGACAGCAGATGGTGGAATCTTTCGGACATACCGGAAACGAGATCAGCCTCCACATTCGAAGAGAGAATCTGCAGAAGGATTGCTGCATGGCAGCGTTCCTGCGCGGTGTTTTTCTGATTTGCGGTACGGTAACGGATCCGCAAAAGGAATATCATTTGGAGTTCTCCACACCGCATCTGCATCTTGCGGAAGAATTGAAAGCGGTGCTTGAGGATGTTCGTGCAGCGCAGCTTTCGCCGTCCATCGCAAAGAGAAAGAATAATTACATCGTCTACATAAAAGAAAGCAGCGCGATTGAGGATTTCCTTACACTGATCGGTGCGGTCAACTCCGCTATGGAATTGATGCAGATCAAGATGTACAAGGAAGCTTATAATAATATGAACCGCGTGTCGAACTGTGAGACGGCAAATCTCGATAAAACGTATTCTGCGGCGTCCAAACAGATCGCTGCGATCGCTCTGATCAACGACAAGCTCGGTCTCGAGGAGCTTCCGGCGGATCTGCGCGAAGTGGCAACATTGCGGCTGCATAATCCGGAAATGTCGCTGCGAGAAATGGGCGAGCGCCTTGCAATCAGCCGTTCCGGTGTAAATCACCGTCTGCGCCGTATTTTGGAATTCGCCGAAACACTCGGTACACCGGAGGAAGAAGCTGCTGCACAGCAAGCGGAAAGATAAGGGGATATAGAATGAAGAAAGAAAATGAGTCGCGTGCAAAACCGAAGCGTAAGCTTTCGGATATTTTGATCTTGTTCGCGTTTATCGGTGTGCTGGCACTTATTGCGCACGGCGTGAACAGTCTTATCAAAACGGAAATGAAGCCCGGTGATATTCAGGTGTATTCCGGCAGCGCCGAAATCGTGGCGCAGCAGCGTGTGACCGGAGAACAGAATAAAAAGGGAAGTATTTCGGAAGGCGAACGCTTCGAGATTGAGAAGGATGCGGCGAGCTTTCCGGAAATCCGTATGAGTAAAAGCATCATTTTGGAAGCTACAAAAAATCCGTACGGCGGCATGCATTACACCGTATATAATGAGAATTTTGAAGAACTCTATTTCAGAAGAGAGGCTTTCAGCTATCCGGAAGAAGCCGGAACATATTATGTAGTCGTCGACACAATGTGGGGCGACAGAAGTAAAAATATCAGTACACAGCACGGTTTCAAACTGATTGTGGAATAATTTGTTCGAAAAAAATGAGGAGGGAATTTTGATATGGCATTTACGCATCTGCATCTGCATACCGAATATAGCTTGCTGGACGGCGCCTGCCGTATCGAAAAGCTCCTGGACCGCGCAAAAGAACTCGGGCAGACAAGTGTAGCAATCACCGACCACGGTGTTATGTACGGTGTGGTCGAATTTTATAAAGCTGCGAAAAAGCGCGGTATTAAGCCGATCATCGGATGCGAGATCTACGTTGCAAAGCGCGGCAGAACGGATAAGGTGCACGGACTCGATAACGAGAACCGGCATTTGGTTCTGCTGTGCAAAAATGAAGTTGGCTACCGTAATCTGGTTGCTATTGTTTCCCGCGCATGGACGGAAGGATTCTATAATAAGCCGCGTGCAGACTTTGAACTGCTCAGAAAACACAGCGAAGGTCTCATCGCGCTTTCTGCCTGTCTTGCGGGTGAGATTCCACGGGCCCTTTCTGTCGGTGCTTTTAAGGAAGCCAAGGAAGCGGCGCTTCGTTATGAGGAGATTTTCGGCAAAGGCAATTTCTATCTGGAATTGCAGGACCACGGTCTGCAGGAGCAGGCCTACATCAACCCGCAGATCATCCGTCTGTCCCGAGAGACCGGTATCCCGCTTGTTTCCACAAACGACTGCCATTATATTGAAAAGGAAGATCACGAGATGCACCGTGTTCTCATGTGCATCCAGACAAACCATACGATAGAGGACGAGGATACGCTGGAATTCGGTTCCAATGAGTTCTATTTCAAGAGCGAAGAGGAAATGCGTGCGCTGTTCCCGGATTGTCCGGAAGCTGCTGACAATACGCAGATCATTGCCGAACAGTGTAATCTTGATTTTGAATTCGGCAATACGAAGCTGCCGCGCTTTAATACGCCGGACGGCAGCGATAACCGTGAATATTTCCGCCGCCTCTGCTATGAGGGGCTGCACCGCTATTACGGTGAAAATCCGGACCCGAGCATCATAGAACGGCTCGAGTATGAAATTTCAACCATCGATACGATGGGATATGTAAACTATTATCTGATCGTTTACGATTTTATTCGCCAGGCGAAGAGCATGGGTATTCCCGTCGGCCCGGGTCGAGGCTCCGGTGTCGGCAGCATCGCGGCGTATTGCATCGGTATTACCGGTGTTGACCCGCTGCGGTATGACTTGCTTTTCGAACGTTTCCTGAACCCGGAACGCGTCAGCATGCCTGACTTCGATGTCGACTTTTCGGATGAACGCAGACAGGAGATCATCGAATATGTTGTCGAAAAGTACGGTGCAGATCACGTAGCGCAGATCGTGACCTTCGGTACGATGGCGGCGCGTCTTGCAATCCGCGATGTCGGCCGAGCAATGGCAATTCCGTACAATGTGTGCGATATGGTTGCGAAGCTCGTGCCGATGGAACTGAACATGACGCTCGACCATGCACTCGAGAGCGTAACGGAGTTAAGAGATAAGTACGAATCGGACGAGCAGGTTCGTGCACTGCTCGACATGGCGAGGAAAGTGGAGGGTATGCCGCGTCATACCTCTACACATGCAGCCGGTGTTGTGATCACGGACCGGCCGGTCGTGGATTATGTGCCGCTGAGCATGAACGATGAATCGGTCGTGACCCAGTTTACGATGACGGAGATCGAGGAACTCGGTCTTTTGAAAATGGACTTCCTCGGCCTTCGCAATCTCTCGGTAATTGACAATGCGGAGAAAATGATCCGTAAACAGATCCCCGATTTCCGTGTGGAGAACGCGCCGCATGACGATCCGGAGGTTTTCTCTATGATCATGAGCGGTGCAACGGAAGGTGTGTTCCAGTTTGAATCGGCCGGTATGCGCCGCGTTATCATGCAGTCCATGCCGGAAAGCATAGAAGATCTCATCGCGGTCATTTCGCTTTACCGTCCGGGTCCGATGAAGTTTATCCCGACATATGTAGAAAACCGTAAGCATCCGGAAAAGATCACGTACCGTCATCCGCGTCTTTCCAAAATATTGGATGTTACGTACGGCTGTATCATCTATCAGGAACAGGTTATGCGTATCTTCCGTGAGCTTGCAGGATATTCGCTCGGTCGAGCAGATATTGTGCGCCGTGCCATGAGTAAGAAAAAGCACAAGGTCATGGAAGAAGAGCGAAAGTACTTCGTACACGGCTTAAAGCGTGATGACGGTACAGTCGAGATCGAAGGCTGCGTTGCGCGCGGTGTGGATGAGCGTACGGCAGAGATCATCTACGATGAGATGGAAAGCTTTGCATCGTATGCATTTAATAAATCTCATGCAGCGGCGTATGCGGTTGTGTCGTACCGCACAGCCTATCTTAAGTACCATTTCCCGAAAGAATATATGGCGGCACTTTTGACCAGTGTACTCGGCTCTTCCGGTAAGGTTGCAGCTTACATGGAAGAGTGCAGCCGACTCGGTATTAAAGTATTGCCGCCGCATGTCAATGAAAGTGCTACAGGCTTCTCCGTATCCGACGACAATATCCGTTTTGGTCTGCTCGCGATCAAGAATCTTGGCCGCGGTGTGATCACCCGTATGATAACCGAACGCAGGGCAAACGGTAAATTCAAGAGTTTTTACGATTTCTGTAAGCGTATGCAGGGCAGAGACTTGAACCGCAGAGCGTTGGAAAGTCTCATTCGCTGCGGTGCGTTCGACGGTATGGGCAATAACCGCCGCGAGATGCTGATGGCGGTCGGCCCCGTACTTGAGCAGCTCGATTCGGACAAGCGTAAGAATATTGAAGGTCAGATCGGTCTGTTTGATCTCGGCGGTGAAGTTGAAACCGAGTCTTATAAAATGCCGCGTGCGGAAGAATTCCCGCAGGCAGAGCTGCTTTCCATGGAAAAAGAGGTTACGGGCATGTACCTGTCCGGTCACCCCATGGCGCCGTATGCCGAGGTGTATCGGCGTGATCTCGTAGCACGCATGGATGAAATTGCTTTGAGTGCCGCGGGAGAATCCGACAAATATGCGGATGAGCAGTATGTGGATGTGCTCGCCATTGTTTCCGATGTGAAGAAGAAGGCGACAAAATCCGGTGCGAATATGGCTTTTGTCACGCTGGAAGACATTTACGGTTCGATGGAAGCACTTGTGTTCCCGAAAGTTCTGGAACGCTGCAACGATCTGCTCACGTCGGGCGGTGCGGTCAAAGCACACGGACGCATCAGCTTTACGGAGGAAAAGGATCCGAAGCTCATAGTTGAGTATATGACAGCACCGTTTTCTCCCGAAGAAATGCTCGCACAGGGCGGAAGGGGAACAGGTGCGCAGGAGCGGACACCGCAGGCGCCAAAGCCCGTACGAACGGAGCCGCGGCAGGTACAGATCAAGGGATATAATACGGCATATAAAGGGTTATATCTGCGTGTACCGTCGCTTGATCACCCGATTTGCAAAAAGGCGCTGCAGTATGTAGAGATCTTTGACGGTATCACGGATCTGTATCTCTACAGCCTTTCTGAGCGGAAACTTGTACGTGCACCGGCGAAATACCGTGTAGCGGTGAACTATGAGCTGGTGTCTGCGCTTAAGCGTTTGCTCGGTGACGAGAATGTTGCGCTGAAGGAAAACTAAGTGAAATTTTTGTCATAAAAGTGCATTCTCCTCTTGATTCTGTCGAGGAAGTATACTATAATGCTAAATGAATAATAATTTGCTTTTTGCATTTTTATAAAATTGGAGGAATTGTAATGAGCACAAAGAAAATTGCTGTACTGACAAGCGGCGGCGACGCTCCCGGCATGAATGCTGCAGTACGTTCCGTAGTTCGTACCGCTCTCTCTTTCGGTATGGAAGTTTACGCTATCAGACATGGCTATAACGGCCTTCTGACAGGCGAAGTTGAGAAGATGGATCTGCGCAGTGTTTCCAACATCATTCAGCGCGGCGGTACTTCTCTTCTGACAGCACGCAGCCCGGAGTACAACACACCGGCAGGCGTTAAGAAGGCAGCTGACAAGTGCCGTGAACTTGGTGTTGACGGTGTTGTTGTTATCGGCGGCGACGGTTCCTTCCGCGGCGCACGCGACCTCACTGGCGCAGGTATCCCGTGCATCGGCATCCCGGGCACCATTGATAACGATATCGCATGCACCGATTACACCATCGGTTACGATACCGCTATGAATACCGCTATGGAAATGATCGATAAGATCCGTGAGACCACAGAATCCCACGACCGCTGCAACGTTGTAGAGGTTATGGGCAGACGCTGCGGCGATATCGCTCTGAACACCGGTATTGCTGTTGGTGCTATTGCAACTCTGGTTCCGGAAGTTGAGTACGATTTTGAGAAGGATGTCATTGAGCGCATTAAGGCTGCTCAGGCAACCGGCAAGCAGCACTTCATTGTTGTTGTTGCTGAAGGTATCGGCCATGTAGAAGACATCTGCAAGAAGATCGAAGCTGCAACAGGCATCGAAAGCCGTGCAACCATCCTCGGTCACGTACAGCGCGGCGGCTCTCCGACCGTTCGCGACCGTGTTGTTGCAAGCCGCATGGGTTACTATGCAGTTGAACTTCTCCGCGATGGCAAGAGCAATCGTGTTCTCGCTATGAAGGGCGAGGATATCGTAGATCTCGATATCACAGAGGCTCTCGATATGCCGCGTACATTCGATGAGAAGCTCTATGAGATCTCCAAGGATCTTTCCAGATAAGCTATAAAATTTCGGTGCGCCCACTGTTTTCGGTGGGCGCATTTCTTTTTGCTGCGGATGTGTATGACAAAGAAAAATAGATAATTTTTTGAAAATAGCTTGACATCTGCGGCGGAAAATGATAAAATAGCCAAGCAGTCAAAAATGACTGTGATATAGGGGCATAGCTCAGTTGGTAGAGCAGCGGTCTCCAAAACCGCGTGCCGTGAGTTCGAATCTTACTGCCCCTGCCATATGGCCCGGTAGTTCAGTTGGTTAGAACGCCAGCCTGTCACGCTGGAGGTCGACGGTTCGAGCCCGTTCCGGGTCGCCATTAAGGGCGAGCAATAGTTCGCCCTGATTTGCTGCTATGGCTCAGGTGGTAGAGCACGTCCTTGGTAAGGACGAGGTCACCAGTTCGAATCTGGTTAGCAGCTCCAAACAAAGCATCGTGTTTTCGGACACGGTGCTTTTTGGTTTTTATGGGTGACCTCGTCCGTTCGCCGCAAATGCGGCGGGGGTTTGGGGCGCAGCCCCATTATAATATGTTTAGTGAAATTCAGCCTTGTATAGGTCGAACAATCATGCTATAGTAAGCGTATAATCACAAATTGAGGTGGTCAAAATGAAAAACGAACATTCTTTAGATACTCTTTGTGCAGCGATTTGCTACGCTATGGGCATTGATGCTCCCGCAGAGGCTGCTGCAGCCAATGAGGCACTCTGCAAGTATGTCGATGATAAATTTGGCGGTGAAAAGGCAGACCGTGTGTTTATGTACAATCCGGATGCTGTCTCTCAGTGGATCTATGAAAAATATCCGCAGCTTTTGAAAGAAGTTATCGCACGTACGGAGCACAAAGCACCGTTCTGTACGGTTATGCCTTCCGTTACACCCGTATGCTTCGGTACAATGTATACCGGTGCACAGCCGGAAGTACACGGCATCCGTTCCTATACAAAGCCGGTTATCCGCATTGATACGATTTTTGATGCACTCATCCGTGCAGGCAAAAAGCCGGCAATCGTTTCCACAGCGGGGGATAGCCTTTCTGTAATCTTCCTCGAGCGTGAAATGGACTATTACCTCTACGATACCGTGGAAGAAGTCAACGCAAAGGCAGCACAGCTGATCCTCGAAGATAAACACGATTTCATTTTGGTCTATAACGGCAATTATGATACCATCATGCATAAGTACGGCACGGAGAGCATCGAAGCGCTCGGCGAGCTGCGTGCAAACTCCGAAGCCTATGCAATGTTTGATGCTATGATCAAAGAGCACTGGAAGCAGCATAATGTGCTGCAGGGCTTTGCAATGGATCACGGCTGCCACGACATAGACGGAAACTGCGGCTCGCACGGTCTCGATATGGACGAAGATCTCAATATCGTTCATCTTTATAATTGCCGGAAAGCGGAGAAATAAAAACTGCGAATTTTAGCAAAAAATGTTACGCATAAAGCTCCTTCAGGAAAACACAATAGTAACAGCAAACGCGAGAAATGATTGAAGGAGAAAGAAAAATGAGTAACAAGACAGTCGTGCCTGAGGCAAAGGAAGCAATGAACCGTTTCAAGATGGAAGCGGCAAACGAAGTAGGCGTAAACCTGAAGCAGGGTTACAACGGCGACCTGACCTCCAAGCAGGCCGGTTCTATCGGCGGCCAGATGGTCAAGAAGATGATCAAGTCCTACGAAGAGAGCATGAAGTAATTTGTGCGAAGAAAGGATGTCCGGAAACGGGCATCCTTTTTATTTTTCACATGTCAAAACGGCTTATTCATAATCTTCGAGCAGCCGGCAGGCTTCTTCAAAGGTTTCGGCGGAAATTCCGGCTTCCAAAAGAATGCGGTCTGCGGTGGGCAGGCGGGACGGCGGTGTATCGATCGTATAGAGCGGAGAAGGATCGTTTTTTTCAAAAACAGAGATTTTACCGTTTTGAATACGCACGGTGTAATTCTTAATATTTCTTGAATTCGGCAGCCGTGAAGCGGTGTTTCCTTGACTTGCATCTGCGTTTGAGATATAATAAACTGAACTATTGTCCTTTGTATCGGCGTATACCGCTTGGGGTTCACCTGTAAAAATTACAGCAAGAATAACCGAAAGCAGCATAAACGCAGGGACCGCGATGTATAACGCGGTTCTCATATACAAAGATTTACGGCGTTCATTCATGAGGAATCGTCCTTTCAAGTTGGGCATTTGTGTATAGTGTCGGCGAAAACTGGCAGAATATACATGCTTTGCCTGTATGGAGATTCCCGTACATAATAGATTTTTTGAGAAAGGATAGCCTTGCCGTCAGCAAGGTCAGGTGATTGTTGTGCTGAATAAAGAAGACCTTAACAAGTACAATACGGCGCAATCGACCGGTCCTGTTATGGGACGAACGGATGGAGAGATGGCTCGTTCTGCCGGTGCAACTGCCGGTACGGTGGTCTCCATGCTGTGGAAGCTTCTGAAGACTGTTTTCTGGATTGGTGCCATTTCGGGCTGCCTCGTGCTTTTCAGTGTGCTTTCCGTGATCTGGAGTTTTCACGATACCAAAATGCCCATGAGTCTCTCCACATTTAAGCTGAAGGAATCCAGTATGATCTACGTAACGGATCAGCTGCATATCGAAAGTGTTGACACGGCCCAGTGGCGTGAGCACCAGAAGCTGTACTCCACGGAGATCCGTACACGTGTGGACTTTACGGATATTCCGCAGATTATGAAGGATGCCATGGTTGCGATCGAAGATAAACGTTTCTATGAGCATGACGGTGTAGACTGGAAAGGCACCGGCCGTGCGGTTGTTCAGCTTGCAACCGGTACGGGTAACTCCGGCGGTTCAACGATCACGCAGCAGCTGATTAAGAACCTCACGGGCGAAAACCAGGTCAGCATCATGCGTAAGATCAAAGAGATCTTCATGGCACTGAATCTCGAAAAGGAATATACGAAGGACGAGATCCTCGAGGCATATTTGAACCTCGTTAACTACGGCAACGGCTACTACGGTGTACAGGCAGCTGCAAAGGGATATTTCGGCAAGAATATTTGGGACTGCAATATAGCGGAATGTGCTACCATTGCGGCGACAACGAAGAACCCCTACGGTCTGTGCGTATTCTATTTCCCGGAAGCCAACCAGAAGAGAAGAGAGACCGTTATTCTGGAGATGTACAACCAGAATATGATCACCAAGGACGAATACCTGGAGGCGATGGAGCAGTCGGAAAATCTTCAGCTGCGCGGTATCGATTTCGGTGTTGATGAAGACAGAGGCAGCGGAGATAAGGATGCTGCTATCAACAAGGTTTGGAACTGGTATGATGAGGAGGTCTTCAAGGAGACCTACACACTTCTGGAGGAATACTGCAATGTAGATCACAAAACGGCTATCGATATGATGTACAGCGGCGGTCTGAAGATCTATTCTGCGCAGTATGTACCGATGCAGGAAGGATTCGAAAACCTTTTGCAGACAAACTGGCAGAGCTATATTGATGACACGGATATCTGGTCCGCAGCCTGCCTTATGGAATATGACGGCCGTATCCTTGCCGTAAACTCCAATAAACTGACAGATGACGGTGTGATTGCAGAGAAAAAAGGCCGCCGTGAGTGGAGCCTTGTTTCCGACTCTACGAATCAGCCCGGTTCTTCCATCAAGCCCATCGGCGTATATGCTCTGGGCATTGAGAATGAGTATATTACGTACGGCTCCCTGATGAAGGATAAGCCGCTTCCGAACTATAACGGAGAAGGTAAAGCAGGTCCGAGAAACTTCAGCGGTACCTATAATGAAACCGGATACGTTAGTGTAGACCGTGCGCTGACAGAATCTTTGAACGCTCCGGTCGTTCAGCTTGTAAATCAGATGTCTCCGATGGCAAGCTATCAGTTCTTAACCGAAAGTCTGCACATGACTACGCTGAAAGAAGGCGATTCTGCTAACC
Organism: Acutalibacteraceae bacterium; assembly: GCA_045579885.1. Lineage (GTDB taxonomy): Bacteria > Bacillota > Clostridia > Oscillospirales > Acutalibacteraceae > Hominenteromicrobium. The sequence continues at coordinate 2,449 of JAZNMV010000213.1, read as the reverse complement.
TTGGCGGTGTTTCTCTGGGCGGTCTGGAGCAGGGTGTAAGCGTACTTGAAATGACCGGTGCGTATCAGATTTTCGGTAACGGCGGTAAGTACTACAAACCGTATACGGTTTACCGCATCGAAGACCATGACGGCAACGTGATTTATGATTATCAGGATCGTGTTGCGGAGCAGGTCATCTCCTTTGAGGCAGCGAGTGTTATGAATAAGTTGCTTCACCTGCCGATTCACGGTGTCAGCGGCGCATATGCAACCGCATGGCAGGTATACCGCAGCGGTCTCGATCAGATCGGCAAAACCGGTACGACCGATGATGAGTGCGATATCTGGTATATGGGCGCAACACCGTCCGTTGTATGCGGTATTTGGAACGGTCACGATATGAAGAGCCACATCGAAGATACGAACGGTGCGAAGAATATGTATAACGGCATCATCGATTGGCTGGATGAAAACTACAATGAACTGCTGCACAGCGGCAGTTTCCCGATCAGTGATGATCTCGTTTATCTCGAGTTCTGCCGTGACAGCGGTATGCGTGTTTCGAAGGAAGAGGGTATGTGTCCCGACCGTGCATACGGCTGGTATATGCCCGGCACCATCCCGAAAGTTTGCGACGGTACGACGGATCACCTGACGCTGAAAAACAACAGTCCGTCTCCGAGCCCCACGCCGACGCCGGAACCCGGTATTGAACTGGAAGAAGTTCCTGCTGTGCCGGCCGGGTAAATAATCAAAACAAAAAGTTCGCTCTGTGTTTACAGGGCGGACTTTTTCTTTTTTTAGGGTTGCTTTTTGCGGACAGATGTGATAAGATGTTCACATTCGCAATACAAACGTATTTTGGTGGTGGACAATGAGCAATACATCTTTTTTGCTGATCGATGAAAGTGTGCTTCCCGAAGTGTACCAAAAGGTGATCAGAGTGAATCAGCTTTTGGAGACCGGAGAGGCTTCCAATACATCCGAAGCGGTGAAGCTGGCCGGGATATCCCGCAGTGTATACTATAAATATAAGAACTCTGTTTTTCCGTATACAAAAAAAGAAACCGGTGCGATCATGACGGTACAGGTTGTTCTGATCGATAAGCCCGGTGTTCTGATGAATCTTCTGACTGTGTTCTACAAAGCGAATGCCAATATTCTGACGATCAATCAGAATATCCCGGTTAAGGGAAAGGCGTTCGTTTCGGTTTCGGCTCGCAGCGAGAATATGAGTATCGAAGTGGACGAGCTTTTGAAACGCCTTTTTGAAGTGCAGGGCGTAATTAAGATTGACAGCATCGTAGGCTGATCGGTTTTAAGGAAAGGAAGAGGGTTATGGCAAATATAGCAGTTCTCGGTCACGGTGTAGTCGGCTCCGGCGTTCTGGAGGTTCTGACTACTCATACGGAGAGTTTGAAAAAAAGAGCGAAGGAAGAGCTTGTGGTCAAGCATATTCTTGATCTCCGGGATTTTCCCGATCTCCCTTACAGTGATATTTTTACTAAAGATTTTAACAAGATTCTGAATGATCCGGAAGTACAGATCGTTGTAGAAGTTATGGGCGGCCTCCATCCGGCATACGAGTATGTAAAGGCTTGCCTTGAAAACGGTAAGAGTGTTGTAACTTCCAATAAGGAGCTGGTTGCATCCAAGGGCGCCGAGCTTCTGCACATCGCGCAGGAGAACAACCTCAGCTTTATGTTTGAAGCAAGCGTTGGCGGCGGTATCCCGATCATTCGTCCGATCAGCCAGTGTCTCGCAGCAAACGAAGTTTCCGAAATTGCCGGTATTTTGAACGGTACGACAAACTTTATCTTAACGAAAATGATCCGTGAGCAGATGAATTTTGACGATGCACTCGCACTGGCACAGCAGCTCGGTTATGCAGAGCGCGACCCGAGTGCGGACGTTGAAGGTCACGATGCCTGCAGAAAGATCTGTATTCTGGCATCCCTTGCTTTCGGTACACATGTGTATCCCGACAGTGTGCATACGGAAGGCATTACGAAGATCACGCTCGAAGATGTGGATTATGCCGACGTATGGGGCGGCGTGATCAAGCTGATCGGTTCCGTAAAGATGCTCGAAAACGGACAGGTGCATATAATGGTATGTCCGATGCTCGTACATCGCGGCAGTCAGCTTGCGAGCGTGGATGATGTTTTCAACGGTATCATGGTACGCGGAGACGCAACCGGCGACGTTGTGTTCTACGGCAAGGGTGCAGGTAAACTGCCCACAGCCAGCGCAGTTGTAGCCGATGTGATCGACTGTGTAAAGCACTTCAAGACACGCAAGTATCTGTTTTGGGAAGACAGCAAGCCGAATTATGTTGCGGATTTCGATTCCATGGAAACAGACGTTTACGTACACATTGCAGGTAATAACAGCGATGAAGTGTTTAGTACCGCTCTCGAGCTTTTCCCGAACGCGAAGCGTTTGCTTGCAAAACAGCCTGTGGATGG